>JBJHBH010000085.1:0-14980 GCA_050485365.1 Desulfuromonadales bacterium | reverse complement strand
CGATCGTCATGGCGTAGTCGTCGTAGTAGTGGTCACGGCAGTGGGAGGCGATGGCCGAGGCCCTCTCCTCGCTGCACAGGATCTCGATGCGGATGTTGCTGCTCGGCCCCCAGCCGGCGCTGCGCACCCCGCGCCGCCCCTTGCCGCGGGCATCGCTGATGGTGTATCCGTGGGCGCCGAGCTTCTCGATGTCGCGCACGAGAGTCGTCTCCAGAGCCGCTTCGGTGATGATCGTCAACATTTTGCGCGGGTGTATTTCCATGGCTCTCAACCTCCCAGCAGAGAATGGGCGTGCTCGGCAAAAGCGTAATACAGAGGGATTCCGACCAGGACGTTGAAGGGGAAGGTGATCCCCAGGGCGGCGGTCAGCGAGAGGGTCGGATTCGCCTCGGGGACCGAGATGCGCATGGCCGCCGGAACGGCGATGTACGAGGCGCTCGCCGCCAGAATCCCCAGCATCGCCGTTCCGCCGACCGACAGGCCCAGCACCCACCCGAGGGCGATCCCCACCAGCGACGAGAAGATCGGCATGGCGATGCCGAAGCCGAGCAGAAACAGGCCGTACTTGCGCAGGCTGCCGACCTGGGCGGCGGTCAGAATGCCCATTTCCAGCAGGAACAGAGCCAGCACCCCCTTGAACAGGTCGAAGAAGAGGGGCTCGATGGAGGCGACGCCCTCCGCCCCGGCGATCCAACCGATGAGCAGGCCGCCGATCAGCAGGACGATCCCCTTGCCGAGGAAGACCTCGTGGGCGACGTCGCCCCAGCGCATCTGGCGCGAAAAGCCGCGGGCGAGGACGATCCCCACCAAAATCGCCGGGACCTCCAGAATGACAAGCAGCAGCGGCAGGTGCTCTTCGAAGAAGATCTGCCGGCTCCCCATGTAGGCGACGGCCACGGCGTAGGTGCCGACGCTGACCGAGCCGTAGTGTGCGGCGATCGACGCCGAATCGGCCCGCTTGAAGCGCCCCAGATGAAGCAGGACGTAGAAGGCGACAAAGGGCAGGAGAAAGCCCATGGCGGTGACGGCCACGATCTGCGGCAGCAGATCGATGAAGGGCTGCTTGGAGAGCTCGATCCCCCCCTTGAGGCCGATGGAGAGCAGGAGCACGATGCTCAGAAATTCGTAGATGACCGAGGGGAGGCGCAGCTCCGAACGCAGCAGCGCCGCACCGAGGCCGAGGAGGAAAAAGAGGATAATCGGATCGATCATGACGATGCCTTCTCACTTTTCGCCGGGATGAATTCAGCGCCTATTTATACATCGAGTTCGCTCCCATGAGAAGCCGTATTCGTCATGACAGCCACCTCTTCAATGCCGATGGCGCGGGAGATTTCCCTTGACCGCAGGCGCCCTTCCCCCTAGACTTCATGGCTTATTCTTTGAATTCACGTTAATATCCGAGAGCTTGCACGAAAAGGAGCCCCCGTCATGTTCCGTCGTTTCGTCATCGCCCTGAGCTGCCTCGCCCTTGCCGCCACCGGCGCCTTCGCCGAGAGCGACCCCCTCTCCTCGTGGCGCCCCGCCTTCGACCCGTCGGGCGCCCGCTACACCTACATCCTCTCCAACGTCGATCACCCCTCCATCGAGGGGATCGGCGTCGGCTACCGCATCCGCGATCGGGTGTGGGAGCTCTCCGAGGGGCGCCTCTACGTCGATTTTCGGCCCCTGGCGCAGCTCGGCGGCGAACGCGACGTCATACAGAAGCTGCGCATGGGAGCGGTGCAGGGGATGCTGTGCTCGTCGGTGGCGGCGGTCAACGTCAGCGACACCCTCGGCCTGGTCAACCTCCCCTTCGTCGTCGACACCTACGAGAAGCTCGAGGCGTTCCGGCGCGACCCGAAGCTGTGGGGACATTTCGGCGAGAGTGCGGCGCGCCAGGGGATTCTCGTCGTCGACTTCACCGGATACGGCTCCTACGGCTGGGCCACCTCGACCCCGGTGCGTACCCTCGACGACGCCCGCAGGGTCAATTTCCGCATCGCCCAGGCGCCGGTGAACACCGATCTGTACCGGGCCTGGGGGCTGCGCTTCACCGTCATGCCGTGGCCCGACGTGCAGCAGGCGCTGCAGACCGGCGTCATCAACGGCCTCGACCACACCCCCACCGTATGCAACATCACCCGCAAGTTCGACGTCGCCAAGCATTTCACCCACCTCGACTACGCGCAGGGGCTCTACATCCACCTGATGAACAAGCGCTGGTTCGACCGCCTCCCCGCCGATCTGCAGAAGATCCTCATCGAGGTTATCGAGGAGGAGAGCGCCCGGGCGCGCGCCCTCGCCCGGCAGCAGGAGGAGCGCCAGATCGCCGAGGCGAAGGCCAAGGGGGTTCAGTTCTACTCCCTCTCCGAGACCGACCGCGCCAGGCTCGTCGAGATGAGCGCTCCAGTCTATGAGAGGTGGGCGGAGAGGATCGGCGCCGAGTACCTGGACACGGTCCGCCGGACGCTCGATGAGCTGTAGCGGGAGGGCTCCCCTGCAGAAAATGGTGTTAATCAAACGCGGTTTGTAATAGGATATCCTCCTCTTTTCATCCCCGTGCCCAAAGGAGTCCCCCCGATGCGCAGAGGTTTCTTCCCCGTCGTCGCCGCCTGTCTTGTGGCGCTCGCTCTCCCCGCCGCCCCCGTCCTGGGGCAGGACGCCGATCCGCTCAGCCACTGGAGGCCGAGCTTCGATCCGCGCCAGGCCGAGCACACCTACATCCTGTCCAACGTCTCCCATCCGGCCATCGAAGGGGTCGGGGTCGGCTACCGCATCCGCGACAAGGTCTGGGAGCGCTCCGAGGGACGCCTCTACGTCGACTTTCGCCCCCTGGCGCAGCTCGGCGGCGAGCGCGACGTCATCCAGAAGCTGCGCATGGGCGCCGTGCACGGAATGCTCAGCTCGTCGGTCGCCGCGGCGAACGTCGCCGACACCCTCGGCATCGTCAACCTCCCCTTCGTCGTCGACACCTTCGAGAAGCTCGAGACGTTCCGCAACACCCCCGAGCTCTTCGACCCGTTCCGCAACGCGGCCGTCGCGCGCGGGGTCATGGTCGTCGACATCACCAGCTACGGCGGGTACGGCTGGGCCACCACCACCCCGGTGCGCTCCCTCGACGACGCCCGGCGGGTGAGCTTCCGCATCGCCGAAGCGCCCGTCAATACCGACATCTACCGCGCTTGGGGACTGAGCTTCACCGTCATGCCGTGGCCCGACGTGCCGCAGGCGCTTCAGACCGGCGTCATCAACGGCCTCGACCACACCCCCACCGTATGCAACATCACCCGCAAGTTCAACGTCGCCAAGTACTTCACCGAGATCAACTACGCCCAGGGGCTCTTCGTCCACCTGATGAACAAGCGCTGGTTCGACCGTCTCCCCGCCGACCTGCAGAAGATCCTCATCGAGGTCATCGAGGAGGAGAGCGCCATCAGCCGCAAGCTCGCCTACGAGCAGCATCAGGAGCAGATCGCCGAGGCGAAGAAGAACGGCGTCGAGTTCATCCCCCTCACCGACGCCGACCGCGCCCGGCTCATCGAGGCCTCGGCCCCGGTCTACGACACCTGGGGGCGCCGCATCGGCGCCGATTACCTGAACCGCGTACGCGCGGCCCTCGGCGACTGACCCGACCGGGGTCCCGCATCAACACAACGGCGGCCGGGGGGATCTTCCCTCCCGGCCCCTTTTTTGGGCAGACATGGCGCGCAAATTCATCCGCATCGTCGACCGCACCCTCTCCTTCGTCGAGGACTGGTCCCTCTTTTTCGCCGTCTCCGCGGCCCTGCTGGTCGCCATGGCCAACATCGTGCTGCGCAAGACGACGGACATCAACATCTTCTGGTCCGACGAGGTGGTGCGCAAAGTCATCTTCTTCACCACCTTCATGGGGGCCGCCGCCGCCCTGCGCAGCCGCTCCCTCATCCGCATCGACGCCCTCCCCCAGCTCATTCCGGTGCTGCGCAAGCCGATGAGCGCGCTGAGCCATCTCGGGGTGCTGATCTTCGCCTCGCTGATGATTCATCTGGGGTGGCAGATCACCCACATGGTCTACCAGGACCCCTACGCCCGAACGGCGACCCTTCAGATCCCCGAGTGGTATTTCTACGCCGTCCTCCCCGTGGTCGGGGTGATGATGTTCGTCCGCACCCTGATCATCGCCTTCGAGGACCTCACCGGGCGAAAGCTCACGGAGTAACCGTGGTTATTGGCATCATCCCCTTCAACCCAGAGCCCATCGCCTAGCGCCGAACTGTCATGGAATCGAGCTATCTGATCATCCTCGCCGTTCTTCTCGGATCGCTGGCCGCGACGGTGCCGGTCTTCATGGCCCTTTTCTTCACCGGGCTCATCGGCCTCGCCTACCTGATCGGCATCGACCCGCTGATCACCCTCGAGGTGCTGTACCGCAGCATGGACAAGTTTGCGCTGGTCGTCGTCTTGTTCTTCGTGCTGTGCGGCAACATCATGACGACGGGGAGCATCGTGCAGAAGCTGATCAAGACCGCCAACGTCCTGGTCGGTTTTCTGCCGGGGGGACTCGCCATGGCGGGGGTGCTCGCCTGCGGCTTCTTCGGCGCCATCTCCGGATCGACGGTGGCGACGGTGGTCGCCATCGGCGGCTTCATGATCCCGGCCCTCATCGCCAACAACTACGACGAGCGCTTCAGCCTCGGGATCATGACCACCGCCCCGATCCTGGGGGTCATCATCCCCCCCTCGATCAGCATGATCCTGTACGCCATGATCACCAACGATCCGCTCGAAGCCCTCTTTCTGACGGGCTTCATCCCCGGGATCATGATCATGTTCGCCTTCTCCCTCTACGCCTGGTTCGTCTGCCGGCGCCAGGGGATCAAGACCGCTGCGCGCCCCACACTCAAGGAGGCGAGGGCGGTGCTGCGCGAGAGCGTCTGGGCGCTGATGCTGCCGGTGGTGATCTTCGGCGGCATCTACTCGGGGTTCTTCACCGCCAACGAGGCGGCGGTGGTCGCCTGCTTCTACGCCTTCTTCGTCGAGATCGTCATCCACCGCGATATGAAAATCCGCGACGTGAAGAAGGTCGTCGTCTCCTCGGCCGTCACCTCCTCGACCCTGCTGGTCATCGTCGCCGGCGCGTCGGTCTTCGGCGAATACCTGACCTTCGAGCAGATCCCCGACCAGATCGCCAACGCCGTGGTGGCCAACATCTCGTCGCCGTGGGTCTTTCTGATCGCCGTCAACGTGATGCTGCTCGTCATCGGGATGTTCATGGACATCATCTCGGCGACGCTGATTCTGGCGCCGATCTTCCTTCCGCTGCTGTCGCGCTTCGGCATCGACACTATGCATTTCGGGCTGCTGATGACGCTCAACCTCGGCATCGGCTACGCCACCCCCCCGCTGGGGGTGAGCCTCTACATCACCGGCGCCGTCGCCGACCGCGACCTGCTGCAGGTGGCGCGGGCGGTACTTCCGTTTATCCTGATCCAGATCGGCATCCTTCTCATCCTCACCTTCTGGGCCGACCTCGTCCTCTTCTTGCCGAGGCTCGTCTATGGCTGATACGGCGGAGCAGACCATGACTGTCAAGATCCTCGTCCCTCTGGACGGCTCGAAGACGAGCGCGCGCACCATCGAGGCGATCGTCGCCAACAAAGAACGCTTCCCCGCCCCTTTGACGCTGCTGCACGTGGTGGAGATCGACAAGCTCGCCTACCGGATGATCCCCGACTTCCAGCTCGACATGATCAAAGAGCAGGCGCGCAAGTCGGCGCAGCAGCTTCTCGATCGGCACAACGCGCGTTTCCTCGCCGCGGGGATGCAGACCGTCGCGCGCCTGGAGCTCGGCTCCGCCCGCGAGCTCATCCCTCGCATCGCCAACGAAGAGGGGTTTCAGCTGCTGATCATCGGGCGACGCTGGCACGGCGAGATCCGCGACGTGCTGTTCGGCTCGGTGGCCAACCACGTCCTGCACCACACCCGCTGCCCCGTTTTGCTGATCTGACGCGCCCTTGAGAACCTCCGGCGGAGCGCTAGACTGGAATCAGGCCCTTTGCCCGGAGGCAACCATGAACGGCGTTCACAGCGACCTCGTCCAGAAAGTTCACGCCACCCTCACCCGCGACTCCCGCATCCGCATCAATCAAAGCGACCTCGTCATCTTCGAAGACGCAGGCTACCTCACGCTGTCGGGGACCGTCCCGTCGGTGGCCGCCAAGCGCCTCGCCCTGAGCCAGGCCGGCGCCGTCCCCGGCGTGAAGTCGGTGCGGGACGATCTGCGGGTCGCCCCCGCCGAGGCGATGGGCGATCTTCAGATCGCCGAGCACGTCCGCCACGCCCTGCTGCAGGAGCGCAACATCGAGCAGCACAACATCGACATCGAGGCCGACGCCGACGGCGGCATCATCCTTCGCGGCCACGTCCACTCCCTCATTCAGAGGCGTATGTGCGAAGTGCTGTGCTGGTGGGTTCCCGGCGTCACCAACGTTGTCAACCTCATCGCCGTCGAGCCGCAGGAAGAGGACAACGACGACGAGCTCAAGGACAATCTGATCACGATCATGGAGAAGGATTCGCTGGTCGATCCCAAGAAGCTCCTCATCGACGTCCACGACGGGCGGGTGACACTCAAGGGGCAGGTCGACTCCCCCATCGAGCGCAGCGCCGCCGAGAACGACTGCTGGTTCACCCCGGGGGTGCTCGATGTGGAGAACAACCTGACGCTCTCGTCGTAGACGGGGTTGCAAGCTGGTCGCTTAAGTGATATATATGGAAACATATATCTAAGGAGGCGTCCGATGGAATTCCTGATCCTGCTCGGCGTCGTCGCACTCTGGTTCGTCCTCAACCGCTGGGTGCTCCCCCGGCTGGGGTTTCGAACCTGACTCTCCGACGCCTGCTCCCTTCCGGTCCGGAAGGAGAAGAACGAAGAAGAGCGCACCCCTAAAGACCATTGACGCTCGGCCCCCCAAAGAGGCCCCGCAACCCGCGGGGCCTCATTTCGTAGAGCATGGCAGACCTTCGGCCTCCTACAGATAGGGCGAAAAGAGTTTGGCGAAGCCGTCGCGCATCTTGACGGGGAGGGGGCGGGCGTCCATCTGCGACAGGGTCGTCTCCCGGGAGCGGGCGCGCACCTCGTCGAAGTGCCGCACCAGACTCTCTGTGAACCCAACGTCGTAGACTTCGAGGTTGAACTCGAAATTGAGCCGCAGGCTTCGCGGATCGATGTTCGCCGAGCCGATCAGCGAGTAGTGCCCGTCCATCATCAGAATCTTGCTGTGGACGAAGGGGGGAGGCTGGAAGAAAATGCGCGTGCCGTAGCGCAGCAGCTCCCACAGATACGAATGGGTCGCCCAGGCCAGAAATGGGAGGTTGTTCTTCTGCGGCAGGATGATCTCGACCTCCACCCCGCGCAGGGAGGCGGCGTTTATGGCGAAGACGAGCGAGCGGTCGGGGATGAAGTAGGGGGTCATGATGCGCACCTTCTTGCGCGCGCAGTTGAGCACCCCGATGAAGATCCACGTCAGGCTCTCGTAGTCCTCGTTCGGTCCGACGCTGATCCCGCGGCACAGCGCCCCTCCGGCGACGGGCGGAGGAGGGGGGTCAGGGGGGCGGGCCTCCCGGGTGCAGAAGTGCCAGTCCTCGAGGAAGGCTTCCTGCAGGTGCGAAACGACGGGGCCGCGGATCCGGAAGTGGATGTCGACCACCCGCCGCGGGTCGTTGCGCGCCGCCAGGTGCCGATCGCCGATGTTCATCCCGCCGGTGAAGCCGACGCTGTTGTCGATGACGAGCAGCTTGCGATGGTTGCGCAGATTCAGGTGCAGCCCGCCAGTCAGCAGCGGCAGGAAACGCGCCACCTTCACCCGGCTCCCCTTCAGATAGCGCCGCACCACCGGGAGGGAGTAGCGCTCCCCGAGGGCGTCGACAATGACGCGCACCTCGATGCCGCGATCGGCCGCCTGGCGCAGGGCCTCGGCGAAGCGACGCCCCGTTTCGTCGCTGTCAAAGATGTAGGTGCACAAAAAAACGCTGCGGCGCGCTCCGGCGATGGCTTCCAGCATTGCCGGATAGCACTCTTCGCCGTTGTGCAGCGCTTCGATGACGTTCCCGGCGGCCAGGGGGCGCCGCGTCACCGTGTCGGAGAGGCGGTGCAGAGAGAGGAGCTGCTTGCGGGGGAGAAGCTCGACGGGGGAGACGCCGCTGTCGGAGATCCCCGAATCCTGCCAGAAGGAGATGCGCCCCTCCTCCTGCCACGAGCGGGCGCGGGTCTTGATGCGGTTGACGCCGAGCAGCCAGTAGAAGATCGCCCCGATCCCCGGAAGGACGAGGCACAGAACGATCCACCCCAAGGCGGCCCGGGGATCTTTTTTGTGCAGCAGGGCGTGCGCGGCCGAGGCAATGCTCAGCGCAACGACAAATCCCCAGAGAACTTCCCAAAGCAAAGGACCCTCCCTCTGGTGGCCTTCGATTGGAAGGGGTGAGGAGGGAGCGGCTTCCTCATTCCCGCAAGATCCTTCACCGCAGGCTGGTGGCGCAGCGCGGACAGGTCAGCATGCTGGTGGAAGGGACCTTGTGCCCGCAGGTAGGGCACAAAAACCAGTAACGGCAGTAGCGACATTGGGGTTCGGAGAGCCCCTGCCGCTTCTTGCACTTGGGGCACTGCCGGAGCATCTTGCGGTTTTTGAGGTATTCGCCGAACAGAAGGCCGCAGCGCGCACAGCTCTCGGCGTCGCGCTTGCGGATCTCGGCCGCGCAGCCGGGGTTGGGGCAGACAAAGAAGGTGCCGCATCCGCTGCAGGAGAACTTTCCTTTTTTCATCTCTTTGCAAACGGGACACTTCTCCATCTCGGACCTCATTGATTGATCGCTCGGCTTCATCGATGACGGCGCACACAGCTGCGCACCGGGGGAGCGGGCGGGGCGTTCTCCTTCAAGTGTATCATCTTCAGGAAGGCGGCCCGAAGCGGTGCCGGAAGCCCGGTGCGGCCCGGACGCACCCTTTATCATCTTCATGAGAACGAAGGTTAATTCTACCCGAAGCACCCACGCTGTCAACCTCCCGCGCGGTGCGCACAAGGGGTGAAAAGCGGGGGCGCTTTCTTGATTCTTTTTCCGAAACAGGCTACAGTCGCGGCCGGACTATTCACCTTCCAGGAGGTTCTCATGAGTCTTTACCGCGTGGACAAACAGGAGAAGGAGGTCGCCGTGCACCTCTCGGATCAGGTCGTCCATCACGGCGTCGTCTTTCTGAGCCCCTTCGCCTCCAGCCACAGCGGCGCCCAGACCCTTCTCGATCTGCTGCGGGAAAAGGACGCCTTCCTCCCCTTTCGCGACGCGCAAAACCGCTTCATCCTTGTGAACAAGAGCGCCGTGACGCATCTGGCCTACCGCGGCGGCGAGGACAAAGACGCTCCGCTGGGCGACGAGATGCGCGTGCGCATCACCTTTTTCGGCGGCGAGGTGCTGGAGGGGAAGATCGTACTGGAGATGCCCGAGGGCAAGAGCCGTCTTCTCGACTACGTCAACGCCTCCCCCGGCTTCTTCGCCCTGGTAGGGGAGGAGGAGCGCTACATCGCCAACGGCGCCCTGGTGCGAGAGATCTCCCCCCTTTAGTTTCCGCCCATCAAAATCGTGCGCAGGTACGCCCCGGTGTGCGAGCCCTCGACCAGCGCCACCTCCTCCGGGGTGCCGCAGGCGACAACCTCGCCGCCGCGGTCCCCCCCTTCCGGCCCCATGTCGACGATCCAGTCGGCGGTCTTGATGACGTCGAGATTGTGCTCGATGATCACCACCGTGTTGCCGGCATCGACCAGGCGCTGCAAAACCTCCAGCAGCTTGTGGATGTCGGCGAAGTGCAGCCCCGTCGTCGGCTCATCCAGAATGTAGATGGTGCGCCCCGTCGCCCTCTTGCCGAGCTCCTTGGCGAGCTTCACCCGCTGCGCCTCCCCCCCCGAGAGGGTCGTGGCGCTCTGCCCCAGCCGGATGTAGCCGAGCCCCACGTCGCGCAGCGTGTCGAGCTTGCCCCGGATGCGCGGCACGTTCTCGAGAAACTTCGCCGCCTGCGCCACCGTCATCTCCAGCACCTCGGCGATGTTCTTCCCCTTGTAGCGCACCTCGAGGGTCTCGCGGTTGTAGCGCGCTCCCTTGCACGCCTCGCAGGTGACGAAGACGTCCGGCAAGAAGTGCATCTCGATGCGCAGGATGCCGTCGCCCTGGCACGCCTCGCAGCGCCCCCCCTTGACGTTGAAGGAGAAGCGCCCCGGGGCGTAGCCGCGCACCTTTGCCTCGGGGAGCTGGGCGAAGAGGTCGCGGATGTCGGTGAAGACGCCGGTGTAGGTGGCGGGGTTCGAGCGCGGGGTGCGCCCGATGGGGGACTGGTCGATGTCGATGACCTTGTCGAGTTGCTCGATCCCCTCCACGGCGTCGACCTCCCCCGGCTTCTCCCGGGAGCGGTTGAGGGTCCGTGCGAGGGTTTTGTAGAGGGTGTCGATGACCAGCGTCGATTTGCCCGACCCCGAGACCCCCGTCACGCACGTCATCGTCCCCAGCGGCACGGCGACGTCGACCCCCTTGAGGTTGTTGCCGCGCGCCCCGCGTATCGTCAAAAAGCGCTCGGAAGCGCGCCGCTCCTCGGGGACGGCGATGGCAAGCTCGCCGCTCAGGTAGAGGCCGGTGAGGGAGCGGGGGCTCGCCATGATCTGCTGCGGCGTCCCCTGGGCGACGATCTCTCCGCCGTGAACTCCGGCCCCCGGCCCCATGTCGATGACGTGGTCGGCCTCCAGGATCGTCTCCTCGTCGTGCTCCACCACCAGGACGGTGTTCCCCAGATCGCGAAGGCGCCGCAGCGTCTCCAGAAGGCGCCGGTTGTCCCTCTGGTGCAGCCCGATGGAGGGCTCGTCGAGGATGTAGAGGACCCCGGTGAGGGACGAGCCGACCTGGGTGGCGAGACGGATGCGCTGCCCCTCCCCCCCCGACAGGGTCGCCGAGGTGCGGTCGAGGGAGAGATAGTCGAGGCCGACGTGCACGAGAAAGGAGAGGCGCTCGCGCACCTCCTTGAGGATGCGCCGGGCGATCTCGGCCTCCTTGGCCGAGAGCTGCAGGGCGTCGAAGAAGGGGAGGGCGTCGGCCACCGACAGGGCGGTCACCTCGGCCATGTTCTTCCCGCCGACCCGCACGAAGAGGGCCTCTCGCTTGAGGCGCGCTCCATGGCAGGTGGGGCACGGCATCGTGTCCATGAAGCGCTCCAGCGTCTCGCGCACCCCTTCCGAGTCGGTCTCGCGGAAGCGCCGCTCCAGGTTCGGGATCACCCCCTCGAAGACCTTCTCGTAGTAGTGGCGCCGCCCACCCTGGTCGTAGAAGAAGCGCACCGCCTCCTTCCCCGAGCCGTGCAGGACGATCGTGCGGATTTCGGGCGGCAGCGCCGAGAAGGGGGCGTCCATGTCGAATCCGTAGTGCTCGGCGAGGGCTTCGAGGACCTGCTGGTAGAAAAAGCCGGTACGGCTCTCCCACGGGGCGACGGCCCCCTGGCGCAGCGATCGGGACGCATCGGGGACGATCTGCGCCGCATCGAAGTACATGCGGGTGCCGAGCCCCGCGCAGTCGGGGCACGCCCCTTGGGGGCTGTTGAAGGAGAAGGTGCGCGGCGCGATCTCCGGCAGCGAGACGCCGCACTCGACGCAGGCGTGGCGCTCGGAGAAGAGGAAACTCTCCCCCTCCACCACCTCGACGCGCACGAGTCCGTCGGCCAGCCGAAGGGCCGTCTCCAGCGACTCGGCCAGGCGCCCTTCGATCCCCGCCTTCACCACCACGCGGTCGACCACCACCTCGATGGTGTGCTTTTTGTTCTTGTCGAGAGCAGGGGGGTCGGCGAGCTCGACCATCTCGCCGTCGATGCGCGCCCGCACGAAGCCCGCGGCGAGAAACTCCTTGAGCTCTTTTTTGTACTCCCCCTTGCGCTCTCGCACCACGGGGGCCAGGAGGATGAGGCGGCTCTTTTCGGGGAGGGAAAGGAGGCGGTCGGCCATCTGCTGCACCGTCTGCGAGGCGATCTCGCGCCCGCACTCGGGGCAGTGGACGCGCCCGATGCGGGCGAAGAGCAGACGCAGATAGTCGTAGATCTCGGTGACGGTGCCGACGGTGGAGCGGGGGTTTTTCGAAGTCGTCTTCTGCTCGATGGAGATGGCGGGGGAGAGCCCCTCGATGCTCTCGACGTCGGGCTTCTCCATCTGCTCCAAAAACTGGCGGGCGTAGGCCGAGAGGCTCTCGACGTATCGACGCTGCCCCTCGGCGTAGAGGGTGTCGAAGGCGAGGGTGCTCTTGCCCGAGCCCGAGACGCCGGTGATCACCACCAGCTTCTCCCGGGGGATCTCGACGTCGAACCCCTTCAGGTTGTGCTCCCGGGCGCCCCGGACGACGATTTTGTTCATAGAATCAGGCACTAGGCGATGGGCGATGGGCCATGGGCCTAAGCTTTATCGGATTTTCCTATAGCCTCTCGCCCATTGCCTCTCGCCTGATCTCGATTTATCCCGCCATCCGCTGCGCCATCTCGACCGCCGCCACAAGGCTCGTTTCGCTCGCGGTGCCGGTGCCGGCGATGTCGTAGGCGGTGCCGTGGTCGACGGAGGTGCGAACGATGGGCAGGCCCAGGGTGACGTTGACGCCGTCCTCGAAATGCAGGAGCTTGAGCGGAATGAGCCCTTGGTCGTGGTACATGCACACCACCGCGTCGCACTCCCCCTTGGCGGCGAACCAGAAGAGGGTGTCGGCGCTGTGGGGGCCGGTGGCGTCGATCCCCTCGGCACGGCAGACTTCAATAGCGGGGACGATAAGGCGCCCCTCCTCGTCGCCGAAGAGCCCCCCTTCGCCGGCGTGGGGGTTGAGGGAGAGGACGGCAATCCGGGGGCGATCGATCCGGAAGAAGCGGCGAAAGGAGGCGTCGACGATGCGGATCGTCTCGGCGATCTCTTCCGTGGTGAGAACCTCGGGGACACGCCGCAGCGCCAGGTGGGTGGTGACGAGGCAGACCTTGAGGCGTTCGCCGCCGAGCATCATCACGACCTTCTGCACCCCGCAGCGCGCCGCCAGAAGCTCGGTGTGGCCGGGGAAGTCGCACCCGGCGGCGCGGATCGCCCCCTTGCTGATGGGGGCGGTCACCATGGCGGCGGCCTCCCCCGCCAGGCAGCAGTCGCAGGCCCACTCGATGTAGCGCAGCATCGCCCGCCCGCAGTCGGCGTCGGGCGCTCCGTAGCGAAGCTCAGCGGCCGCAAGGTCGGCCAGGGCGTGCACGGCCAGGGTGCGGCCGTCGATGGAAAGGGTGTGTGTGGCGAGCCCCGAGGCGGCGGCGACGGCGCACGGGGCGCCGAAGAGGGCCGCGGCGCGGGCGAGGACGGCCGGATCACCGGCGACGAGCAGGGGGCGCGCCAGAGCGTCGAAGCGCCCCGCGATCAGGGCCTTGACGATGATCTCCGGACCGACCCCGGTCGGATCGCCCATCGTCACGACGATCGGCCGAGTCATTCAGCCCTCGCGCTACAGGCGCACATCGACATAGGCCTTCTTGCGCAGCGACTCGGCCCATTCCTTCATCGCCTCCCCGGTCTTCTCCTGGCGCAGGATGTCGGCGATCTCGTCCCGGACGGTGTCGATGGAGGGGACCGACCCCGGCACGACCTCGGTCACCTTCAGAAGATGAAGCCCCTGGGGCGTCTCGATGACGGCGCTGACCTCTCCCGCCCCGAGGTTCTGCACGGCGCGGGCGAAGGCGGGGTTGAGCTCGTCGAGAGCGAGCCTCCCCATGTCCCCGCCGACGGCGCCGCGGGGCGCGAAGTCGTGCAGGACGTCCTCGACCTGTGCTCCGGCGCGCAGACGCGCGAGGGCCTCGTCGGCCGCGCCGCGCAGCGCCTCGACGCGATCGGTCGAGAGCCTCTGGGCTACGGGGAAGGTGACGTGGCTGATGCGCACCTTCTCCTCCTGCCGGTAGGCGTCGATATTCTCCTGGAAATATTCGCCGATCTCGCGGGAGCTCACCTCGACTCTCGACTGCACGTCGTGCCCCATCAGGCGAAAATGCAGAATCTGGCTGCGCAGGGTCTCGCGGTAATCGGCAAAGCTCATCCCCTGGGCGAGCAGAGCCTCCTCGAGCTCGGCGCGGCTCAGGTCGTTTTGGAGCTGAACGTCCCGGATGGCCGCCTCGATCTCCGCTTCGGAGACTTCGATCCCGATCTCCTTGGCCCTCTGGCGCTCGAGGGTCTGCTGGATCAATCGGTCGAGGACCGCCCGGCGGTCGAGCTCTCCGGTGGCACGCAGCTCTTTTTCGAGCTGGAAAGAGGTGATGATCTCGTTGTTGACCACCGCCACGACCCGATCGATCGTGGTGGCGTTGGCCCAGGCGCTCAGCGCAAGGACGAGCGCTGCAGTGGTGATGGCGTATTTCATCGGTTCTTCTCCGTTTGAACTAGGGTTCTCCCCCCGTCGACCTCTCTACAGAAGAGACCAGTTGACCTCGATGGCCGAGCGCCCCCGCAGCGACTGAATCCACTGCCGATAGGCGGCCTCCTCCTTCTCCGAGCGCAGCAGCTCCCGGATCTCTTCCCGAACGTCCTCGATCTCGAAGCGCACGGCGGGCCTTCGCTCCTCGACCAGAAAGATGTGGTAGCCGTATTCGCTTCGCTCCAGCGCGCTGCGCTCCCCCGGGGGGAGAGTGAAGACGACCGCCTCGAACTCGGCCGGCATCTCGCCGCGGGCGAAAAAGCCCAGATCCCCCCCCTGCTCGGCGTCCGGCGACAGGGAGTCGCGGCGCGCGACCGCCTCGAAGGGCTCCCCGGCGCCGAGTGCCTTCAGGGCCTCTTCGCCCTCGGCGCGGCTGCCGACCACGATGTGTCGCGCCCTGACCTGCTCGGGGCGCGCGAACGCCTCGCGGTTGCGCGCGTAATAGGACTCCACCTCCTCGTCGGTGACGCTTACCTTGTCGTAGACCTGCAGCCCGGCCACCCGTTCGATCAGGAGCCCCTCTGCC
>JBJHBH010000084.1:0-15417 GCA_050485365.1 Desulfuromonadales bacterium | reverse complement strand
GCTGCGAGTCTCCCTGGAGGAGGTGGTCGCGCTGATGCTCCCCGAGAGCGATCTCGACCATCCTCACCTTCGGCGCAACCTCGAGGCATTGGCCGAGAAGATCCTCTCCGCTTCGGGCGACACTCCCCTGCCGGTGCGGGGGCTCGCCCCGGGGCGCATCGCGCGCTACATCCTTTTCACCCACGGTCTGACGACCTTCGAAGCGCTCAGCGCCGATCCCGCCGCTTTCGCCGAGCAACTCCCCGCCATCAAGGACGACGGACGCATCGCCGAGCTCGCCGCTCTGCGGACCCGCTACGCCGTCTCCGTCTTTTTGCTCGAAGACGAGATGCCCGGCAACGACAATCAGCGCCGCATCGAGTATTTCTACAACTCGGATGTCTCCCCCTTCTATCAGGCCGAGAAGCTCCTCGCCCTCGTCTTCGACGACCAGATCAGGGACCCCCTTCTGGTCGAGATCGCCTGGGGGATGGCCGAGGTGGGGCTCATCGCCGAAGCGACGGCCGTCATCGAGACGCAGATCCACCTCTCCGAGTTCAAGGCGCGCGGATACCGCCTGGTCGCCGAGGCGCTGACCCGCTACGGAAAAAAGGACGAGGCAGTGGAGATCCTGCGCAAGGCCGAGCATTTCGCCCGCCGCTTCACCGAGCACAAGGGGGCGAATCTGGCGACGACCGATGCCCAGCTTCTGCAGGCGATCGGGGCCGCTTTCCGCAAGGCGGGCGATGCCGCCGGGGCGACGCGCATGCGCCTCTATCTGGAAGAGTTCATCCCCCACCTGAATACCCCCGCTCTGTTCGGGCGCGTCATCGTGGCGACGTGGCAGATGGCCGACGAGTACATCGCCGACGGCGACGAGGGGGCGGCTCTCCCCCTCATCGAGTCCATGGAGGCGCTCGCCCTCAAAACCCCCCCCAACGAGTTCGCCTGGGGCAAGACGTACCGGGCCAGGGTCCATTACCTGCGCGAGACGGCCCGGCGCTATGCGGATCTGGGGCGCGGCGAAGACGTCGTGGCCGTCTGGCGGACGGTGCAGTCGATCCGTCAGAACGACGGGCTGCAGAACCTTACCGAAGGCGACACCTGGTCGCTGATGGCCGAATTCGTCGAGATCCTCTATCAGGTCGGCCACCGGGAAGAGGCGCTGGAGCTGGCAGACCAGATCCCCGCGACCCATTCGGGACGGGCGTACATGATCGTCGCCACCTACGAGGCGATCGACGGAAATTTTGCGAAAGCGCTCGAGGTCATCGACAAGAACTTCTCCACCCCGCAGGACAAGATCGAAGCGCTGACCTACTTCGCCCTCAACAAGAGCCGCGAATACATCGCGCTGGCGCTGATCCGCCGAGGGGAGCTCGAGACCGCGGGCGTCGCGCTCGACATGGCCGCCGAGTTGGTGAAGGAGATTCAGACGGCGACGGAGCGCGTTTTGTACCAGCAGGTGATCCAGCGCGGCTATGTCAAGATCGCCGACCTCTATCACATGGCCGGCGACGATGCCCGCGCGTTCGAAATGCTGACACGGGCCGAAGAGGTCATCGCGACGATGGCGGGGCTTCAGAACGTCGTCGACGGTCTCGTCGATCTGCTGCTCGGCTACCATCAGATCGGCGAGGAGGCGATCGCCGACGAGCTCCTTCTCACGGCCGCAGGCGCCCTTCGCGACGCCGCGGGGATCCTCCCCTTCGATCTCGCCGGCCTCTACAACAAGGTGATGGGGGTCTGTCTCGACATCGGAAACCGCGACGCCGCTCTCGAGATCCTGCCGCGATATGCCGCCGTCGCCCGCACGATCTTCGACCCCCACGCCGTCTATTCCGGCACCGACCGGGACAGGCAGCTTCGGCGGCAGGTCGACCACCTGGCCCGCGCCGCCCGATACGGCCGACGGCTCTCCGATCCATCCGGAGCGCGAGACCTTCTTTTCGAGGCTGCCGAGACGGCGCGGCTCATCTTCGTGGAGAAGGAGCGCGTCGAAGCCTTCGTCGGCCCACCCTTGGTGGGGAGCGAGAGCATCGTCACCGGCCTTGCGGCGGCAGGCTTTTTCGACGCGGCCCTCGAACTGGTCAACGAAGAAGACGCCAAGGGGCGTTTCATCCTCACCAAACCGGGGCGCAACCGGGGCCTTCTTGCCATCGCCGAGGTCTACGCCCATCGCGACGACTTCCCGGATACGAAGGTGGCCTCCATCGATTTCGACGGCGACGGGCGCCCCTTTTTCTTCCACCCCTTTGCGACGCCCGAGGAGATCCTCGCTTCCGGGCTCGTCCTCGACGACGACAGCGACGGCGACGGCATCCCCGACCGGTTTGACCGGCGGCCCCTGTTCATCGATCCTTTCCCGCACCACTGAGGGCTCCCCTTCCATTCGCCCCGAAAGATTGCAATGTCTTTTGAATGCGTTTCCTTTTCCATGAGATCTCTTCGCCGATTCGGCCGTCCGGCGGTTATCGTCATTCTTTGTGCGGCATTGCTCGGCTTTCCTTCCGATATGCGTGCCGAGGCGGAGCCGACGGTCCTGCCGCCGGTCGAGGTCATCGGCACCTTCCTGAACCCCGCCACCGGCCGCTCGGTCATGGATCGCGCGACCATCGAGAGGATGCCCGCCGGCAACGGCAGCATCAACGAGATGCTGCGCCTCTTCCCCGACGTGCAGCTCACCGAAAGCTTCCGCAGCACCGGTCAGGTCGGCGAGATCCTCCCCCCCGCGGTTTCGATCTCCGGCGGGAAGACGTTCCAGAACAACTTTCGCATCGACGGCATCGGCAACAACAGCCTCCTCGATCCGGCCAGGGAGAACGACGGCGTCAATCTCCTGCCGGGGCACGCCCAGTCCCTTTTTCTCAACGCCGCTCTGCTCGAATCGATCACTCTGTACGACAGCAACATCCCCGCCCGCCACGGCGGTTTCACCGGCGGGGTGGTGGAGGCGAGGACTCGCGATCCCCGCCCCACTCTCGGCGGACGCCTCCACTACCGAACGACCCGCTCGGAATGGACCCGGTTCCATCTCGAAGAAGGGGACGAAGAGCCGACCGATTTCAGAAAGCACGATTTCGGCGCCGAGTTGGAGATCCCCCTCAACCCCTCCATGGGGATTCTGGCGAGCTACAGCCGGCTCGACTCGCGCCTTCCGCAGCGGCACTTGGGCGCCGCGGCGTCCCAGACGCGGCGCCTGGAGAATTTTTTCCTCAAATATTCGTGGCTGCAGCCGCAGGGGGAGCTGCGCCTGACCTTCGCGGCGACCCCCTATGAGGCGCGGCGTTTTCACCCCAACGTGCGCGATAGCGCCTATCGGCTCAAGGGGGGCGGAGCGCAGGGGGCCGTTCAGTACGACCTCTTCCTTCCGGCAGGCGACCTGCAGCTTCGGGGGGGGTACCAGTCGAGCTGGAGCACGCGCCAGGCCCCCCGCGATCTGCGCGCCTGGGTGGCGACACAGAGCCGGCCCTGGGGGATGGAGATCGGCAAGCTGGAGAGCCTCGAGGGAGGCTTCGGCGATATCGAGATGCGCCAGGAGAATCTCACCCTGGGCGCGGCGATGGTTTTCGATCCCGTCCGAGCCGGTTCCGTCGTGCACTCCCCTTCGGTGGGGATCGATTTCGAGAATGTCCGGGGGCGCTTCGAGCGCAAGGAGACGACCCGCGTCTACTCGGGGGGGAGGCTCGATGTCGATGTCATCTGCGGCGAAGACGGCTACGGCTGCATTGACGAGGAACAGTATTTCGCCGCCCGCCGCACCTTCTCGCGCGGGGCGGTGTGGGCGCAGGTGAACCTCGTCGACCTCTTCGTGGAGGACGAGATGCAGATGGGGCGCCTCGCGGTGCGCCCGGGAGTGCGTCTGTCGTACGACGATTTCATGCAGAACCTCAACGTCGCTCCGCGACTGGCGACGAGCTACGATCTGTTCGGCGACGGCGGCACCGTCCTCATCGGCGGCGCCAACCGCTACTACGGAAGGACTCTTCTGACCTACAAGCTGCGCGAGGCGGTCCACCCCCCGATTCTGGAGTACCGCACGACCTTTCTCGGGTTTGTCACCCCCTGGGAGCCCGATCTCGACCGCGGGGCCGACGTGAACCGCTTCTCGCATCTGGCCACCCCCTACAGCGACGAGCTCACCGCGGGCGTCGACCAGGCGCTGCTGCAGGGGCGTCTCTCGCTCAAATATGTGCGGCGCGACGGAAAGGACGAGCTCGCCAGGGATTACGGCCCGACCCAGCCCGACGGGCTTCGCGTCTACACCCTGACCAACCGCGGGCGCAGCCGCCACGACAGCGTGCGCCTGAGCTGGGAGAGGGGGTGGTCGCGTCATTTTTTCATGGCCAATGTCACCTGGCAGCAGAGCACGACGACCAACGAGAGCTACGACGACATCCTGGCGCAGGAGGAGGTGTCGTCGCGCATCTGGTTCGACGGTAGGGTGATCGAACGCGGCGAGCTCCCCCGCGGGAACTTCAACCGGCCGTGGCTTGCCAACCTCGTCTACACCGGAGATCTCGGATACGGCCTCTCCTTCACCAACGTCGCCCGCTACCGAAGCGGCTACCGGACCATCGTCGATACCCGCGAGGACCGCGTCGTCCCGGGGGAGCAGGGGTGGCGCGATCCGTTCACCGGTGAGCCGATTTCCGAAGCGCTGCCGGTCTTTCGGGAAGAGAGGCTCTCGGGCGGGGTCGTCTTCGACTGGGTCCTTGGCTGGCATCTCCCCGCCTTCCCCGGTGTGCTGCTGACGCTGGAGATCGATAACGTCTTCGACGCCCGGCTCCCCACGGGCACGGCCCGCAACGACTTCGAGGTCGGGCGTCAGTTCTGGGCGGGGGCGCAGTATCGGTTCTGAGGAGAGGGGCCGAGAGAGCCTCGGCTCACTCGATCACGAGTGCTCCGTGGAGCTCGGCGCTGCGGTGAGCGCTGAAGACGCGCAGGGTGTAGGCCCCGGGAAATTCGGGGCGGGGCAGGGAGAGGGCGAGGCGGGTCGGGTCGATCAGCCGGATCTGCTCGATCTCCGCCGGCAGCGGAAGGCGCCGCAGGTCTCCACGCTTCGTGGCGAAGACGATGGTGCCGTCGCCCAACGCGATTCCGCGGCTCTGAATGCCGTTGGCGATCAGGGCGGTGATCTGCGGTCTTGCGGGGTTTCGCACATCGACCTGGTAGAGGCCGTCCTGGCCGTCCGACGCGTAGAGCCACTCCCCGTCGAGCGTGATCCGGTTGACGATCCGCGCAAACTGCACCGAACCGACGACCCGCGCCCTTCTGGGCTCTCGCAGGTCGACCACCACCAGACCGTTTCGCCCGTCGGCGACATAGGCGGTCCCTTCCCGTACGATCATCTCCGCCATCATCGAGAACTTGCGCATATGCCAGGGGAGCTGCGCCTTGCCGAGGATCTTCGGCGCCAGGGGACGGCGCAGGTCGAGGACGACGAACGTCCCCTCCTCGGCGCCGATGTAGAGCCTGCCCTTGTCGACGGCGAGCGTTTTCGGGGCACGATCCAGGTGCACCGTGTGAAGCGGCCCGTCGGAGGCGCTTGCGTCGAAGATGAACACCTGGTTCGCGCTCGCGGCGTAGAGGGCGGATCCGCTCACGGCGAGAGCGGCGACAGGCGCGTCGGTCGCGATGGTATGAAGGTGGCGAAGCGCATCGCCCTCCTTGGCGAAGACGGCGATCCCCCCTCCGCGCAGGGCGGCGTAGATGCGGCCGCGGCAAACGGCCAGGCGAAGGACGGTGGCCGGTGCGTGTGCCGCAGAGATCAGCGCCGGCTGCGGGCCGCTCACATCGACAAGGAGGATCTCGGACGTGGAGGTCGCCACCACGACCCTCCCGGCGTCGAGGAGCATGTCCGGCACGAAGTTGTCGATCGTCAGGGTGCCGATGGCCTGCGGCGCGAGTGGGTCCGACGCGTCGACGACCTGCAGCCCGCCGCGGCTCGTCGGGACGAACAGGAGCGATCCGGCCGCCGCGACGGAGCGGGCGAAGCCGGGAATCTCGATGGTGCCGAGGAGCACAAGGGCGTCGGGGTCGCGCAGGTCGTAAATCCGCACATCCTCGCCCGTCGTCGTCACGTAGGCGCGATCGTCCTTCGCGGCGACGAAGGTCGCCTGAAGCGCCAGCGCCGACGTGACGAGCCGGGGGGAGCGCGGATCGGAGATGTCGACGACGAGCACCCCGCCGTTCAGGGTGGCGACGTAGGCGCGCTCCTGCCGGACGGAGACGCCCATCGCCGCCCCTTCGGTCGGAAGCGAGGCGATCAGGCGCATCGCACGCGGGTCCGACGCGTCGACGACGTGCAGCCCACCCCGTGTGGAGGCGACAAAGAGAGTGGTGCCGCTTTGCGCAAGGCCCACCGGATGCCCCGGCAACTCCAGGGTGGAGAGGGGCCGCGGCGTGAGTGGGTCGCTCAGGTCGAAGGATTGAAGGCCGAGGGCGGCGTTGGCGACGATGCCCCTCTCTTCGCCGAGGGCGATGTCGATGGCGAGCCCGGGGCTCGCGACGGTGGCCGCGAGCTCGAGCCGCCCGGGGTCGGAGATCGCGACGACGTGAAGCCCTTCGTGCCGGGCGCACACATAGGCGTAGTCGCCCGAGACGGCGAGCTTGAGCGGGGTCCCCGATATCGGCAGCGTGTCGAGAAGGCGGGGGCGAAGGGGATCGCTGACGTCGAAGCTCATGATCCCCCGAAAGTTGTGGGCGACCAGGAGCGTCTCCCCCACGACGACCGCATCGTTGAGCTTCCCCCACAGGGGGATCTCCGAGCGGACGAGGCGGCGGTTGCCCGTATCGAGGCTCAGCGAGGCGCGGGTCTGCGCATCGAAGCCCGAGCCGTGCACGATCACCTTCAGCGTCTCGTCCCCGGCCGTCGCCGCGGCGGAGAGGTGCTGCAGGGTGAGGCTCTGCGCCGGTTGATCCCCCTGGTGGTGCAGGTGCCGCAGAAGGAACCCGAGGACCAGCAGGTACGCGACGGCGGCCACAAACGCCGCGGTGCGAAGGTGCGAGGCGCCCTTCACGGCGCGGCCCCGATGGGAGCCGGGGCGTTCTCAACCGTCCCCGCGTCTTCCGGATCGGCCGGTGCCAGAGGCAGCACGACCCGGAAGGTCGATCCCTTCTCGGGGTAGCTCTCGACCCCGATCTCCCCCCCCATCAGCAGCACCAACTCCCGCACGATGGCGAGCCCGAGCCCCGTGCCGCCGTAGTGGCGCGAGGTGGAGTTGTCGGCCTGGGAGAAGGTCTCGAAGATCCGGGCCTGCGCCGCCGGATCGATGCCGATGCCGGTGTCGCTCACTTCGATCCGCAGCGACGAGGGGGGGTGCGTCTCGCGGCGGACCCGAACGACGACGGCGCCTGTGTCGGTGAATTTGATGGCGTTGCTCACAAGGTTCAGAACGATCTGGCGCAGCCGCGCCGGGTCGCCGACCACCTCGCGCCCCAGCGCCGGATCGTAATCGAGCACGAGCTCCAAATTCTTCGAGAGCGCTTTTTCGCCCAGCAGGGTGACGGCCTGCTCGATGGTGTCGTACAGATCGAAGGCGATCGACTCGAGCTTGAGCTTGCCCGCCTCGATCTTGGAGAAGTCGAGGATGTCGTTGAGGATCGCCACCAAAGACTCCCCCGAGCGGTAGACCGTCTCGGCCATCCGCATCTGCCCCGGGGCGAGATCGCTGCGCAGCAGCAGCTCGGTCATGCCGAGGACGCCGACCATGGGGGTGCGGATCTCGTGGCTCATGTTCGCCAGAAAGAGCGACTTGGCTTCGGTGGCCGCCTCGGCCGCCTCCTTCGCCTCGGCGAGCTGGCCCATGGCGAGGCTGAGCTTCTCGTTGCTGCGCTGCAGCTCGGTGGTGCGCTCCCGCACCTGGTCTTCGAGGGTGTGGCGGTGCGCCTCGAGCTGGCGGTCGCGGCTCTCGATCTGGGTGAGCATGTTGTTGAAACCGTCGATGAGAAGGCCGATTTCGTCCTCGGTTTCCTTCTCGGCCCGCAGGCTGAAGTCGTTCGATGCGCCGATGCGCCTCATCCGCTCTGTCAGGTGCAGGATGGGGCGCGAGATGAGGCGCTGCAGGTAGGAGGAGAGGAAAAAGGCGATGAAGATGCACGCCCCCGCAACGAGCATCGCGCCGGTCGCCATGCGCAGAAGCTGCGCGCGCAGAAGGGTCTGGTCGGCGCGCAGGTAGATCGCCCCGACCTGCTCGCCGGCGTTGTAGACCGGCAGGATGAGGTCGAGATGGGTGGCGCTGAAGAAGTGGGCCGCCTCACCGTTGGCCAGGGCGTTCGAGAGCTTCTCCGAAAGCGCCTCGCTGTAGGCGCTGTGGCGCGCGAGGCTTTCGCCTTCCTTGAGGTAGCGCGCCGTGGGCTGAAGGGCGCCGTCGAAGATGATGGCCAGCACGATGTTGCGCTCGGCCTCCAGCGCGTGCAGCGAATCCTGTATGGTGCGAAATTCGTTGAAGGTCAGCGGAAGGCGGCTCCCCGCAGCGAGAATCCGGGCGGTGGAGGAGAGCTGGCCCACCGAGTCGCGGCGGAAGGAGAGGACCTCGGCGACGACGAAGGCCCCCGAAGAGAGGATGAGCACCAGGGTGCACGCAACCATGATGATCAGCGTGAGCTTCTGTGTGATGGGGAGCCGCGAGAAGAGCTTCATAACGAACGTGTCACGCCGGTGCGCAGCCGAAAGGTCTCATGAAGGTAAAATTAGCAGAGAGGGCGGGCGCTGGGCAAGGGAATACGCAGCTGTTTTTCGTCGGGCAGGGGGTCCCAGCATCGGCGCGCTAGCCGACTTTTTCCAGCAGCGCCACGGGGAAGTGTGCGAGCAGCTCGGCGAGAGGACACCTCTCCGGGACCACGACTTCCCGTCCGGTGAAGGCGTCGCGCCACGTCCCGGCGCTCTGGGGAGGGAAGAGAAGCTCCGTCTCCGCCCAGATCTCCCCCAGGGGCCACCCCCCTTGCGGGTCGAGGGTGGCGGGGAAGCGCGGCGCCAGCGTGGCGATCTGCCCCTCGTCGTGCCGGCGGACGAAGGCGACGAGATGCTCGGCACGGGCGCCTTTGGCCGCCAGGGGGAGGTAGTCCCCTTTTTCAAAGAGGGGTGCAAGGCGCCGCCGCAGGCACAGCGCCCGCCAGAGGAGATAGAGCTTGATGCGGCCGTCGTGCGCAGTGTGCAGCAGCTCTTCGAGCAATCCGGCGAGGTTCGCTTCGGCCGCGGTTTCGAGCTGCGCCAGGACGCGGCGGCGGTGCTCGAAATCGACGGGTCGGCGGTTGTCGGGATCGACGAGGGAGAAGTCCCACAGCTCGGTCCCCTGATAGATGTCGGGGACGCCGGGCGCGGCGAGCTTGAGCAGGATCTGCGAGAGGGAGTTGACGATGCCGAAGCCGGCGATGCGCCTCTGGAACGGGAGAAACTCCTGCAGGAACGCCTCGTCGGCGAGAATCTTCTCGATGAAGTCGAGGTAGGTCTGCTCGTATTCCTGGTCCGGCTTGATCCAGGCGGTGTGCACCTTGGCCTCGCGCACCGCCTTGACGGCGTATTCGCGCAGACGCTCAAGGTAGGCGCAGCGGTCGAAGTCGCCGAAGGGCCACGTCCCGAGCAGCGTCTGGTAGAGGAAATACTCGTCATTGGCCGAGGGCATCTTGCGTCGGCCGACGCGCCCCTTGTGGGGGCGGTTGATGCGGCTCCAGCTCTTGATGTGGCGCCCCCACTCCTGGGGGATCTCGGTGAGGACGTTCAAGCGCGCGCGCACGTCCTCGCCGCGCTTGGTGTCGTGGGTCGCCGTGGCGCTCAGGGCGTGGGGCCACTCGGCGGCGCGGCGCTTCTGGTAGGTGTGGAACTCCTCGCGGGTGAAGCCGAAGCGATCGGGCGAGCCGCCGACCTCGTTGAGCGAAAGCAGTGGGTTGAAGACGTAGAGCAGGGTGTCCTCGAACCCCTTGGCCATCAGCGGCCCGGTGAACTGCTGAAAGCGCATGATGAAGTGCAGCCATTGGCTCTTCTCCTCCTGCGGCAGGAAATCGTCGAAGTCGAGCAGGAGGATTTTTTCCAGATAGCGGAACTCGTTGGCGAGCCCGGGATTCTTCTCCCGGGCCAAGTGGATGGCGCGGCGCACGTATCGGCGATCGGTCTCGCGCCCCTCGTCAAGCCGGAAGTAGCTTCGGTAGACGGGGAAGAAGGCCATGATCTCGATGAGCGATCGCCGAAGGCCGTACATGGTGATATCGCTGCCGTAGCGGTGGCGGCCGGCGATGTCCTTGAGGATGTGGGACAGGTTGTTGATGTCCCCCATCATGTGGCGCTCGACGATGAGCTTCTTCTTTTCGTAGACGAGCTCCTCGTAATCGTCGTCCAGGCCGGTGAAGGAGCCGTAGAGGCGGGCGAAGGCCTTCTGGCTCTTTTTGCGGCACAAGACCCCGGCGACGCGGTTCATGAATTCGTACCCCGTCGTCCCCTCGACGGGCCAGGGGGGGAGGGGCTCGTCGGGCTCGACGATCTTCTCCACCACCAGGTAGATGTCGCCGAGCTCCTCGCGCAGCCGCTGCAGGTAGCCGGCGGGGTCGCACAGCCCGTCGATGTGGTCGATGCGAAGCCCCGTGAAGCGCCCCTGACGCGCCAGATCCAGCACCATCCGGTGCGTCTGATCGAAGACGTCGCTGCGCTCGGCGCGCAGCGAGATCAGGTCGTTGATGCTGAAGAAGCGCCGGTAGTTGATCTCCTCGGAGGCGACCTTCCAGAAGGAGAGGCGAAAATTCTGCTCGGCCAAAAGGGTGTCGAGGGGGGTGAAGCTCTCCTTGTCGCCGGGGGTGCCGTTGTGCAGGGCGACCAGATCGTCGATCTTTTTGCGCACCGTGCGGTTCTTGCGGTAGAGGTTCCACAGGGCGTTCTTGATGAACTTGATCTGGTTGTAGCGGTCGAGGTCGCCCTCGGCGGTGCGCAGCGTCTCCAGAACGTAGAGGACGCCGAGAAGCTGGACGTAGTCGGGGCTCTCTTCGCCGAGCTCGTCGCGAAGCTCTTCCTGGCACGGCGTCAGCAGGGTGCGGTACGACTCGATGCGCAGCGCGAAGCGCAGGGTGAAGTAGTTGACCGAGAACCCCTCCTCGTCGTAGACGAGACGAAGCTCCCCTTTTTCCAGGGCCTCGCCGTAGAAGCTGCCGAGAACGGGGACCAGCAGGCGGTTGTGCAGGATGTCGTAGAAGTGGTCCCACACGATGTCGAAGAAGTGATAGTAGCGCGAGGAAGGGCCGTTCTCCAGCACGTCGACGAGGTAGGGGTTGGCGTGGTCGACGGCCATGTGGTTGGGGACGATGTCCTGCAGCCACCCCATCTCTTTTTCGCGGATGGCGTCACTGAGCGCTTCGAAGCTCTGGGCGGTGCCGAGCTCGGGGTTCAGGGCGTTGGGGTTGACGACGTCGTAGCCGTGATTGCTCCCCGAGCGGGCGTGAAAGATCGGGGAGGCGTAGATGTCCGAGATCCCCAGATCCTGCAGATAGTCGAGGATGCGGTGCGCCTGTTCGAATCCGAATTCGGGGGTGAACTGGATGCGGTACGTCGCCCTGGGGATTCGCATCAATCGACCTTGATCCGCAGCTTGCGCCCCAGATCGAGAAAGAGATCGAGGCTCTCTTCCGACAGGCGCGACAGGGCGGGGCGGTACAGGGAGAAGTAGGTGTTCTGGGCCTCCCACAGGTTGATCTCGAAGGGCATCCCCTCGAAAATCTCGAGCAGCGCGCCCAGATAGCCGAGCATCTCGGCGTCGTCGGGGGCGCGGGCGAGCTCGGCAAGGCGCCCGGCCAGCAACTCGCCGGCGAGGCGGCTCGACATCTCCTTGTCGATCTGCGCGCCGACCTTGCGCACATCGTCGCCAAGGCGCCGCAACTGCCCGAGGTCGGGCTCACCCTCCTCCAGAAGGGCGCGCAGACGCGAGCTCAGGGCGATCTCTACCGGCACCGCCAGCTCCCGGGGGATCGGGGCGCCGATTTCGTGCAGAAAGCGCACCAGGGTGAAGTGATTGTTGAAGATCGCCCGGAAGGAGTTGTCGATGTCTTCCAGGGTGATCGCCATGACCTGGCGCAGGACCCGACGCTGCTCGTCCTTGAAGAGGTGCCAGAGGGTGTAGTTGTTGTCGGTGCCGAAATGATGATCCATCAGACGCACGATTTCGGGGATCTCGCTGCGCTCGAAGGCGTCGCGGATCTCGGCCTTCATCGCCTCGAACGCTTCTTCGTCGCCGTTGGCGCACAGACGCAGACCGGCGTTGAGGTTCTGGGCACCCAGGTGCAGCACGGCGTAGCTGAAGAGCCCTTCGTTGCGGGTGATCTCCGAGCGGATGCGGGTGCGGCCGATGGAGAGACGGATCATTCCGGCGCTGAAGCGCTCGCGCGTCTCGTCCTCGGCGCTGTAGCAGTAGGTCCTTCGCTCGATCTCTTCTTCGTGAAAGAGCGAGGCGATGGCGTGGTGGGCCGCCACCCGCATCAGGTCGAGCCGCACCGGCTTGACGGCGATCTCGTAGACGCGCGCCGCATCGCGCCACTCGGGGAGGTTGCTCGGCGCCTTGGCGAGGCGTTCGAGAAACTCCCCTTCGAGATCGACGCCGCAGATGTCGTTGGCCAGCTGCAGCGCGCGCCCGGCATAGCACAGGGTCTGGGTCGACTCGATCCCCGACACGTCGTCGAAGAACCAGCCGCAGCTGGTGTACATGAGCATCGCCTGACGCTGCATCTCCAGAAGCCGCAGCGCCTCGGTCGTCTCGGCCGGGTCGAGGTCGTGATGGCAGTGCCGGCGCAGAAAGTCGGTGGTGCGGTCGCGCTCGAGAATGACCTCGATGTACTCGTCGCGCACGTTCCAGGGGTCGGAGACGAAGCGCCCCATGCGCTCCTCGTACAGGGGGGCGAGGCGGTCGCGCAGCCAGTCCATCGCTTCGCGCACCGGTGCGCGCCAGCGCTGATGCCACCCGTCGCCGCCGATGCGGCACCCGCAGTCCGAGCGCCAGCGCTCCACCCCGTGGGCGCAGCTCCAGCTCGTGTTCTCGTAGATCTCCACCTCCATTTTCGGCGGGTGTTTCTTGAGATACTCTCCGTAGACGGTGAGCTTGGCCAGACCACGCTCCTCGACGAAGCGCAGGCAGTAGGCCAGCGCCATGTCGCCGAAGCGGTGGTGGTGGCCGTAGGTTTCGCCGTCGGTGGCGATGTGGACGAGCTGCGGGGCGCGCTCGGCGCTGAAGGTGCCGACGAGGCGGGTGGCGAAATCCTCGCCGCGCTTGAGCATTCCGGAGAAGGCGACCTCCTGGGCGACGGGGCCGTCGTAGAAGAAGATGGCGATGGTGCGCCCGGAGGGCAGAGTGCACTGGTAGGGGTGCTTCGGATCGATGCGTCCGCCGCTCACATCGTGCCACTTCTCCTTGCCGATCTGACGAACGCTCTGGGCCTGGTAGGGGGCGAGGACGGTGAACTTGATTCCGTGCTCGGCCATCAAGTCGAGCGACTCCAGATCGACGGCCGTCTCGGGGAGCCACATCCCCTCGGGCTTTCGACCGAAGCGGTGCCGGAAGTCGCGGATCCCCCAGAGCACCTGGGTGCGCTTGTCGCGGCTGTTGGCCAGCGGCATGATCATGTGGCCGTAGGCCTGCGCCATGGCCGCGCCGTGCCCGGAGAAGCGCTCGCGGCTCAGACGGTCGGCTTCGAGGATCGCCCTGTAGGGGGACGGAGCGTTCGCCTCCATCCACGACAGCAGGGTCGGGCCGATGTTGAAGCTCATCTGGCTGTAGTTGTTGACGATGTCGAGGATGTAACCCTCGTCGTCCTGGATGCGGGCCGAGCTGTTGGGGGCGTAGCATTCGGCGGTGATCCGCTCGTTCCAATCGTGGTACGGGTAGGCGGAGTCCTGGAATTCCACATCCTCAAGCCAGGGGTTTTCCCGCGGGGGCTGATAGAAGTGGCCGTGGATGCACAGATAGCGGTCCATAAAGATGACTCCTGAATTTCGGTTCCGGCTACTGCCGTATAAATGCCGCGCAGCTCGTCGGCGCCATGGTGAGCGTCTCTTCGGGCGAGACGCTTCGGGGGAGGGTCGCGCCGGGGCCGCTCCACCGGGCGTCGGCGGAGTCGGCGATCTTCTCCCACCTCCCCTCGGACAGGGGGAAGGGGATGTCGATCTTCTCACTGTTGAAATTCAGGAGCAAGAGCGATTGTGCGTTGCCGCGCCGCCGATGAACCCAGACGAGCTTTTCCGGTTCGAGGGAGCCGGCGCGACGCTCTGCGGCGTCGGCGCACCCCAGCGCGGGGATATCGCGACGCAGCCGCAGCAGGTGCCGGTACCAGGCGAGCATGACGGCGTGCTCGCCCTCCTCACGCGCCGCCCAGTTGAGGCGAGAGCTTTCGAAGGTGGCGCTCTCGTGGGGGTCGGGCGGCTCGCCGCGCCACTTGAAGGCGGAGAATTCGCGGATGCGCCCGCGGTGGACCGCCTCGCGCAGCTCCTCGTCCTGAAAATCGGCGAAGAAGAGGAAAGGGGCGTCCTCGCCGTACTCCTCCCCCATGAAGAGCAGCGGCACGAAGGGGGAGAGGAGCGTAGCGCCGGCAGCGCACTTGGCCGCCTCGAATCCCGCCAGCTCTTTGAGGCGGTGGCCGAACATGCGGTTGCCGACCTGGTCGTGGTTCTGCGAGCAGACGACGAAGCGCCCGCCCGGCAGATCGGCGGCGCCGGCGCCGCGACGGTGCCCCCGGTAGGGCGAGTAGCGCCAGTCGTAGGCGTAGACGTCCGAGCAGGCTTTGGCCAGATCGGAGGGCGCGCCGAAGTCCTCGTAGTAGCCGCTGTCCTCGCCCGTCAGCAGGGTGTGCAGGGCGTGATGGAAGTCGTCGCTCCAGTGGCCGTCGAGGCCGAATCCCCCCCTTTCGGGGGGGTGCAGCAGGCGTGGGTCGTTGAGGTCGTTCTCGGCGATGAGCAGGCAGCGCCGTGCGCTCTCTTTTTCGAAGCGGCGCACCGCTTCGGCCGCCTCCAACAGGAAGGGGGTGGCCGAGAAGTCGTAGATGCGGTCGGTGGCGTCGAGACGCAGGGCGTCGAAGCGGTACTCGCGAAACCAGAAGAGGATGTTCTCGATGAAGTAGTGACGGACCTCGTCGCTCCCGGCGTCGTCCATGTTGACGGCGTCCCCCCAGGGGGTGCGGTACTTGGCGGTGAAGTACGGCCCGAAGTCGTGCAGGTAGTTCCCCTCGGGTCCCATGTGGTTGTAGACGACGTCGAGGATCGCCGCCATGCCGTGGAGATGGCAGGCGTCTACGAGGTCCTTGAGCCCCTCGGGGCCGCCGTAGCTGTTCTGGGGGGCGAAAGGGTGAACGCCGTCGTAGCCCCAGCCGCGCCGTCCGGGGAACTGGCTCACCGGCATGATCTCCAGCGCCGTGATCCCCAGATCTTTCAGCGCCTCCAGGCGCGGGATGACGGCGGCGAAGGTCCCCTCCTCG
>JBJHBH010000083.1:0-15679 GCA_050485365.1 Desulfuromonadales bacterium | reverse complement strand
AGCTCCACTTCGATGGACGGGGCGATCAGGCGCACGTAGGCGTCACGGGCCACCTCTTCCAAAAAGGGGCGAAAGGGGCTTTGACTGCGGATCAGGCGTGCGCCCAGTCGCAGCAGGATCTCCTCCTGCGGCGCGAGGACCGAAAGCCGCAGGATTTCCTCCTTCTCTCCGCGGCGCATGGCAAGCATGCGGTGGGAGGGGACGAGGCGGATCGGCTCCTGGTACTCGTAGTACATCTCGAACTTGCTCACCTTGCCAGCATGCGCCGGGGCGACCCTGGAGACGAAAATCCCCTGCTCCCAGGTGAGCTGCCGAACGACGGCCCGGGCGTCGGCGTCTTCCGAAAGGCGCTCGGCGAGGATGTGTCCCGCCCCCTGCAGCGCAGCCTCGACGTCGGGAACGTCGCCGACGACGAAGGGTGCCGCCAGTTCCTGCAAGGTGCCGGAGATTGCCCCCTGCCCGGCGATGAGGTCGGCCAAAGGCTCCAGGCCCCGCTCACGGGCGATGGTCGCCTTGGTGCGGCGTTTCGGCTTGTAGGGGAGGTAGAGGTCTTCGAGCTCGGTCTTCTGGCGGGTCGCCTCGATGCGGGCGCGAAGCTCGGGCGTGAGCTTGCCCTGCTCGTCGATGGAGGAGAGGATGGTGACCTTGCGCTCCTCGAGCTCGGTGTGGTAGCCGAGGCGCTCTTCGATGAGGCGCACCTGCACTTCGTCGAGCTCGCCGGTGCGCTCCTTGCGGTAGCGGGCGATGAAAGGGACGGTGGCCCCTTCGTTGAACAGGGCGACGGTGTTTTCGACCTGAAAGGGCTTGAGCCCCGTCTCCTCGACGAGGCTCGCCAAAATCCGGTTCAGGCGCGCTGCGGGCAATGCCATGGGATGCGGTCCTTCCGAAAGGAAAATAGAAGGGCCGGATGATAGCACAGGGAGGGAAATTTTGAATTTTGAATTTTAAATATTGAATTGTCTAATCCTTGCTCCTATCCCCCGTCTTCAGTCTTCATTCTTCAGTCTTCATTCTTCAGTCTTCAGTCTTCAGTCTTCAGTCTTCAGTCTTCAGTCTTCTCCCTGCTCCTGGATTCCGGATTCCGGCTCCTGCAGTTCACGAGTCATCGGCAGCGTGACGAAAGCCGTCGTCCCCTTCCCCTTGCGGCTCTCGAGCCAGATGCGCCCCCCGTGCGCTTCGACGATGTTTTTGGTGATGGAGAGCCCGAGTCCGGTCCCTTCCACGGCGCTGTTGGAGGCGTCGGCGCGGTAGAATTTGTCGAAGGCCCGCCGAAGCTGCTCGCGGGTCATCCCGATCCCCTCATCTTCGATCGACAGCAGGTACGCACCCCGGGTCTGGCGGGCGCTGACGCGCACCGCCCCCCCTTGGGGGCTGTACTTGAAGGCGTTGCTCAGCAGATTTTCCATGACCTGGATGATCTTGCCGCGGTCGACGTTGAGATAAATCCGCTCCTGCGGCAGAACGACCTCGAGGGAGTGTTTGGCCGAGCAACTGCGGTAGGAACTGAGCGATTCACCGATGATGTCGTTGATGTCCCACCGCTCGCGAAAGAGCTCGAGCCCGCGCCCCGCCTCGATGCGGCTGATGTCGAGCAGATCGGAGATGATCCTGGAGAGATTTTCGGACTTCTGGTTGATGAAGGTGAGAAAGTCGGTCTGGAGCTCATCGGACAGATCGCGCCGCGTCAGCAGCAGCTCCGAAAAGCCCATGATGGCCGTTAGTGGGGTGCGCAGCTCATGAGCGGCCGTCGAGATGAACTCATTCTTCATGCGGTCGAGCTCCCGCTCGCGGGTGATGTCCCTGAAGAGAAAGACGCTCCCCTGCGCAACGCCGTGGGCGTCGTGGTGAACCGAAGTGCTGATCGAAACGATCCTCACCCCGCCGCTGTGGCCGCCGATCTCGAACTCGAATCGCGCCCCGTTCTCTTCCTTGCCGACCGCCTCGCGCAGCCGCTTCAGCAAACGACGGTCTTTCACGACGTCCTGCAGGGCCGCATCGAAGAGGCTCGACTGCGCGACGCCCAGAAGCTGCTCCGCCGCCGAGTTCATCATCAGAATGCGGCCGTGACTGTCGGTGACCAGGAGGCCGTCAACGACCGAACGCAGGATGCTGTCGATCCACTCCCATGATCGGCCGGCTTTGCATCGGGCTTCCTGACACCCATTGCTCATCCGGTGCTCGAACGGTTCTTCCGCGCGCAGCGACATGCCTCCCTCCATTCGACTCAGCAATATTACACCCCTACAATTAGGTTTAGATAATTATATAGACTTTAATTCAAAAGCCAAGACTTTTTTCATTCCGCCGCGGCGGCACCGCACCTTGACCGGAGAAAATAACCCATGTAAATTTGGATATCTGCACTGTTGCCAGAGGGAGCCCATGTCTGCCCTTCTCGACGTCTCCAATCTCCAGACCTTTTTCTTCAGCGCGCGCGGACTCGTCAAGGCGATCCGAGGGATCGAATTCTCCATCCGGGAAGGGGAAACTCTCGCGCTGGTGGGGGAGTCGGGCTGTGGAAAATCGATGACGGCCCTGTCGGTTCTGCGCCTCGTCCCCTCCCCCGGCCGCATCGTCGAAGGTGCGATTCACTTTGCCGGCAGCGATCTGCTCAAGCTTCCCGAAGCCGAGATGCGCCGCATTCGCGGCAACCAGATTTCGATGGTCTTCCAGGAGCCGATGACGTCGCTCAACCCCGTCTTTCGCATCGGAGACCAGATCGGGGAGGTGCTGCGCCTGCACAAAGGGATGGAGAAGTCCGAGGCGCTCGATGCGAGCATCGAGTTGCTGACCCAGGTCGGCATCCCCTCGCCGGAGAGGCGGGTTCGCGAATACCCTCACCAGCTCTCGGGGGGGATGCGCCAACGCGTCGTCATCGCCATGGCCCTCGCCTGCGACCCGAAGCTCCTCATCGCCGACGAGCCGACGACCGCCCTTGACGTCACCATTCAGGCGCAAATCATGGAGCTGCTCAAAAAGCTGCAGGACGAAAGGGGGATGGCGACGCTGCTCATCACGCACGATCTCGGCGTCGTGGCCGAGTCGGCCGACCATGTGGCGATCATGAATTCGGGGCTCATCATGGAATACGCGCCGGTTCAGGCCGTCTATTCGCAGCCGGTTCACCCCTATACCCAGGGGCTGCTCGGCTGCATCCCCCGGCTCGGCGAAAAACGCCAGCGTCTCAAGCCGGTCGGAAGTCAGGGGAAGACACTCGCAGAGCTTCCCCCCGGAAGCTCATTCCTCGACGCCTGCCCCGAGCCCTTCGCCCCGCGGCGCGGACAGATTCCGCCGCTGCGCGAAGTGTCGCCGGGACACCTCGTGCGCATCTGGAGTTGACCAATGTCCCCTCTGCTCGAGGTTCGGGATCTTCGCAAATCGTTCGACGTCGCCTCCGGTCCCCTCGGCGGGCGGCGCCTGAAGCTGCGCGCGGTCGACGGCATCAGCTTCGCCCTCAATCAGGGCGAGACCCTCGGCGTGGTGGGGGAGTCGGGATGCGGGAAATCGACCACCGGCAGGCTCATCATGCGCCTGATCGAACCCGATTCCGGCCAAATCCTCTTCGAGGGGGAGGACATCCTTCGGCTCTCTCCCGGAAAATTTCGCCCCTTGCGGCGCCAGATCCAGATGATCTTTCAGGATCCCTATTCGTCGCTGAGCCCCCGCATGCGCATCGGAGACATCATCGGCGAACCGCTCAAGATTCACGGGCTCGCCCGGGGGGAGGCGATCCGCACTGAGGTGGTGGAACTGCTGCGAAAGGTCGGCCTCGGCGAGGAGCACTACGACCGCTTCCCTCACGAATTCTCCGGCGGCCAGCGCCAGCGCATCGGCATCGCCCGCGCCCTGGCGGTGCGCCCCAAGCTCATCATCGCCGACGAGCCCGTCTCGGCTCTCGACCTGTCGATCCAGGCCCAGGTCGTCAACCTGCTGCAGGATCTGCAGGAGGAGCTCGGCCTCACCTACCTTTTCATCGCCCACGACCTCTCGGTCATCGAGCACATCAGCGACCGCGTGGCGGTGATGTATCTGGGGCGCATCGTCGAGCTCTCCGACGCTGAAGAGCTCTATCGCGCCCCGCGTCACCCCTACACCGAAGCGCTCCTCAACGCCGTTCCCGTCCCCGATCCCGGCAAGCGTCAGCCTCGCCGGCTCCTCAAGGGCGAGATCCCCTCCCCCATCTTCCCGCCGTCCGGCTGTCATTTCCACCCCCGCTGCCCCTACGCCCGCGATCTGTGCAAAACCGTCGATCCCCCTCTGGAAGACAAGGGCGGAGGACACCTCGCCGCCTGCCATTTCAGCAACGAAGTCGGCAAGTTTCGCCATTCCGGCAGATGATTGCCGGCGTTTACGTTTGGCGCCTTGCTCCGCCATCCGGTTCGCACCATCGACCGTGCTATAATAAAAGAGTGTTGGAGTCTTTTTTGCCTCGCTGGTGGTGACAGGCTCTCAGCCCCGAAGGGAACAGGCGGTCGGGGCAAAAAATCGAACACTCCACAATGATCCCTAGGGGCTGCTGACGAGCACCACCAAAGCGCTCATTCCCCAGGGAGCTCATCATGTTTCGACTGGCCCTCATACTGGCGGCATTGAGCGGGGTCGTGTTCGTCGGCACCCTCGCGTGGGGGCAGAGTTACGGCGCCATGCTCGACGCGGCCGAACAGCAGGCGATGGCGGAAACCTTCCAGTATGCCCTCGAGTACAACCGGACCAACGAGGCCTCCGCCTGGGTGAACCCCGACACCGAGCGCTCGGGCACCGTGGTGCCGGTGCACACCTACCAGAATGGCTCAGGACTCTACTGCCGCGAATTCATCACCACCGTCATCATCGGCGGAAGCGAAGAGCAGGCGTACGGAACGGCCTGCCGCCAGCCCGACGGCACGTGGATGATCGTCTCCGACACGGTCGAACAGCCCGCCTATCAGGTGGTCGAGCGGGTGATCGAGCGGCACTACATCTACCCGTACCGCTACCCGTACTGGTACGATCACTACCCCTACTTCCACTATCCCCGGTATCACTCGGCGCGCATCTTCTTCAGCTTCAACATCGTTCATTTCGTCGGAACCCGTCATGTGAAAGTGCCCCACTTCCACTTTCACGGTGCCCACCAACACAAGGGATTGAGGGATTTTCGCAAAGGTCCGCAGCGACCGCACCGCGACGGCATTGTCCGATCGCACCGCGGCGGCGCCCCCGCCGGGCAGTTCCAGGGGCGCAGGGATCTGCGAAGCGGCCCCGAGCGGTCCGTGGTGCAGCCGAATCGCGGCGGCGCTGCCGGCAGAGAGTTCCAGGGACAGCGCAATTTCCGAAGCGAAGCGGACGAACGGACCTTCCGCCAGACTCCGAGGGGCGGTCCGGGCAGGGACTTCCACAGAGGCAGAGATTTTCGCAGCTCTCAGGATGAGCGAATCGTTCGGCCGAACCGCGGCGGCGCTGCCGAGAGGGGATTTCGCGGGGAAAGGAATTTTCGGAGCGAAGCAGGCGAGCGGATGCACAGGCCGCAACGCGGCCCCTCGCCGGGCAGGGACTCCCAAGGGGGCCGCGAATATCGCGGGCGCGGCGGAGACGAGACGCAGCAGTTTCGCGGCGCCCCGCGCCCCTCCGGCGACCGATCGCACAGATCGGGACGGCGCTAGCAAAGACGGCGCGAGCCTTCCTTGAGACGCAGGAAACACAAAGAGCCGGACCCCCATGCGGGAGCCCGGCTCTTTGCATTACATCTTCTTTTTTTACAGATCTACTCGAAGACGACCATCAGATCGCCCTGCTGCACCGACTCCCCTTCCTTGAAGAGGATGTCGGCGATGACCCCGTCGTGGCGGGCCTTGACGTTGGTCTCCATCTTCATCGCCTCGGTGGTCAGGAGGGTGTCCCCCTCCTTGACCTCGTCGCCGGCCTTGACCAGGAGCTTGAAGACCTTGCCCGGCATCGGGGCGCCGACGTGCTTGGCGTTGCCCTTTTCGGCCTTCTGACGGCTTTGCTGCTCGGAGACCACCGACAGATCCTGCACCGTGACCTGGCGCGGCTCGCCGTTGAGCTCGAAGTAGATGTTGCGGGTGCCGTCCTTTTGCAGGCTCCCCACGGCGTTGAGCCGGATGACGAGGGTCTTGCCCGGTTCGATGTCGATGTTGACCTCGTCGCCGACATCGAGGCCGTAGAAAAAGGCCGGGGTCGGCAGGACCGAGGTGTCGCCGTACTCCTGGCGGATGCGGTCGAACTCCTCGAAAACGTTGGGGTACAGAACGTGGGAGAGCACGTCCCGGTCGCTGACCGGATGACCGACCTTCTCCTCGATCTGCACCTTGCGCGCCGCGAAATCGACGGGCTCGAGGAGCTCGCCGGGGCGGCAGGTCAGGGGCTCTTCGCCCTTGAGGATGATCTTCTGCAGGCGCTCGGGGAAGCCGCCGACGGGCTGGCCGATCATCCCCTTGAAGAAGTCGACGACCCCCTGCGGGAAGGTCAGCTCATCCCCTTTTTGGTAGACATCCTCGGGCTGCAGATTGTTCTGCACCATGAACATCGCCATGTCGCCGACGATCTTGGAGGACGGCGTGACCTTGATGACGTCGCCGAACATGTCGTTGACCTTGCGGTACATCTCCTTGCACTCCTCCCAGCGGTGACCGAGCCCCAGGCCCTCGACCTGGGGTTTGTAGTTGGAGTACTGCCCGCCGGGGATTTCGTGTTCGTAGACCTGCGCGGTGCCGCTGCGCAGCTCCGACTCGAAGGGAGCGTAGTAGGTGCGCACCGTCTCCCAGTAGTTGGCGAGCTTTTGCAGCCCGTCGTTGTCGAGCTTGGGGTCCCACATCGTGCCCTGGAGGGCCGCCAGCAGCGCGTTCATGTTCGGCTGTGAGGTCAGCCCCGAGATGGGCGACAGCGCCGTGTCGACGATGTCGACGCCCGACTGGGCCGCCACCAGAAGCATGGCGCCGCCGTTGCTGGAGGTGTCGTGGGTGTGCAGGTGGATGGGGATGCCGATCTCGCTCTTGAGCGCCTTGATGAGCTTTTCGGCGGCGAAGGGCTTGAGCAGACCGGCCATGTCCTTGATCCCGAGGATGTGGGCGCCCATGCGCTCGAGCTCTTTGGCGGTGTCGACGTAGTACTGCAGCGGATATTTGTCGCGCTTGGGGTCGAGGATGTCGCCGGTGTAGCACATCGTCCCCTCGCAGACGGCCCCTTCGGCCCGCACCGCATCCATCGCCACGGCCATCCCCTTGGTCCAGTTGAGCGAATCGAAGATGCGAAAGACGTCGATGCCGCTTTTGGCCGCCTTGTTGACGAACTCGCGCACCACGTTGTCGGGGTAGTTGGTGTAGCCCACGGCGTTGGAGCCGCGCAGCAGCATCTGGAACAGGACGTTGGGGACCTTGGCCCGAAGGCGGTCGAGGCGCTCCCAGGGGTCCTCCTGCAAAAAGCGCATCGCGACGTCGAAGGTCGCCCCGCCCCACATCTCCAGGGAGAAGAGCTCGCCGCCGTAATGGCTCGTCGCCTCGGCGATGCGCTCCAGATCGTAGGTGCGGATGCGCGTCGCCATCAGCGACTGGTGGGCGTCGCGCATGGTGGTGTCGGTGATGAGGAGCTTTTTCTCCTTCAGCGCCCAGTTGGCCAGCCCCTCGGGTCCCTTCTCGCGCAGGATATCGCGGGTGCCGCGGGGGTGCGCCACGCCGTAGGCGACCTCGGGGACGGTCGCCTCGCGCAGGTCGCGAAAGTGCAGCGCCTTCTCGGATTTGATCCCCGGATAGCCGTTGACGACCGTGTGCCCGATATAGCGCAGCAGCTTGTTCGCCCGGTCGCGCTTCACCCGCATCGAGCAGAGCTCGGGGTGGGTGTCGATGAAGGAGGTGTCGCACTTGCCCGCCAGAAAATCGGGGTGCGTGACGACGTTCTCCAAAAAGCCGATGTTCGTCTTCACGCCGCGGATGCGAAATTCCTGCAGAGCGCGGTGCATGGTGCGGGCTGCATCGCCATAGGTGCGGCCGAAGGCGGTGATCTTCGTCAGAAGAGAATCGTAATGCGGCGTGATCTGCGCGCCGGCGAAGCCGTTGCCGGCGTCGAGACGCACGCCGAAGCCGGCGGCGATGCGGTAGGCCTTGATGGTGCCGAAGTCCGGGGCGAAGTTGTTCGCCGAATCCTCGGTGGTGACGCGGCACTGGATGGCGGCGCCGATCAGGGTGATGTCGGACTGATCCTTGATGCCGATCTCGGGGTCGCTCAGGCGGTAACCCGCGGCGATGCGGATCTGCATCTGCACCAGGTTGCGCTGGGTCGCCATCTCGGTGACGGTGTGCTCGACCTGGATGCGCGGATTGGTCTCGATGAAGTAGAAGTTCTGCTCCTGATCGAGGAGGAACTCCACCGTCCCGGCGTTGACGTAGTTGACCGCTCGGGCGATCTTCATCGCCGCCTCGCAGATCTCCATCCGCTTGGCTTCGGCAACGCCGATGGAGGGGGCGATCTCGATCACCTTCTGGTGACGGCGCTGGATGGAGCAGTCGCGGTCAAAGAAGTGGACGATGTTGCCGTGGGTGTCGCCGAGGATCTGCACCTCGATGTGCTTGGGGCGCTCCAGGTACTTCTCGAGAAAAACCGACGGGTTGCCGAAGGCCGCCTTCGCTTCCGAGGCCGCCGACTTGAGCCCTTCGAGGAGCTCGCGCTGGTTGCGCGCCACGCGCATGCCGCGTCCGCCGCCGCCGGCGGCGGCCTTGATGATGATGGGGTAGCCGGCCTCCTTTGCGAAGATCAGCGCCTCCTCCTCGGTCGAGATCGGATCGGCCGTCCCCGGCACCACCGGAACCCCCGCCTCGATGGCGACGTGGCGCGCCGAGACCTTGTCGCCCAGGCGACGCTGGATCTCGGGGGTGGGGCCGATGAAGGCGATCCCCGCCTTCTCGCACGCCTCGGCGAACTCGGGGTTCTCCGACAAAAAGCCGTACCCCGGGTGGATGGCGTCGACCTCTTTTCGCCGCGCCAGATCGATGATCTCATCGATGGAGAGATACGCGTCGATGGGACCCTTCCCCTTGCCGATGAGATACGCTTCGTCGGCCTTGTAGCGGTGCAAAGAGATCTTGTCCTCCTCCGAGTAGATCGCCACCGTGCTGATCCCCAGCTCGGTGCACGCCCGGAAGATGCGGATGGCGATCTCTCCGCGGTTGGCCGCCATGATTTTCTTGAACTTTCTGATTGCCATTGAACCTCCTCCAAACCAGCTGAATTGACCCCGATTTTTTAAAATAGAACAACAAGAACGAGGACAAAATTTTATCCTCGATAAAAAACTTTCGTTATTTTAAACGTTTATCAGCATTACCAAGAGGGTGATATCTAACCAGACAGGAGATGGAGTGTCAACCTAAAATCTTGTTCTACATTCTAAGAGACTGAAAAGCCGGGGATTTTCTCCACCAGCAAGACGCATTTAATACCCCATGTCGAATCGTCCTGTTTTCGCGAAAAAACCCCAAAAACGTCGACGAGGGGCAGGTTTGGAAACCTGCCCCTCGTCGATGCGTTCTAGTGTGCAAAAAAACGACTATGGCTTGTCGCCCGATTCCTTTTCGAGCTTTCTCATGAAAGGCTTGATGAGATCCATCGGGATGGGGAAAATGATCGTCGAGTTCTTCTCGGCCGAGATGTCCGTGAGAGTCGACAGGAAGCGCAACTGAAGGGCGCCGTCTTCTCTGGCGAGGATCTTCGCCGCCTCGGAGAGGCGCTGCGAGGCCTGGAATTCCCCTTCGGCGTGGATGACCTTGGAGCGCCGCTCGCGCTCGGCCTCGGCCTGTCGGGCCATGGCCCGCTGCATCTCCACCGGCAGGTCGACGTGCTTGATCTCCACGTTGGAGATCTTGACCCCCCAGGGGTCGGTCTGCTTGTCGAGGATCTGCTGAAGCTCCTGGTTGATCCGCTCGCGATGGGCGAGCAGGTCGTCGAGCTCGGATTGCCCCAGGATGCTGCGCAGCGAGGTCTGCGCGAGCTGGCTGGTGGCGTAGAGGTAGTTCTCGACCTCGATGAGGGCCTTGTCGGCCTGCACCACCCGGAAGTAGATGACGGCGTTGACCTTGATCGAGACGTTGTCGCGGGTGATGACGTCCTGGGGCGGAACGTCCATGGCGATCGTGCGCAGGCTCACCTTCTCGAGCCGGTCGATCACCGGGATGATGAAGCGAAGACCCGGCCCCTTCACCGTCACGAAGCGTCCGAGTCGAAAAACGACCCCGCGCTCGTATTCGTACAGAATGCGAACCGCGCTGCCGACGATGAACGCGATCATACCGAGCGCGATCACCCAGCCGACCAGATCTACAGGAATCATTTCGATCCTCCTTCTTTTATGAGCCCGGCGCGCGCCGGGCGGCTCCACAGCTTTGGCGCGGCGAGCCGAACGCTGCCGCTGTTACGCCTGCGGCGTTTCGGCCCGTCGCACTTCGATCTTCAACCCCTGGACCTTCACCACCTCCACGGCCTCCCCTTCGGCGACCGGCTCCCGTGCGAAGGCGTCCCAATACTCTCCATGAACGAAGACCCGCCCCTGGTGGTGTACCGCGGTGACGGCGGTGCCGCGTTCGCCGACCATCCCCTCCTGACCCGAGAAAAACTTTGTCGCCTGGGTGCGCGTAACGAAGTAGACGACGAGGGCGACGAACCCGCCGCTCACCCCGACGGTGGCGGCGATGACGACGCGGGAGATCTGGAAATACGGCTCGGCGTCGGCGTCGATCAGCATCAGCGAGCCGAGAGTGAGCGCCACCAGCCCGCCGATGCTCAGCATCCCGTACGAGACGATGTTGACCTCGAGGACAAAGAGAACGACGGCCAAAACGATGAGGAGCAGGCCGATGTAGTTGACCGGAAGCATCTGCAGCCCGAAAAAGGCGAGCAGCAGCGCGATGGCGCCGATGGCGCCGGGGAAGATGGCGCCGGGGTTCGAGATCTCGAAGAAGATGCCGAGGATGCCGAGCATCAGCAGCATGTAGGCGACGTTGGGGTTGCTGATGACGTTGAGGATGCGCTGGGCGAGGGTCATCTCGGCAAAGACGAGGACCGCCCCTTCGGTGCTGAAGGTCCGCTCCTCCCCGCGCCTCTGATACGTCGCGCCGTCCAGCCCACGCAGCATCTCCTCTTCGCCGTCGGCGACCAGATCGATGACGCCGAGCTCCAGCGCCTCGCGCGCCGCGGTCGAGACGGCCTCGCGAACGATGCTCTCGGCCCACTCCTGATTCCGGCCCCGCAGATCGGCGAGCCCCCGGGCGTAGGCGGCGGCGTCTTCGAGGACCTTCTGCATGGCCGTCTCGTCGGCCTCCCCCGCTCCGACCGCCACCGGAGAGGCGGCGCCGACATTGGTCCCCGGCGCCATGACCGCGAAATCGGCCGCGAGCATGATCAGGGCGCCGGCCGACGCGGCCCGCGCACCCGAGGGGTAGACGTAGACGATGACGGGGATCTCGGAGCCGAGCATCTCGCGGATGATCTGGCGCATCGCCGTGTCGAGCCCGCCGGGCGTGTCGATCTCGATCAAAAAGGCGCGAGCGCCCTGGGCGTTGGCGCGTCCGAGCTGCTGGGTTATGAAGTCGGCCTGGACCGGATTTATGGCGTCGGCCACGCGCACCGTGAGGATGGTGCCGGGACCGATGTCGGCCCACACGCGCGGGGCGGCGCCGAACAACACGAAGACTGCAAGCAGGGCAAGAAGTAGTCTCTTCATACCGAAAAGACTACCCTACACCAAGGGCAGTGTCAAATAGCTGAAAATGTTACCCCTTTTAGAATCATTAGCGAAAAGGGGCAAAGCGAATCCGCTTGCCGTGCTCCGGGAGGTCATGGTAGCGTAACAAAACGTCAATCCCCTGACGCGCCGAGGCGCGACGGACCCCCGGAGACCCGCCCCTTTTCTCAACCCCTGAAATTTCGACGGATCGATGCGCAACCATCTCTCACAGATTCTGGTCATCGACGACGAGACGACCAACCGCGACGCTCTGACCCTGCTGCTGAGCAGCGCCGGCTACAAGGTCGAATCGGCCGCCTCGGGGGAGGAGGCGCTGAAGATTCTCGAAAAAACTTCCTTCGAGATCATCGTCACCGACCTCTTTCTCCCCGGCGTCAGCGGCATCGACCTGCTGAAGAAAGTCAAGATCGACTCCCCTTACACCAACGTCATCGTCATCACCGGACACGCTTCGGCCGAGTCGGCGGTGGAGGCGATGAAGGAGGGGGCCTTCGACTACATCACCAAGCCCTTCAACTTCGAAAAGCTCAAAATCCTCATCGCCAAAGCCCTGGAGAAGAGCCGGCTGGTGGCCGAGAACCTCTACCTGCGCCAGCAGCTTCGCGGCAAGTACAAGTTCGACAACATCATCGGTCACAGCCTGGCCATGCAGCAGGTCTTCTCGCGCATGGAGAAGATCGTGCAGACCGACTCCACCATCCTCATCCTCGGCGAGTCGGGTACCGGCAAGGAGCTCGTCGCCAAGGCGATCCACTTCAACGGGCCGCGCCGCGAAAAGCCCTTCATCGCCATCAACTGCGGCGCCATTCCGGCCGAGCTCCTCGAAAGCGAGCTCTTCGGGCATGTGCGCGGCTCCTTCACCGGCGCGGTGGCCGACAAGGCCGGTAAATTCGAGGCGGCCAACGGCGGCACGGTCTTTCTCGACGAAATCGGCACCATGCCGATGCACCTGCAGATGAAGCTGCTGCGCGTGCTGCAGGAGCAGGAGGTCGAGCGGGTCGGTTCGAGCAAGTCGATCAAGCTCAACGTGCGCGTCATCTCCGCCACCAACGCCAATCTCGAAGGGGAGGTGAAGAAGGGGCATTTTCGCGAAGACCTTTTCTATCGCCTCAACGTCATCCCCGTCGTCCTGCCCTCCTTGCGCGAGCGGCGCGAGGATATCGCCCTGCTCGCCCGCCACTTTCTGCAGCAGACCTGCGCCGCCATGAACCGCCCCCTGATGTCCCTGTCGCCCGAGGCGATGAGAGCCCTCGAAGGATACTCCTGGCCGGGGAACGTGCGCGAGATGGAAAACGTCATCGAGCGAACCGTCACCCTGACCGACGGCGAGGTCATCGAGAAGAGCGACCTGCCTCCCGACATCGGCGGGAGCGAGGAGACGCAAGGGGGCGCCGACATCTTCTGCCCCCGCATCGGCGAGGAGGGGATCGATATGCCGCGGGTCATCGAGGAGATGGAGCGCTGCATGATCCGCGAGGCGATGCAGACGGCCGGGGGGGTCAAGGCCCGCGCAGCCTCCCTTCTCGGAATCAACCGCACGACGCTGGTGGAGAAGATCAAGCGCCTGGGGATGGGGGCGTGATGCTTCACTCCGTCACCCTTGCCCTCCCCTCCTGGCTTCCGCAGGCCCTTCCCCCCGCGGGCACCTCCTTCCCCGATGCCGAGTCGCGCATGGGGCTGGTGATCGACCTCGCCGCCCGGCATGTGCGCCACGGCACGGGAGGCCCCTTCGGCGCCGGCATCTTCGATCTCGATCGCGGCGGCGCCCTCGTCAGCGCCGGAGTCAACCTCGTCTTGTCGGCCTCGACCTCCATCGCCCACGCCGAGATGGTCGCCATCGCGCTGGCGCAGCAGTCTCTGGGCGACTACGACCTCGGTCGCGGCGGGCGCCGTATCGAGCTCGTCACGAGCACCGAACCGTGCGCCATGTGCTACGGCGCGGTGCCGTGGTCCGGGGTGCGCTCCCTGGTGTGCGGAGCCCGGCGCTCCGACGCCCTGCGGGTCGGCTTCGACGAGGGGGAGAAGCCGCCGAACTGGATCGCCGCCCTGCAAAGGCGCGGCATCGCCGTCACCCGGGACGTCCTTCGCCGCGAGGCGGCGGCGCTCCTCGCCGCCTATGGCGCTTCGGGCGGCGTCATCTACAATGCCCGTGAGGAGTGAGTCGAAGCCGACGTTTCTGAAAAAGGGCGTTTCTATTCACCTTGTGCGGGGTCGCGGCTCACATGACAAGGGTGTCTGGCGGCATGGACGGCGAAAAGCGTCCCTTGGCATGGGAGGTGGGACCCCATGCCGAACAGTTGCAAAAGGGCGAGCGATGAACGAGCAGGAGACGACCGACACGGAAATCGACCTGCCCGAAGGGGAAGAGGGGTGGATCGAGATCCTCCCGGCGATGGTGCAGGGGGCCTCGCGCGAGCCCCTCTCGAAGAAGAGGCTGCGGGTCTGGATGCTCGTTTTGGAGGCGAAGGGGATCCCCGCCCGGGGGGTCGGCGCCGGGTGGAGTTGGCGCCTCCTCGTCCCGCTGAACCGGCGCGAGAGCGCTCTGTACGAGCTTGAACGCTACGAAAGCGAAAACCGGGGATGGCCTCCGAAGCCGGTCGAGGTCTCCCTCGCCGAGAACCGCCTCGTCACCGTGGCGGTTCTGCTTTTGGTGGGGATCTTCCACAACCTGACGCACTTCGGCCTCGCCGACCTCAGCCACGATCAGTGGGTGCGCCTCGGCGGAGCCGACGCGGGCCGGATCGTCGAGGGAGAGTGGTGGCGCACCGTCACCGCCCTGACGCTGCACACCGATGAAGTGCACCTGATGGGGAATCTGCTTCTGGGGGGATTTTTCGTCGTGCGCCTGTGCCGCGAGATGGGGACGGGGGCGGGATGGTGCCTGCTCCTTGCCGCGGGCGCCGCCGGCAATTACCTCAACGCCCTCGTGCAGCCGGCCGCCCACCTGGCGGTGGGGGCCTCCACCGCCGTCTTCGGTGCCGTCGGCCTTCTGGCCGGGCTGAGCGTGCGCCGCAACCGCCACGTTCTGCTGCGGCGCTGGCCGCTGCCGCTCGCCGCCGGCATCGGCCTTCTGGCGATGCTGGGGACCGGAGGCGAGCGCACCGACGTCGGCGCCCACCTCTTCGGCTTTCTCTGCGGCGTCCTTCTGGGCCTCCTCTTCAACCGGCGCCATCCCGAGCCGCACGACAAAAACGTTCAGCGCCTTCTCGCCCTCATCGCCGCCGCGACCCCCCTGCTGGCCTGGTGGGCGGCTTTCGAAGGGGGGGGCCTCAGGCTCTTTCGATTTTAGACAGACGCCCCTGCCGTCAATGCTTGATCCCTGCCTCGCGCTCCAGCCATTCCATCGCCGTTTCGAGACCGCATCCACGGGCGAGCTTGACCAGACCGACGATGTCCCCTTGGGCGTCGCAGCGGTAGCAGTGAAACCAACCGTCCTTGATCACCATCTCGGGCCGCTCGTCGGCCTGGAGCGGCTTTGCCGCCTGGCAGCCGGGACAGTAATAGTGGGTCCCCTCCCCCTGCAGCCCGAGATCCGCCGTCACTTTTTCGATGGCGTCGGTGCGGGTCAGCTGCTTGTCCAGTTCGCGGCGCTCCGGGTTCATCATCTCGGTCCTCCTCTCGTCGTCCTTCGGCCCACAAGCAGGCGGCTGCGCGAAAAGGACACCCGGGAGGCCTTGAGCGCCCCGGGTGTCCGTCGCCGATGGTCTTAAAGCTATCGTCTCCGATGACCCTGTCAACCCGGAGGGTCCCGACGCAAAAAAGCCACCTTTGCAGGTGGCTTTTTTGCGTCGATCATCTCTCTCGTTCGCGTTAGATGGCGTCGAGCTGAACCATCCGAAGGGTTTCCCGATCGTCGGCGAGGGTGCGCGGCAAAATGATCGTCACGCCGTACCCCTTTTCGAGCAGGTTCAGAATGTCCTTGTAATCCCTGTGGGCCTGATGGGAGAC
>JBJHBH010000082.1:6776-15717 GCA_050485365.1 Desulfuromonadales bacterium | reverse complement strand
CCCCACTCCGAGGGACGCCATGAACCCATCCCTGGGGGCTTGACTGGCGCCGTCCAGGCGCCAGACACCCTCTGCGTGGGCGCCCCGAGACCCTTCAGCGACCAGTTACGGCTGAAAAGGCATCTCCGTTTTCGGAGAAGCGAAAGGAAAAAGGATGGAGCCGAACTGGGCTCTCGCCCGCAAGCGCCCCTACCTGGAAAAGAGAGCCCGGATCGTCCAGTCGATCCGGGCTCTTTTCGTCGCCGACGATTTTCTGGAAGTCGAAACGCCCCTGCGCATCCCCGCCAACGCCCCCGAGACGCACATCGACGCCGTTTCGGCCGAAGGGTGGTTCCTGCAGACCTCCCCCGAGCTGTGCATGAAGCGCCTGCTGGCGGCGGGGTATCCGCGGCTCTTTCAGATCTGCCGCGTCTGGCGCGGCGGGGAGCGGGGGAGACGCCACCTCCCCGAATTCACCATGCTCGAGTGGTACCGCCGCGACGCCGACTACCGAGCCCTGATGGATGACTGCGAAGGGCTCCTGCGCGCCCTCGCCCCCGAAGGGACGATCGTGCACAACGGGGAGACGATCGACCTCAGCTCTGCCTGGGAGCGCCTCACAGTTGCCGAGGCCTTCGCCCGCCACGCCCCGATTTCTCTTCGGGAGGCGATGGAGACAAACCGCTTCGACGAAGTGATCGCCTTCGAGATCGAGCCGCGCCTGGGGCGAAAAACGCCGACCTTCCTCATCGACTACCCCGCCGAGCTCGCCGCCCTGGCCCGCAGAAGCCCTACCGACCCGGCGGTCGCCGAGCGCTTCGAGCTCTACGTCTCAGGGATCGAGCTGGCCAACGCCTTCTCGGAGCTCACCGACCCGCACGAGCAGCGCGAGCGCTTCGAGCGCGAAGAGGCGCTGCGGCGCGCGGCGGGCAAGCCCCCCTACCCCTCCCCCGAAAAATTCCTCGCCGAGCTCGCCGCCCTCCCCCAGGCCGCCGGCATCGCCCTCGGCCTCGACCGCCTCGTGATGCTCCTCACCGGTGCCGAAACCATCGACGACGTGAGCGCCTTCACTCCCGAGGAGCTGTAGGGGCTCAAATCCGACGGATCTGTCCGATCATTCCTGCTATTTTTCCACCCTGTTCGGAAACTCCACCCTCTCCCCTCGCGGCGTGCGCAGCAGCGTCGTTTCGCCGAGACGCTCAAGATACTCAGGCTGCAGCGTGACCTTCCCCTTCCCCCCCGGAAGATCGACGACGTAGTGGGGGATGGCCAGCCCGGAGACCTCTCCCCGAAGCGACGCCATCAACGTGAGCCCCGTCTCGAGGCGTGTGCGAAAGTGAGCCGTCCCGCGCACAAGATCCATGTGATGGATATAGTAGGGGCGCACCCGCAGGCGCAAAAGCCCCCGCAGCAGCTCGGCCATCGTCGCGGGGTCGTCGTTGACGCCGCGCAGCAGCACCGTCTGGTTTCCGAGAGGGATGCCGGCGTCGCTGAGGCGCTCGCACGCCTCCCGCGCCTCTGCGGTCAGCTCCCGGGGATGGTTGAAGTGGGTGTTGAGAAAAAGAGGGTGCGCGCGGCGCAGCACGGCGCACAGCGCCGGGGTGATCCGCTCGGGGAGGGTCACCGGGACGCGGCTGCCGATGCGCACGATCTGCACGTGGGGGATGCGTCGCAGGGCGCCCAGAATTTCGTCCAGAGCCTCGTCGGACAACAGGAGGGGATCGCCGCCGGAGAGGAGGACGTCTTTGATCGCGGGGGTGCGCCCGATGTAGTCGATCCCTCTTCGCACTTCATCGAGGCTGAGGCGCATGGCGGCGCACCCCACCTTGCGCTTGCGGGTGCAGAAGCGGCAGTAGACGGCGCAGGCGCCGCTCGCCAGAAGCACCGCGCGGTCGGGATAGCGGTGGATGACGGCGGGGACGGGGGAGAGATCGTCCTCGGCCAGCGGATCGAGGTGAAGATCGTCTGGGGCCAGCTCCGCGGGATCGGGGACGCACTGGCGCCAGACCGGGTCGCCCACCTCGCGGATCAGCCCCAGGTAGTGCGGGGTGATCCGCACGGGAAATCGTTCGGCGACCTGCCGCAGAGGCTCGGGGTCGATCCCGAAGCGCGCAGCGATCTCGGCGGGGTCGGTGAGGCTGTCGGCGAGGGATTTCTGCCAGGGTTCCATTTTCGTGATGAGCCTGAATTGCTTCGAAAACCCGGGGGTTTCGCCCCCCGACGACGACTTACTCTTTTTGCTTGCCCAAAAAGAGTAAGCAGAAAAAGGGCACCCAACTGTCCTCGTCCGCCTTCGGCGGATTCCCTCCGTTGCGCAGACGTTTCGGGGAGCGGCAGAAACTCGCTTCGCTCAGACATCTGCCGCTCTTATCCCCGAAACGTCCACTACACTCCGGCGAAGACAGATGGGAAGAAAAGGCGCAAACCAGGACGCTGGTTTTTATTGAGCGCTGAACTTACCACACCCCAACGCCCCCTGTCGACCAGCCCTCTAGCCAAAGAGAAAGGCGTGGTTCGAGGTGAAGGCCGGAGGGGTGCGCCGGACGATGGCGCGGATGGCCGGTGTGCCGAGAAGACGTTTCTGCACAAAGCGCCGCGCCTCCTCGCGCCCCCAGCCGCTCAGCGCCGTGAAGGGGCGGTAGAGCCCCAGCGGCTCGTTGGCCGGCAGCGCTTCGGCGGCGGCAATGCCGAAGCGACCGGGATCGTCGAGCATCCGCGAGCCCCGCGGCAGATTCATGATCGCCAGGTTCAGAAAGGAGATGGCCTCGGCGTTTTCTTCGAGAAAGGCGCGGGTGGCCTCGGCGTCATCCTGCGTTTCGCCGGGGGTCCCCAGAAGGACGTAGACGTAGGTCTCGATGCCCGCTTTTTTCAGGTTCTCCAGAATGCGCGCGGCGACCTGCGGGCGCGTCCCCTTGCCGAGCCGCTCCAGAACCGGCGGCGAGGCGCTCTCCAGCCCCAGCTGCAGCATCCGGCACCCCCCTTTCGCAAGGGCGCGCGCCAACTCCGCATCGCACAGCGCTTCCTCGAAGCGGGCGAAGCCGTGCCACGAAAGACCGTCCATCTGCGCGCTTCGGCTCGCCAGGGCCGAAAGGACCGGTACGGGGAGGGCGTTGTCGGTGAGGTGAAAGTGCCGTGCCCCGTAGCGCCGCGAAAGATCGCGCAGCAAAGAGGGGACCTGCTCGGGCGGGAGCGCACGGAAAGGGTGGGTCGGGGCGGACGCCTCGGGGCAAAAGAGGCAGCGTCGCCAATAGCATCCGCGTGTGGCGCTCACCGGCAGCAACGGGACGGGACTGAGATAATCGCCGAGGGCGGCGAAGGAGAAATCCGGATCGAAATGCGTCTCGCTTCCCCCTTCAAGAAAATAGGCCTCTGCGGCTCCGTCAGCCAGCTTCGCCAGCGCCTCCTCGCCCGGACCGAAGACGACGTGATCGAAGCAGGAGAAGCGCAGATCCCGCCGAAGCAGCGCCTCGCGCCACGAGGAGAGCATCCCCCCTCCGGCGACGATCGGCAGATGGGGCAAGCGCCGCCTCAGCATCCCCGCCAGTTCGAAGGCGGGCAGGACCTGGTGCCGGTAGTTGATGGAGAGGGCGATCAGGCCGGGTTTCATCCGGTCGATGCGTGGGAAGAGCGCTTCGCGGTAATAGGGGGCGAACAGGGTGGAGACCTCCCCAGCGGCGAGGCGCTCCAGGTCGGCCGGGGAGAATTCGGACAGTCCCGAATGGACATAGTCGCCGAGGCTCAGGCGCTCCTGCGCCCCTCCCCACGCCGCCAGTGCCGTTTCAAGATGGGAGACGGCCGTGACATATCGGGGGAGGGAGATCGCCCCGCCGCCCGAGCGCATCAGCTCGACAGAGGACCGAAGGTGTGTGAGCGCCCTCTTGAGGGCGGTGGCAGGAGCATCGCCGGCCCTGCGGGAGAGGCGTTCGGCATCGAGCAGGTGGAGGCAGGCACCGAGGTTGGCGTCAAGGACGTCGGCCTCGATCCCCTGTCGCCGCAGCGAGCCGAGCAGGACGGCGGCGCCGAGGGGGGGCTCCGAGGGCTTGACGGCAGGGGGGTGAAGAAGGAGGATTTTGGCGCTCACCCCTTTTGCCGCCCCCGAAGGATATAGACCGCCGCCGCCAGAAGGAGCAGCCCGGCGTTGCGCACCAGGGCGACCTCGGGCGAGGTTGCGTCGGCCCTGCCGAAGCAGCCGCAGTCGATCTCGATTCCGCGCACGACGACCGTCAGGAGCACGGCGATGAAGACCGACGTGAGGGTGCCGAGAAGCAGCGCGGCGGGGCGCACCCGGGTATTGAGAAGGAGGAGGGCGCCGGCGAGGATCTCCACATACGGGAGCATGGCGGCGACGAGGACGTTCCCCGCCGCAGGCAGGAGGCGGTAGGCGGCGACCGCCTGGGAGAAGGCGGCCACGTCGGCCGCTTTCAGCGCCCCGGCATAGAGGAAAAGGGCGCCCAGCACCAGGCGCGCGCCGTGATAGATCCATCGCAGTGGGGCGCTCATTCTCCCTCCTCCACGGGCAGACCGGCCTCGCGCCAGGCGGGGAGCCCCCCCTCGAAGACCCGCACGTGCGCGTACCCAGCGGCCGCCAGGCGCAGGGCCAGATCGAAGGAGTCGGGGCAGCCGTACCCCCCGCAGTAGACGACGAGGGTCGTGTCGCGGGGGAAGCGATGCATGAAGGGGGGCAGAGATTGCGTCGCCTCGCCCAGCGGGAGGGAAACGGCGCCCGAGATGCGCTCGGCCTCGAACGATTCGCGCGCGCGGGCGTCGACCGCCACGCCGCCGGCGGCAAGCAGCGCCTCAACCTCGGCGAGCTCCGCCGGCGCGGGATAAAAAGCCGACCCGGCGGCTTTTTCCTCCCTTTGGCCCAACGTATCGAGGACGAGGCGATAGTGGAAGGTCAGGCCGACAAGAGCGCCGAGGGCGGCGATGACGATCGCCTCCAGGACGATCCGGCGCAGCGAGCTGTCGGAGGGGCGGCTCATTCGTCGGGCGACTCGACGAGATCCGGGGCAAAGCGCTCCATCGTCTCTCGCAGGCGGCGGTAATCGCGCTCCAGCACGTCGATGCGGCGATTGCTTTCGGTGAGCTCGGCGTTGAGCTCCTCGAGCAGGCGGCTCTGGTGGGCGTAGCGGATCTCCATCTCGGTGATCCGCTCGGTCAGTTCGGAAAAATCGGCGTCGTTCATGGGGGCAATGCTAGCAAAACAACCTGTTTCGCCACAACACAAATTCGGCCACCCGTCATCGAAGGATCCCGGAGGCCGCGCACGGGTGTCGCTCGGTGAGGTTACGGGATGGGGCACAGGCGCCCATGGTGCAACATTTCCTCTGGAAAGATGGAAAATCCTTGCTATTCTTGCTTCTGTTCTAATCTGTGACGGCAGGCGACTCAAACTGGCGTCCTTTTTTATGTCTTTCGATCGAGCCTGCGGGAATAGCGCTCATGAACAGCTATCGATTCCGACACCTCTGTGCGGCCGTTTTCTTGCCGGCCGCCCTCCTGCTCGGCTTTGCGCTGGCCGGCGCGCAGGAGGCGCCTTCGCTCCCCCCTGCCGCCCCTCCTGAAGCGGACCGTCTGCACGATCACCCCGGAACGGAGCATCGGCACGCTCAGCCGTCCCCCCTCGAGGCGCCGCCCGGCGTCGGGATGCAGGAGCGGCTGGGGGAGAAGATCCCCCTCGACGCGGTCTTTCTCGATGAAGACGGAAAGCCCGTTCGCCTGGGCGAGCTGATCGATTCGGCCACCATCATCGCCCCGGTCTACTTCAGCTGCCCCGGGGTGTGCAACTTCATCCAGACCGAGCTCTCGCGCACCCTTCCCGAGGTTTCGCTGCGCGCGGGCGAGCAGTACCGGGTCTTGTCGGTGAGCTTCGACGAGACCGACACGCCGAAGATCGCCTCGCAGAGCAAGGGCAACTACCTGAACGCCATGGGGGGCTTTCCGGCCGAGGGGTGGCGGTTTCTCACCGGAGAACCGCAGCAGATCCGCGCCCTGACCGACGCGCTGGGCTACACGTTCCTTCGCCAGGGGGACGACTTTCTCCACCCCGTCGTCATCGCCGTGGTCGCCCCGGACGGGACGATCACCCGCTACCACTACGGCACGCGCTATCTTCCGATGGACCTGACCCTCTCGCTGGTGGAGGCCTCCGAAGGGAGGGTCGGCGCCACGATCAAGAGGGTCCTCGGCTTCTGTTTCAGCTACGACCCGCAGGGGCGGCGCTACGTCTTCAATATCCTGAGGGTGTCGGCGGTGGTCGTTCTGGCGACCGCAGGCGCCTTCCTCACCTTCCTGATCGTCTCCGGCAGGAAAAAGGGCTAGCAAACGATGGATCCGACACTGCAGACGGCCGGCGACGAAAGCCGGGGATATCTCGGAAGCCAGGGGGGGACGGGGCTTCTGTCGTGGATCTTCTCCACCGACCACAAGCGAATCGCTCTGCTCTATCTCTACTCGATCCTCACCTTCTACGTCGTCGGGGTCATCCTGGGGCTGCTGATCCGGGCGCAGCTCATCCTTCCGGGCGAGACGATCATGGGGGCGCAGACCTACAACGCCATCTTCACCCTGCACGGGGTGATCATGATCTTTCTCTTCATCATCCCGGTGATTCCGGCCATCTTCGGCAACTTCATCATGCCGATCCTCATCGGCGCCAACGACGTCGCATTCCCGAAACTGAACCTGCTGTCGTGGTGGCTGTACGTCATCGGCGCCGTCATGGCGCTGGCCTCGCTCTTCGGAGGGGGCGGCCCCCCCGACACCGGGTGGACCTTCTACGTCCCCTACAGCATCGAGACGACCACCAACGTGACGCTGGCGGCGGTGGCGATCTTCATCCTCGGCTTCTCGTCGATCCTGACGGGGATCAACTTCATCACCACCATCCATCGGCTGCGGGCGCCGGGAGTGAGCTGGCGGCGGCTGACCCTGTTCGTCTGGTCCACCTACGCCACCGCCTGGATCCAGGTTCTGGCCGGGCCGATCCTGGGGATCACCGTCGCCCTCATCGCCATCGAGCGCACCTTCGCCCCAGGCCTGTTCGACCCGGTGCGGGGGGGTGATCCGCTGATGTACCAGCACCTGTTCTGGATCTACTCCCACCCGGCGGTCTACATCATGATCCTGCCGGGGATGGGGATCGTCTCGGACATCATCCCCACCTTCGCCCGAAAGCGCATCTTCGGCTACTGGGCCATCGCCCTGAGCAGTCTCGCCATCGCCTTCGCCGGCTCTCTGGTCTGGGCGCATCACATGCTGGCGAGCGGAATGACGGACATGGGGATCTTCGTCTTCTCGCTCCTCACCTTCCTGGTGGCGATCCCCTCGGCGGTGAAGGTTTTCAACTGGGTGGCCACCCTGTACAAGGGTTCGATCTGGCTCGCCCCGCCGATGCTCTACGCGCTGACCTTCATCGTCCTTTTCTCCATCGGCGGACTTACCGGCCTCGTCCTCGGTTCGGCTGCGGCGAACATCCACGTCCACGACACCCACTTCGTGGTGGCCCACTTCCACTACGTCATGTTCGGCGGGACCGCCTTCGCCTTCTTCGGCGGGCTGCACTACTGGCTGCCGAAGATGTTCGGGCGGATGTACAACCACAAAAGAGCCATCGTCGGCTGGGCACTGCTCACCGTCGGCTTCAACATCCTGTACCTCCCCATGTTCATCCTCGGACTGCAGGGGATGCCCCGGCGCTACTACGACTACCTGCCGCACTTCACCACGTTGAACTTCATCTCCACCGTCGGTTCGTGGATTCTGGCCGCCGGCCTCATCGTCATGTTCGTCAACCTCATCCTCGGATGCCGCCGCGGGGCGGCCATCGGCATCAACCCCTGGGGCGGGCGCTCTCTGGAATGGACCCTCTCATCGCCGCCGCCGTCGGAGAACTTCCCCGGCGACATGGTGATCGAGACCGACCCCTACGACTACCGCACCGGCGAACGATATCCCTCGGAGAGGTACCCATGAGCGAGGCGGTTCACAAAGACTACGCCGGCGCCAAGCTGGGGATGTGGCTCTTTCTCTACACCGAGATCCTCCTGTTCGGAGGGCTCTTCATCCTCTACGCCGTCTATCTCTTCTTCCACCCGCAGTCCTTCGGCGCGGCGAGCACCGAGCTCAATCTCCCATTGGGGCTTCTCAATACGGTGATCCTTCTGACCAGCAGCCTGCTGGTCGCCCTGTCGCTGAGCGCCCTGCAGAAGGGGAATCGAAACCTCTCCTTGTGGATGCTCGCGGGGACGATCTTCCTGGCGCTCCTTTTTCTGGTCGTCAAATACATCGAATGGTCCGAGAAGATCGGCTACGGCATCTATCCCGACTCCCCCGTGCTTCTGGAGATGGCGAGCGGCGAGATCGTCTTTTACGGACTTTACTACGTCACCACCGGGCTGCACGCGCTGCACGTCATCATCGGCATTGCCGTGCTGTCGGTCGTCACGGCAGGGGTTCACCGCGGCACGATCCATTCGGGCGACTACATCGTGCTGGAGAATTCGGCGCTGTACTGGCACATCGTCGACATCATCTGGATCTTCGTCTTTCCGCTGTACTACCTGATTCACTAGAAGGGAGGCCGCATGTCGTCGGAGAGCGGCGGACACATCGTCCCCTATCGCACGTTCGTCCTGACCTGGGCGGGGCTCATCGTCCTGACGGCCATCACCGTCGGCGCCGCCTACTTCGATTTCGGCGTGCTCAACGTCTGGATCGCCCTCGGCATCGCCTCGGCCAAGGCGGGGCTGGTCATCTTCATCTTCATGCACCTCAAATACGAGAAGCTCTACTACCGCGTCTACATGTTTCTCACCCTGGTGATCCTGGCCATCTTCATCGGCCTGACATTCGCCGACGTCTACTACCGGTGAAGGAGGTCCCTTGAACCCGTCGCTGCTGACAACGACTGAGGCCGTCGACTTCTCGCTCTACTACATCATCGGCATCTCCTTCGTCATCC
>JBJHBH010000082.1:0-6766 GCA_050485365.1 Desulfuromonadales bacterium | reverse complement strand
GGGTGACGGTGGTGATGATCGGCTTCGCGGTGCGCTATCACCGAAGCCGCCACCCCGCACCGACCTCCCAGGTCAGCCACAACGTGACTCTCGAGCTGCTGTGGACTCTCATCCCCACCTTCATCGCCCTGTCGATGTTCTGGTACGGCTGGTCGGGATACCTCGCGGTGCGCAACGTCCCCGAGGGAGCCATGAACGTCACCGTCACGGCGCGCATGTGGTCCTGGAGCTTCGAGTACGAGGACGGCCGCATCACCGACCGGCTCTACGTGCCGGTGGGACAGCCGGTGCATGTCACGATCCGCACCGCCGACGTCCTGCACAGCTTCTACGTCCCGGCGTTTCGCGTCAAGCGCGACTCGGTGCCGGGGATGGACACCTCGGTGTGGTTCGTCGCCGAAAGGCCCGGCTCGTACAACGTCTACTGCGCCGAATACTGCGGCCTGGGGCACGCCGACATGATCACCACCGTCGAAGCCCTTGAGCCCGAAGAGTTCGCCGCCTGGATGGCCGAAGCGCCCCCCGACGTCGAGCGGGGGCTGCAGCTGCTGCAGCAGTACGGCTGCATCGGCTGCCACTCCCTCGACGGCACCCCCGCCATCGGGCCGACCTTCCTGGGGCTCTTCGGCAGCGAGGTGCAGAACGTGCGCGAGGGGCGCCAGGTGACGATCGTCGCCGACGAAGAGTACATCCGGCGCGCCATCCGCCAGCCGCAGCTCGAAGTCACCGTCGGCTTCCCTCCGATCATGCCCGCCTTTCCGCAGATCCCCGACGCGGAGGTGGAGGAGATCATCGAATACTTACGGGAGTTGCAGTGAATTTTCGCCTTGATCCTCGACAATCCCGTTTCGAGCTGCCGGAGCGCAGTGGACGTTTCGGGAAAAAGACGGGCAAATGTCTGAGCGCAAGCGAGTTTTTGCCCGTCCCCGAAACGTCTGCGGAGCGGAGGGAACCCGCCGCAGGCGGGCGGCTCGGATCGGGAGCCCTTTCTTTGCCTACTTTCTTTGGGCAAGCAAAGAAAGTAGGTCGTCGTCCGGGGGCGAAACCCCGGAGAGTAGAATGTCTCGGCAAAGACCTCATCCAGCTCCTGCGCCTCCCCCTGTGCGCGGCGGTCTCCCTCTCGGCGATGGCCGGGCATCTCCTGGCTCCGGCGGCGCACGGCTCGCCCTGGCTCGCCGGGGCCGCCGTCCTTCTTCTGGCCGCCGGCGCTTCGGCCCTCAACCAGGTACAGGAGGTACGCACCGACGCCCTGATGGAGCGCACCCGCCACCGCCCCATCCCCTCGGGGCGCCTTTCGCCGAGACAGGGGACCTGCGTCGCGCTCTTTCTTCTCGCTTCGGGCCTTCTCCTCATCGCCTTCGCGGGGGGAATCGTCGCGGTGCTCCTCGGCCTTCTGTGCGTTCTCCTCTACAACGGTGCCTACACGCCGATGAAAAAAAGGACGGCTTTCGCCGTCCTGCCCGGCGCCCTGTGCGGCGCCCTTCCTCCCCTCATCGGCTGGGCCGCCGCCGGCGGTGACCTCGGCGACCCGCGCATCGTGCTGCTCGCCGCCCTCTTCTTCCTGTGGCAGATCCCCCACTTCTGGCACCTGTCGCTTCGCTGGCGCGACGATTACCGCCGCGCGGCCCTCCCCGTCCTGTGCGACATCTTCAGCGCCGCCCAGAGCCGGCGCATCCTCGGCGCCTGGATCTTCAGCCTTCTGGCGGGCGCTCTCCCCTTCATCCTCTTCGGCCTCGTCCACCAGGCGGGAGCCCGCACCCTGGCGGTCGCCATCGTCGTCATCCTCGCCCTGACGGTTCTGCGAGAATTTTTCCGCCGCAACCTCTCCCTCCCCCGCATGGCCTTTCAGGCCAACCTCTTCATTCCCCTTTTCACCCTGGCGCTCCTCTCCGAGCGCGTCCTGGGATAGATCTCCACGCCATCCGTCTGGAAACAATCCGAGGGAGAGAAACGGAAGCGCTGCCCGCCGCGACACGCACGAGCGCCTTCGACATGAATGGAGGAATGGCCGGAGTTTGAGCCTACAGAATTCCGGCGCGGAAGGAGACGATCGCCCCCGCTTCGACCTGATACTCGATCTCGACGGGGTTGCAGCAGACTTCGCAGTCTTCGACGTAGCGCTGCCCTCCGGCCGACAGATCGAGGACCATGGAGATGCGCTCGCCGCAGTACGGGCAGGTGAAGTGCTGTTCTCGGGTGGTGAGATCGTGATCCATGGGGTTACTCGACGGCGACGATGGCGTAGGTGCGTGAGGCACCACCGTGCTCGGCTTCGATCTCATCGCCGCAGACTTTGCCGAGCAGGGCGCGGCCGATGGGGGATTCCGGGGTGATGACGAGGCACTCCCCTTCGCCGGAGCCCACTTTCAGCCCCCCTGCGTCCGGCCCGATAAAGACCCGCCTGCGGCGGCCGTCCTCCGCTTCGAGGGTGACCAGGGCGCTCAGGCGGATCGGCGTCTCCTCGTCGAAGGGGCGAAGGGCCAAGGCGCGATAGCGCTCCAGCGCCCGGCGGATCTGCGAGGCGCGGTTGGCCTGCCCCTGGGCCACGTAGGAGGCTTCAAGGGCGGTGGTGTCGTACTTGTTGTCGGGGATGCACTCCTCGTGCGTGGCCGCCTCGTGCGCCCCTTTGGCCGCCGCGGTCAGGGTGGCGAGATCGGCGCCGAGATCCTCGATGATGGCGCGCAGCAGAGCCTCTTTCGCGTTCACTTCCCGCAGCACTTCTTGTACTTGCTGCCGCTGCCGCAGTTGCACGGATCGTTGCGCCCCACCTTGGTCGAGCTCAGCGGCTGCGACCTGACCATGACCCCTTCGGTGAAGAGCCAGCGCCCGTCCTTACGACTGAACCGCCCGCGCTCGTGGTGGCTGCGGACGCCGTCCCTGTCGCGGTAGCGGGCGACGAACTCGACCTCCCCCTCCTCATCCTCGGCCCCTCCGCGGGCAGTGCCGAGAATGTCGAGGCCGTGCCACTCGGAATTCTCCGCCCATGTTCGGGTCCCCTTGTGGTCGTACCCCTGACGGTGATCGGGGTGGGTGCTCTCGAACAGAAAGTCGATCTCGACCTTCACGTGGGCCGCATAGCGCGCCCGCATCAGCTCTTCGGCCGTCACGGCCGCCTTCTTCCCGGCGATGACCGGTTCGCAGCAGGCGGCGTATTCGGCGCCGCTTCCGCAGGGACAACTGTTCATAGTTCCTTATCCGTGAGAGAAAAAGTCGCCATTTTATACCCGTCCCCGCTCGTCTTTGCAAGTTCGGGGGAGCATCGCGGCTGTCTTTTTTTTATCCCCCTTCCGGCGCTTATGCGCGTTGACACCTTTGGTTTCCATGATTAAGTGATAATGCCGGCCCCAGCGGAGACGACATGGATCAAGATCTGCGAACGTTCGTTTATCGCATCGATGCGCGCGACACGATCATCTTCGTCAACCGCGAGTGGGTCGATTTCGCCCGCGAGAACCAGGCGCCCGAGCTGACCCCCGGCAATGTCCTCGGTCAGCCTCTGGAGCGTTTCATCGACGGCTGGGAGACCCGGCACCTGTATGAGCTCATCTATCAGAGCGTCCGCCGCCGTCCGCGCCAAATCCGCATCCCCCTGAACTGCGACTCTCCCACTGTTCGGCGCGCCTTCGTGCTGCGGCTCTCGCCCCTCGAAGGGGGCGTATTGGAGTTCGCAGTGCAGGTTGTCGAGATCAGGCCTCTGGCTCCGCGCCCCATCCTCGATCCCACCGTCGCACGTTCTTCGGAGACGATCGCGATCTGCAGCTGGTGCAAACGGATACGTACCGACGACGACGGACGATGGGGCGAAATCGAATGCGCCCTGGCGCACAGAGAACTGTTCGGCCCCACCCCGCCCAGCCTGACCCATGGCGTCTGCCCAGACTGCTTCCGCATCATTCGCCGCCAGCTCGACGAGGGATAAAAGGGCGACATTTCCTCGCATGACGTTCAAGAATACTGAGGGGTTTCCCCCAGCAGGACACTCCAGCCAACCTCCGGAGCACAAAATAAGACGATGAGTTATTATTATAAATAGACTAACTTATTGGAATAACAGATTTTTTATTTTGGATCTTCGAATTGCATCGCAATTTTTTCGGGATAAAATAACACCATTACACAGCATGCGCCCTCGCGTCGGCACTGAAGGGGTGAGGGAGAAATCGACCCGCATGGGGGCCCGGCGTTCACCGGATGAGGCGACGGGCTCCGGCTCGATTCATGGAAAGGAGGACGTATGGACCTGATCCGATGGCGAGAATCGTACGAGAACGAAGTCCCCGACATGAACGAGCAGCACAAAACGCTCGTCCAGATGATCAACAAGGCCTACGTCATCGTGCGCAACCACCGCGAGGAGGCCCACCTGGCATTGCAGTTCTTCTACGAGGTAAAGGAATATGCCCTACGGCACCTTCAGGAAGAAGAGGCGCTGATGGAGCGCTACGAATACCCCGAGTTCGAGGAGCACAAGCGCGCGCACGGCCTCTTCCTGCGTAAACTCGATGAATTCCAGCACAGGATCGCACTGTCCGACCCGACGGTGATCCGTGAAATCTACGCGTTTTTGCGCTATTGGATGATGGAACACACCCTCGAGATGGACAAGCGGTACGGCGCCTTCGTGCGCGAGAAGATGGAGATGGAGACTGCGGCGGCGAAGCCCCTGCTGAATTGAGGCGGCACATTCCGCCGCCGCAGCGCCCCACCCTTCACATCGACAGGCCGGCGAACTTGTCCCGAATCTTTCTCTTGCTGTACGACGTCTCCGACCCCGTGGGGAAATCCTCGATCTCGTCGGCCGAAAAGGGGATGGTGACCGATTGGCTCCAGGTCTTCACCACGAGCAGAAACTGCTCCTCGGTCACCGGCTCCCACGAAACCTCCTGCAGCTCCAGGCCGTGCTGGCGGGCATATCGCGTTGCAACCTCGGCCAACATCCGCATTCCGGCGGCGCTCGCCTCACTTCTGTTTTCCATCTCTCTCCTCCTCGGCCGATATCCCGGCCCCATCGAAAAGCGGGGGAATGCGCCTCGGCATCCCCCGCACCCATGTTCAATGTTTCTCCCAAGCGATCACATCGCAGCGGCGCCTTTCACTAGCGATCTTTTTGCGCCATGCTCCCCCGAATCCCCTCCTGAAGCGTCGGATAGAAGAGCTCGACGCCGAGGCGCTCGCGCATGCGGCGATTATCGATGCGGCGCGACTCGGCGATGTACGAGAGCATGAGGGGGGTCATGACTTTGCGGGCCTCCTCCAGCGTGACGCGCCGGGGGCGCGGCAGATCGAAGGCGTCGGCGAGGGCGTCGAAGTACTCGGTGAGGGTGCCGGGGCAGCCGTCGCTGACGTTGAAGATTTCGCCGTCTTCGGCCCGCTCGGCGGCGGCGAGGCAGACGCGCGCCAAATCGTCGGCGTGGATGCGGTTGGTGTAGGGGGCCTCCTCCTCGCGCAGGACCGGATGCCCCCCCTCGATGCGGTCGAGGGGAAAGCGATTCGGGCCGTAGATCCCGGTGACGCGCAGAACGATGGTGACGACCTTGCGGTGCCGACCCCACCCGCGCAGAAGCTCTTCGGCGTCGAGGCGCCGCTTGGCGCGCGGCGTCTGCGGGTTGACCGGCGTCTCCTCGGACACCCACGCGCCGCCTGTGTCGCCGTAGACGCCGGTGGTGCTGAGATAGACGATCTTCTGCGGCTCCTCCCCCGGCTCGATGGAGCCGCAGAAGGTGCGCACCCGGGTGTCGATCTCCCCCCCGCCGGGGGGAGGGGCGAAGTAGAAGACGACGGCTCCACGGGTGGGGAGCCCTGCGACGGGGCCGGGCGAATCGAGATCTCCGAGCACCGCGGCGATCCCCATGGCCTCCAACTCGCGGGCCTTCTCGGCCGAGCGCGCCAGCGCCGTCACGGCCATCCCCCGCGCGAGCGCGAGCCGCCCGACCCGCCGCCCGATATCGCCGCATCCGACGATGACGATCTGCTCTTTATCCATCCATTCACTCCTTCCAGCGGTTCAGGATTTCCGCCCCCTCGCCCGCCCCTTGGGCACTCTCTCCTTTAGAGACCGTCACGCCAGGCTCTTGGAGACGAGCTCGTACACATCGCGCGAGAGTCCCGGAACGGCGGCGATGCGTTCGAGCTCCCGTCGCATCGCGTCCCGGCGGATTGCGTCGTAGCGGCGCCAGCGCGTCAGAGGCGCGACGAGGCGCGCCGCCACCTGGGGGTTCATACGGTCGAGCTCCAGCACGCGGTCGGTCAAAAAAGCGTATCCGGCCCCGTCGCGGCGATGAAAGCGGGCGGGATTCCCCTGGGCGAAGGCGCCGACGAGGGAACGCACCCGGTTGGGGTTCTTGATGTTGAAGGCGGGGTGCTCCAGCAGCGCCTGCACCGTCTCCAACGTATCCGCAAGGCGCGAAGTGGCCTGGAGAGTGAACCACTTGTCGATGACGAGCGGATCGTTCTCGTAGCGCCGGTAGAAGATCTCCAGAGCCTCCTGGCGACGGGGGGTCTCCAGATTGGCGAGGGTCGTCAGGGCGGCCAGAAGATCGGTCATGTTGTCGCCCGCCTCGAACTGGCGCCAGGCGAGCTCGGCCCCCTCGTCCCCCTGCGGCGCGGCCAGGTACGCGAGGCAAAGGTTTCGCAGGGCGCGGCGCCCCGCCGAGACAGGGTCGGAGCGGTACTCCCCCTGAACCCGGTTCGCCTCGTAAACCTGCAGGAACGTCTCGCGCAGCGCCCCCGAGAGCGCGCGGCGCAGCGCCTCGCGGCTGTCGTGCAC
>JBJHBH010000081.1:0-16455 GCA_050485365.1 Desulfuromonadales bacterium | reverse complement strand
TAGACCTTCACCATCTTGATCACGCCGGGGGGCAGATCGTCGCCGCGCTTGAGCTTCTCGATCTTGTCTTCGAAGACGGCGCGGATGACCTCTTCACGCTCGGAGAGGCGGGCGAAAAGGTTGGCGACCTTCTCTTCGAGCTCTTCGGCCTTGAGCAGCGAGATCTCCTTCCACTGAAGGAAAGGGATGCGCTCGAGCTCCTCGGCGCCGATCTGCTTCCCCTTGGGCAGCAGCACCGCCCCTTCGGGGTCGGTCACGGAGACCGCCGACGTCTGGCCGACCAGCAGGTCGCGGATCTTCCCTTTGGCCGACTCGCGGATGATGCGGATCTCGTCGTGCTCGTCCTTGCGCAGCTTGTCGATCTCCTGACGTTCGATGAGATCGGTGCGCGTGTCCTTGTCGGCCCCTTTGCGCGAGAAGACGCGGGCGCCGATGATGACGCCCTCGACGCCGGGGGGGACGCGCAGCGAGGTATCTCGCACGTCGCCGGCCTTTTCGCCGAAAATCGCACGCAGCAGCTTCTCCTCAGGCGAGAGCTGCGTCTCTCCCTTGGGCGTGATCTTTCCGACGAGGATGTCGCCGGCCTTCACCTCGGCCCCGATGCGAATGATGCCGCTCTCGTCGAGGTCCTTGAGGCTGTCCTCGCCGAGGTTGGGGATGTCGGCGGTGATCTCCTCCTTGCCGAGCTTGGTGTCGCGGGCGACGCACTCGAACTCCTCGATGTGGATCGAGGTGTAGCGGTCGTCCTTGACGAGCTTCTCGGAGATGAGGATGGAGTCCTCGAAGTTGTATCCCTCCCAGGGCATGAAGGCGACAATGACGTTCTGGCCCAGGGCGAGCTCGCCGTATTCGGTGGAGGGACCGTCGGCGATGATCTCGCCGCGCTTGACCCGGTCGCCGATCTTGACGATCGGCTTCTGATTGAGGCAGGTGTTCTGGTTGGAGCGGGCGAACTTGGTCAGGGTGTAGATATCGACCCCCGTCCCCGTCTCATCGATCTCCCCCTCGTCGATCTTGACGACGATGCGGGCCGCATCGACGCTCTCGACCACACCGTTGTGCTTGGCGACGACCGCGGCGCCCGAGTCGTGGGCGACGATGCGCTCCATCCCCGTGCCGACCAGGGGCGCGTCGGCGCGCAGAAGCGGAACCGCCTGACGCTGCATGTTGGAGCCCATGAGGGCGCGGTTGGCGTCGTCGTTCTCAAGGAAAGGGATGAGCGAGGCCGCCACCGAGACGAGCTGCTTGGGCGAAACGTCCATCAGCTCGATCTCTTCGCGGTTCATCAGCATGAACTCGCCGTTTTTGCGTGCATTGACGAGCTCGTTGGTGAAGGTGGAGTCGTCGTTGAGGGGCGCGTTGGCCTGGGCGATGGCGTGGCCCTCCTCCTCCAGCGCGGAGAAGTACTTGATCTCCATCGTCACCTTTCCGTCGCGCACGATGCGATAGGGCGTCTCGACGAAGCCGTGCTCGTTGATGCGCGCGTAGGTCGACAGCGAGGCGATCAGACCGATGTTCGGGCCTTCGGGGGTTTCGATGGGGCAGACGCGCCCATAGTGGGTCGGGTGGACGTCGCGCACCTCGAAGCCGGCCCTTTCGCGGGTTAGACCGCCGGGTCCGAGCGCGGAGAGGCGACGCTTGTGCGTGATCTCCGACAGAGGATTGGTCTGGTCCATGAACTGAGAGAGCTGCGACGAGCCGAAGAACTCCTTCACGACCGCAGAGACCGGTTTGCTGTTGATCAGGTCGTGGGGCATGAGGCTGTCGATCTCCTGCAGGCTCATGCGCTCCTTGATGGCGCGCTCCATGCGCACCAGACCGACCCGGTACTGATTCTCGAGAAGCTCGCCGACGGCGCGCACCCGGCGGTTGCCGAGGTGGTCGATGTCGTCGATGTGCCCCTTACCGTTGCGCAGATCGATGAGATAGCGCACCACCTCCAGGATATCCTCCTTGGTCAGGGTGGTATGCTCCAGCGGCGTCTCGAGCTTGAGCTTGTAGTTGAGCTTCAGGCGGCCGACGGTGGACAGATCGTAGCGCTCTGGATTGAAAAAGAGGCTCTCGAACAGGGCGTTGGCGCTGCGGATCGTCGGCGGGTCGCCGGGACGGAGACGCCGGTAGATCTCGATCATCGCGTCTTCGGGCGTGTTGATGCGATCGAGCAGGAGCGTATCGCGCAGATAGGGCCCGACATAGAGATGATCGATGAAGAGCACCTTGATCTCGTTGATGCCGCGGGCGTGCAGCTCGTCGAGCTTCGCCTCGGTGAGCTCCTCGTTGCACTCGACGATGACCTCGCCGGTGGCGGTATCGATGATGTCGGTGGAGACGACCTTTCCGACGACCGCCTCGCGGGGGATGGAGATGAATTCGACGCCCTTGTCGGCGAGCTTGCGGATCGCCGCTTTGGTGAATTTGCGGTTGGCGCGAACGATCACCTCACCGTCGGGCGCGACGACGTCGCTGAAAGCGCGCTGCCCGGAGAGGATGTCGAAATTGGCCTTCTTCTTGAATTCGTCGCCGTCGCGAACGATCTCCTCGATGTCGTAATAGTAGTTGAGGAGCTCTTCGGCCGAGTAGCCGAGCGCCTTCAGCAGAACCGTCGCGGGGAGCTTGCGCCGCCTGTCGATCCGCACGTACAGGATGTCCTTGTGGTCGAAATCGAAATCGAGCCACGAACCGCGGTACGGGATCACACGGGCGTTGTAGAGAATCTTGCCGCTCGAATGGCTCTTGCCCTTGTCGTGGTCGAAAAAGACGCCGGGCGAGCGGTGAAGCTGGCTGACGATAACCCTCTCGGTGCCATTGATGATGAAGGTGCCGTTCTCCGTCATCAAAGGAATTTCGCCGAAATAGACCTCCTGCTCCTTGATGTCGCGAATCGACTGGACGCCGGATTCCTTGTCGACATCCCAGGCCACGAGGCGCACGCGCACCTTCATCGGCGCGGCGAAGGTCATCCCTCGCTGGTGGCACTCGTCAACGTCGTATTTGGGCGTGCCGAGGGCGTACGACACGTATTCGAGAGAGCACGTTTCGCTGAAGTCGCGAATGGGGAAAACAGAGCGGAACACCGCTTCCAGACCGATGTTCTGACGGGCTGAAGGAGGAAGCTCCGCCTGCAGGAAACGCTTGTACGAGTTCTTCTGGATATCGATGAGGTTGGGAATATCGATAATCTTCTTGAACTGTGCAAAGTGCTTCCTCAGATGCTGGTTATTCGCGATCGAATAAGCCATGTTTTCTCCTTTAGGGGATGACGAAAGTAGAATAGCCAAGGCCGCGCTGGGCGACCTTGGCTAGCTGGTGCACCTTTGAAAGCGGTGCGACTATTTGCAGGAGAACTACTTGAGCTCCACGGTCGCGCCGGCTTCGGTGAGTTGCTTCTTGAGCTCTTCGGCTTCGGCCTTGGGGACGGCCTGCTTGACGACCTGAGGAGCGCCGTCGACGAGGTCCTTGGCTTCTTTGAGGCCAAGACCGGTGGCAGCACGAACGACCTTGATGACGTTGATCTTCTTGTCGCCGGCCGAAGCGAGGACGACGTCGAAGTCTTCCTTCTCCTCTGCGGCGGGAGCGGCAGCGGCGGCGGGACCGGCGGCAACGGCGACGGGGGCGGCGGCGGAGACGCCGAACTTCTCTTCGAGTTCCTTAACGAGCTCGGAAAGCTCGAGAACGGTCATTTTTTCGATGAATTCGACAACCTGCTCTTTGGTGATGTCGGCCATTTTATCTATTCCTCCGAGATGTGTTTAATTTGGTTGGCTGAAAAACGTTCGGGCCTCAGGCGGCTTTCTTGTCCTGAACCGCGGCAAGGACCTGTACGAGAGAGCGGGGCACGGCCGCCAGAACGCCGACGAAGTTGGTGATGGGGGCGTTGAGGGAGCCGAGCATTTTGGCCAAAAGCTCTTCGCGGCTCGGCAGTTCGGCGAGCGCCTGAATCTCTGCCGGCGAAAGGACCTTCCCTTCGAGGGAGCCGCCTTTGAGCTCGAATTTGGCGTTGGCTTTAGCGAAGTCGCTCAGAATCTTTGCCGGTGCGACGGGGTCCTGACCGGCGATGGCGATGGCGGTCGGTCCGGCGAGATGGGGTTCGATGCACTCGGCATCGGTCCCCTTGGCGGCCAGACGCAGCAGGGTGTTCTTCACAACCCTGTACTCGACCCCCGCACCGTGAAGCTCGCGACGAAGCTTGTTGAGCTGCTCGACGTTGAGCCCGCGGTAGTCGGCCAGGAAAGTCGCCTTGGATGCGGCGAGCTTCTGCGCTAGTTCGGCGACGACCTGTTCTTTGTTGTCTCTGTTCACGTCTCTTTCCTCCTTTCTTTTGAGATGGGGACACGGTCCCGGCCCCAGTCAAAAGAGGTGGAATGAGACGGCGTACGCCGTCGTTCCATCATCCGGCCTCGGCAGGCGGCTAACGCCATTAAAGCCCCGTTAGGGCATGCCTGCTGTCTTTGACCTGGGGAAAAGCTATAAGCATAGCACACCGGGCCGTGAGCCCGGTGCCGTTTAGCTTAAAAATTTTTAGCGCACAAGAGTCTGCGCGTCGGGAATGTCGATGTTGACCCCGGGACCCATAGTGCTCGAAAGGGAAATCTTCTTCAGATAAACCCCTTTGGCGGTGGAAGGCTTCGCCTTCATCAGCGCATCCAGAAGAGAGGCGAGGTTCTCCTTGAGCTTTTCCCCCTCGAAGGAGACCTTGCCGACGGGAGCATGGACGATCCCGGCCTTCTCCACGCGGTACTCGACCTTGCCCGACTTCGATTCGGATACGGCGCGGCCGACGTCGAAGGTGACGGTACCCACCTTGGGGTTGGGCATGAGGCCGCGGGGCCCGAGGAGCTTGCCGATCTTGCCGACGGTCCCCATCATGTCGGGGGTCGCAATGGCGGTGTCGAACTCGAACCACCCGCCCTGAATCTTGGCGACCAGATCGTCCGCGCCGACATAATCGGCACCGGCGTCTTTGGCTTCCTGCACCTTCTCGCCCTTGGCGAAAACGAGGACGCGCACGGTCTTGCCGAGGCCGTTGGGCAGAACGACGGCGCCGCGCACCATCTGGTCGGCCTTACGCGGATCGACGCCGAGGCGGACAGAGACGTCGACGGCTTCATCGAACTTGGCGTAAGCGGCCTTCTTGACGAGTTCGATCGCCTCTTCGACGGAGTAGGCCCTTGTGCGGTCGACGAGGGCTCTGGCTTCCTTTTGCTTTTTCCCTTGCATATCTCAGCTCCAGCAGACGCGCGCAGACGGCGTCATTCTATTCGACATCGAGCCCCATACTGCGGGCGGTTCCTTCAACGGTACGGATCGCAGCGTCGAGATCAAGACAGTTCAGGTCGGGAAGCTTGAGTTGCGCGATATCCCTGACCTGGTCCTTCGTGACCTTGCCTACCTTCGTCTTGTTCGGCACGCCGGAGCCCTTGGGCACCTTGGCGGCTTTCATCAACAGAACCGCAGCCGGAGGAGTCTTGGTGATGAAGGTAAAGGAGCGGTCGGCATAGACGGTGATGACGACGGGGATGATCATCCCCTCTTCGCCCTGCGTCTTGGCGTTGAACGCCTTGCAGAACTCCATGATATTGACCCCGTGCTGCCCCAGAGCGGGACCGACCGGCGGCGAAGGATTCGCCTTGCCGGCAGGGATCTGCAACTTTATCATTCCGGTAATTTTCTTGGCCATGTGAATGAAGCTCCCTTAAAAGATGTTCAAGGCTCAAGGCTCAAAGCCGAAAGCGGATGTGCTGCCCTGCCCTGACCCGTGAACCTTGAACGAAATCTAGCTCGTCTTCTCGACCTGAATGAACTCCAGCTCGACGGGCGTGGTCCGGCCGAAGATGCTGACCATGACCTTGAGCTTGCCCTTGTCCGGCTTGACGTCTTCGACGACCCCGGTGAAGTTGAGAAACGGACCGTCGACGACCCGCACCGTCTCGCCGACCTCGAATTCCACCTTCGGCTTGGGCTTCTCGACCCCTTCCTCCATGCGCGTGGTGATCTTCGCCACCTCTTCGTCGGGGATGGCCGGGGGAGAGGTCGTCCCGCCGACGAATCCGGTCACCTTGGGGGTGTCCTTGACGATGTGCCACGTCTCGTTGTTGAGCTCCATGCGCACGAGAATGTAACCGGGGAAGAATTTACGGGTCGAGGTGCGGCGCTCCCCCTTCTTCAGCTCCACCACCGTCTCGGAAGGGATGAGCACCTCGCCGATCAGATCCTCGACGCCGAGCGCCCTGACCCGTTCTTCCAGGTTGAGCTTGACCTTGTTCTCGTACCCGGAGTAGGTGTGCACTCCGTACCATTTCATCGCCATGGTCGGTTCCCGTTGTCAGCTGAGGATGGCGCGGATGATCGCCGAAAGAGCCGAATCCACGATCCACAGGAAGAGGGTGACAACCGCCACGAGAGAAAGGACGACGAGGGTCGAAGAATACGTATCCTTTCGGGTCGGCCAGGTGACCTTCTGAAGCTCACCCTTCACATTGGCGAGAAATTCCGTCGTTTTACCTGTCACAATAACTCTCTCCGGCGAGGCATGAAGAAGGAAAATGGCAGGCCAGGAGGGATTCGAACCCCCAACACCCGGTTTTGGAGACCGGTGCTCTAACCGTTAGAGCTACTGGCCTGCAGACAGCAGAGCCGGCCGGGAGGGGCGGCTACGCACCTCCGTCACGGCACCCTTCTACTTCGTCTCGCGGTGGGAAGTGTGTTTTTTGCAAAAACGGCAATATTTGCTGAACTCGAGCTTGTCAGGAGTATTCTTTTTATTCTTCGTGGTCGTATAGTTGCGCTGCTTGCATTCGGTGCAAGCCAGGGTGACGATGTCCCGCATGTTCGTCTATCCTCGGCTCCCCCCTCCCCGGACGGGGAGGGGAAGCGGATAAGGCTTTAGTCTTACTCGATAATGTCGCTGACGACGCCGGCGCCGACGGTGCGGCCCCCTTCGCGGATGGCGAAACGCAGCTCCTTGTCCATGGCGATGGGCGTGATCAGGTTGACCGTCATGGCGATGTTGTCGCCGGGCATGACCATCTCCACCCCTTCGGGCAGCTCCACGATCCCCGTCACGTCCGTGGTGCGGAAGTAGAACTGGGGACGATACCCCTTGAAGAACGGCGTGTGGCGACCGCCCTCTTCCTTGGTCAGGATGTACGCCTCGGCCTTGAACTTGGTGTGCGGCGTGATGCTGCCGGGCTTGGACAGAACCTGGCCGCGCTCGATGTCCTCGCGCTTGACGCCGCGCAGCAGCACCCCGACGTTGTCGCCGGCCTGACCCTGGTCGAGGAGCTTGCGGAACATCTCGACGCCGGTGACGACGGTCTTGGCGGTCGCCTTCATCCCGACGATCTCGACTTCTTCGCCGACCTTGACCACGCCGCGCTCGACGCGGCCGGTGGCGACGGTGCCGCGCCCGGAGATGGAGAAGACGTCTTCGACGGGCATCAGGAACGGACGGTCGATGGCGCGCTCGGGCTGGGGGATATAGGTGTCGACGGCTTCCATCAGCTCGAGAATCTTGTTCTTGCCGATTTCGTCGTCACGCCCTTCCAGAGCGGCCAGGGCGCTGCCGGCGATGATGGGGATGTCGTCGCCGGGGAAGTCGTAGGAGGAGAGGAGCTCGCGGACTTCGAGCTCGACCAGCTCCATGAGCTCGGCGTCGTCGACCATGTCGGCCTTGTTCAGGAAGACGACCATGGCGGGGACGCCGACCTGACGGGCGAGCAGGATGTGCTCGCGGGTCTGGGGCATCGGGCCGTCGGCGGCCGAAACGACCAGGATGGCGCCGTCCATCTGCGCCGCGCCGGTGATCATGTTCTTGACGTAGTCGGCGTGGCCGGGGCAGTCGACGTGGGCGTAGTGACGGTTGGCCGTCTCGTACTCGACGTGAGCGGTGGCGATGGTGATGCCGCGCTCGCGCTCCTCCGGAGCGTTGTCGATCTGGTCGAAAGCGCGGAATTCGGCGCCGCCCTGCTCGGAGAGCACCCGGGTGATGGCCGCGGTGAGCGTGGTCTTCCCATGGTCGACGTGACCGATGGTCCCGATGTTCACATGGGGCTTGGTTCTTTCAAATTTAGCTTTGGCCATGGGGTCAGCCCTCCTTTTCAGCCTTTGACCTTGGCGATGATCTCATCGGAGATCGCCTTCGGTACCTGTTCGTAATGATCGAAGACCATGGTATAGGTGGCGCGGCCCTGGGTGGCGCTGCGCAGGTCGGTGGAATAACCGAACATGTTGGCCAGCGGAACGTGCGCGTTGACGACCTGGGCGCCGCCGCGGTTCTCCATCCCCATGATCTTGCCGCGACGGCTGGAGAGATCCCCCATGACATCGCCCATGTATTCCTCGGGAACAACAACCTCCACGGCCATGACCGGCTCGAGAAGGACCGGGGATGCCTTGGCGGCACCGGCCTTGAAACCCATGGAGCCGGCAATCTTGAAGGCCATCTCCGAGGAGTCGACATCGTGATACGAACCGTCGTAGCAGGTGACCTTGACATCGACGATGGGGAAACCGGCCAGGACGCCGTTCTGGGAGGCCTCTTCGGCACCCTTGCCGACCGCGGGGATGTATTCCTTGGGGATGACCCCCCCCTTGATGGCGTCGACAAACTCGAAACCGGCCCCGGGCTCCTGAGGTTCGATGCGCAACCAGCAGTCGCCGTACTGACCGCGACCGCCCGACTGGCGAACGAATTTGCCCTGCACCTCGACAGTCTTGGTGATGGATTCGCGGTAAGCGACCTGGGGTGCGCCGATATTGGCTTCCACCTTGAACTCGCGCTTCATGCGGTCGACGATGATTTCGAGGTGCAGCTCGCCCATCCCGGAGAGGATGGTCTGCCCCGTCTCCTCATCGGTGCGGATGCGCAGCGACGGGTCTTCGGAGAGAAGCTTGCCGAGGGCGACGCCCATCTTCTCCTGGTCGCCCTTCGTCTTGGGCTCGACGGCGATATGGATGACGGGCTCGGGGAACTCCATCGACTCAAGAAGACACGGCTTGTTCTCGTCGCACAGCGTGTCGCCGGTGGTGGTGAACTTCAGGCCGACGGCCGCGGCGATGTCGCCGGCATAGACTTCCTTGATCTCTTCGCGCTTGTTGGCGTGCATCTTGAGAATGCGGCCGATGCGCTCCTTCTTCCCCTTGGTGGAATTGAGAACGGCCGAACCGGCCTCGAGAACGCCTGAGTAGACGCGGAAGAAGGTGAGCTGTCCGACAAAGGGGTCGGTCATGATCTTGAACGCGAGGGCGGCAAAGGGGCCAGCGTCATCCGCGGGGCGGACGAGCTCATCCTGCGTGTCGGGGTGAACCCCCTTGATCGCGGGGACGTCGGTCGGCGCCGGCATGTAGTCGATGACGGCGTCGAGAAGGTGCTGCACCCCCTTGTTCTTGAAGGACGACCCACACAGGACGGGATTGATCTTCAGGGAGATGGTGGCGTTGCGGATGCCGGCCTTGAGCTCGGCGAGGGTCAGCTCATCGCCGCCGAGGTACTTGTCCATCAGCTCGTCATCGTGCGAACAGACTTCCTCGACGAGCTTTTCGCGCATCTCTTCCGCAAGCGGGAGAACGTCAGCGGGAATATCGACAATTTCGAACTTGGCGCCGAGAGATTCGTCGTCCCACACGATGGCCTTCATCTCGACGAGGTCGACGACCCCGCGGAAATAATCTTCCTTGCCGATGGGAACCTGAATGGGGACGGGATTTGCGCCGAGACGGTCCCGCATCATCTGAACGCCGCGACCGAAGTCGGCACCGACGCGGTCCATCTTGTTGACGAAAGCGATTCGGGGGACACCGTACTTGTCGGCCTGACGCCAGACGGTCTCCGACTGGGGCTCGACGCCGCCGACGGAACAGAATACGGCGACGGAACCGTCGAGAACCTTCAGGGAACGCTCGACCTCGATGGTGAAGTCGACGTGCCCCGGAGTGTCGATGATGTTGATGCGGTGATCTTTCCAGAAACAGGTGGTCGCGGCAGACGTAATAGTGATTCCGCGCTCCTGCTCCTGCGCCATCCAGTCCATGGTGGCGGCGCCGTCATGGACTTCGCCGATCTTGTGAGAGACACCGGTATAGTACAGGATACGTTCAGTGGTCGTCGTCTTACCGGCGTCGATGTGGGCCATGATGCCAATATTACGGGTTTTTGCAAGAGAGACTAAGCGTGCCACAGCTCTATTTCCTTCCAGATCCTAAAAGATCGAACTACCAGCGGTAATGGGCGAAAGCCTTGTTGGCCTCGGCCATCTTGTGGGTATCTTCCCTCTTCTTCACCGAGGCCCCGCGGCCGTTGGCGGCGTCGAGAAGCTCACCGGCGAGACGCTCCTGCATCGTCTTCTCCCCACGACCCCTGGAGTAGGTCATGATCCAGCGGATGGCGAGAGCATTGCGGCGCTCCTGACGCACTTCGACAGGAACCTGGTAGGTAGAGCCGCCGACACGACGGGACTTGACCTCGAGCATCGGACGAACGTTGTCGAAGGCCTTCTTGAAAACAGCAATCGGATCGTCGCTGGTCCGGGACGCGATCAGGTCGAAGGCACCATAAACGATGCGCTCAGCCGTACTGCGCTTGCCGTCGAGCATAATGCAGTTGATGAACTTGGCCACCAGGCGGTCGTTGAACTTGGGATCAGGAAGAATGACCCGCTTCGCTACTTCTCTTCTTCTCGGCATGACGTCCTCACAGATCCTTGTTATTTAGGCCGCTTGGCCCCGTATTTGGAACGACCCTGCATGCGCCCCTTCACTCCGGCCAGATCGAGCGTGCCGCGAACGATGTGGTAACGCACACCGGGAAGGTCCTTGACGCGCCCCCCGCGAATCAGCACCACCGAGTGCTCCTGCAGATTGTGGCCGACCCCCGGGATGTACGAGGTGACGACAATGCCGTTGGTCAGGCGCACACGGGCAACCTTGCGCAACGCCGAGTTCGGCTTCTTGGGGGTGGTGGTGTAGACGCGGGTACAGACACCGCGCTTCTGAGGATTCCCCTTCAGCGCGGGAGCCGTTGACTTGCTCACCTTTTTTTCGCGTCCCTTACGGATCAACTGATTGATAGTCGGCATCTACTTACTCCCGAAATCACTATTCGTATAGTTAAAGAGCGGAAAAGCTGTCAGCGGGGAAAAACCCGCTGACAGTATCAAAGCACAAAAGCGATGTCAAGCGCCTTTTTGGCGTCGGTCATTTTTTGCCGATCCGCCGTGTCGTCAGTCGAGGACCTGCTCCTCGTCTTCGATGGTGACGGTCGTATCGTCGAGGAAATCATCGTCCTCGTCGAAGCCGAGCGGCTCCATCTTCTCCTCGGGCTCCTCGATGAGGAGCTTCGCTCCGCGGTACTTGGAGATCCCGGTGCCGGCGGGGATCAGCCGGCCCATGATGACGTTCTCCTTCAGCCCCCTCAGGAAATCGATCTTCCCTTCGATGGCGGCCTGGGTGAGGACCTTGGTCGTCTCCTGGAACGAGGCCGCGGAGATGAACGACTCGGTGGAGAGGGACGCCTTGGTGATGCCGAGCATGAGAGGCTCGCCGACGGCGGGCTGCCCTCCTTCGGCAAGGACCCGCTGGTTCTCGACCTCGAATTCCCAGCGCTCGGCCTGATCGTCGAGGAGGAACTTGGTGTCGCCCACGTCCTTGATGCGAACGCGTCGCAGCATCTGGCGGACGATGACCTCGATATGCTTGTCGTTGATCTTGACCCCCTGCAGACGGTAGACCTCCTGGACCTCGTCGACGAGATACTTGGCGAGCTCTTTTTCGCCGAGCACCCGCAGGATGTCGTGGGGGTTGCTCGAACCGTCCATGAGCGGCTCTCCGGCGCGCACATGGTCGCCTTCGTGGACGCTGATGTGCTTGCCTTTGGGAATCAGGTACTCCTTGGGCTCGCCGATCTCCGGCGTCACGATGACCTTGCGCTTGCCCTTGGAATCCTTGCCGAAGGAGACGACGCCGTCGATTTCGGTGATGACGGCGAACTCCTTGGGCTTGCGCGCCTCGAAGAGCTCGGCGACGCGGGGCAGACCGCCGGTGATGTCCTTGGTCTTGGTCGTCTCGCGGGGGATCTTGGCGAGAACGTCGCCGGCGTGGACGACCACATCCTCCGAGACGCTGATGTTCGCGCCGACCGGCAGCATGTAGCGCGCCGGGGCACCGTTGGGCAGACGCACCGTCTTGCCCTCTTCATCCTTGAGGGTGATGCGCGGGCGGCGGTCGGCCGACTTCGACTCGATGATGACCTTGCGGGAGAGGCCGGTGACTTCGTCGACCTGCTCCTCCATGGTGAGGCCCTCGACGACGTCGCCGAAGCGAACGCGCCCAGACCCTTCGGTCAGGATCGGCACGGTGTAGGGGTCCCACTCGGCGAGCTGCGCTCCCGCCTTCACCGCACCGTCGGGGCCGACGCGCACCTTGGCGCCGTACACGACACCGTAACGCTCGCGCTCACGCCCCGTCTCGTCGATAACGGCGATCTCGCCGTTGCGGTTCATGACGATGTGGTTGCCGTGCGCATCGACGACGGTGTTGAGGTTGATGTAGCGCAGGGTTCCGTCGAAGCGGGCTTCCAGCGAGGTCTGCTCGGCACGCCTCGAGGCGGTACCGCCGATGTGGAAGGTACGCATCGTCAGCTGGGTGCCGGGCTCGCCGATCGACTGGGCGGCGATGACGCCGACAGCCTCACCGAGATTGACCAGGTGACCTCGGGCGAGATCGCGGCCGTAGCATGTGGCGCAGATACCGCGGCGGCTCTGGCAGGTGAGGACCGAGCGGATGCGCAGCTTCTCGATGCCGGCCTCCTCGATCTTGGTCACCAGAGCCTCGTCGATCTCCTGGTTCGACTCCACCAGGATCTCGTCGGTCACCGGATCGTGGACGTCTTCGAGGGCGGTGCGGCCGAGAATGCGATCGCCCAGAGGCTCGATGACCTCGCCCCCTTCGGTGAGGGAGGCGACGAGAATGCCGTCGAGGGTGCCGCAGTCCTGCTCGGTGATGATGGCGTCCTGGGCCACGTCGACGAGGCGGCGGGTCAGGTACCCCGAGTTCGCCGTCTTGAGCGCCGTGTCGGCCAGACCCTTGCGCGCACCGTGGGTCGAGATGAAGTACTGAAGAACGGTGAGACCCTCACGGAAATTGGCGGTGATGGGGGTCTCGATGATCTCGCCCGACGGCTTGGCCATCAAGCCTCGCATCCCGGCGAGCTGGCGGATCTGGGCGGCGCTGCCTCGCGCCCCGGAGTCGGCCATCATGTGAATCGAGTTGAAGGAGGGGACCTTGGCGGTCTGCCCCTCTTCGGAGGTGAGGATATCGACCGAGAGGTTCGACAGCATCGTCTGGGCGATGTCCTCGGTGCACTTGGCCCAGATGTCGATGACCTTGTTGTAGCGCTCGCCGTCGGTGATGAGACCCTCGGTGTACTGCTGCTGGATCTCCTTGACCTCCTCGACGGCGATACGGATCAACTCCTCCTTGTTCTCGGGGATGACCATGTCGTCGAGGCAGATCGAAACGCCGGCCAGGGTCGAGAAGCGGTACCCCGTCTCCTTGAGGCGGTCGGCCAGGATGACGGTCTCCTTGTTCCCCGCCAGGCGGAAGGAGGCGTCGATGAGGTCGGCCACCTGCTTCTTCGCCATGACGCGGTTGACGTACTCGAAGGGGATGGCGGCGGGGACGATCTCGCGCAGCAGGATGCGCCCGACGCTCGTCTCGACGAGCTGCGGCGCTCGCCCCTCGCCGGTGATCATGCGCACCTTGATCTTGGCCTGCAGATCGATCTCGCCGGCATCGTACGCGATGCGCACTTCATCCGGAGACGAGAAGATCTTCCCCTCCCCCTTGACGAAGTCGCGGTCGCGCGTCATGTAGTACAACCCCAGAACCATGTCCTGGGACGGGACGATGATCGGCTTGCCGTTGGCGGGCGAGAGGATGTTGTTGGTCGACATCATCAGCACGCGCGTCTCGATCTGGCTTTCGATGGAGAGCGGAAGGTGAACCGCCATCTGGTCGCCGTCGAAGTCGGCGTTGAAGGCGGTGCAGACCAGCGGATGAAGCTGGATCGCCTTGCCTTCGATCAGAACCGGCTCGAAGGCCTGGATGCCGAGGCGGTGCAGGGTCGGAGCGCGGTTGAGCATGACCGGGTGCTCTTTGATGACCTCCTCCAGAACGTCCCAGACCTCGGGCTTCTCCTTCTCCACCATCTTCTTGGCGCTCTTGATGGTGGTGCAGTAGCCGCGCTCCTCGAGCTTGTTGTAGATGAAGGGCTTGAAGAGCTCCAGCGCCATCTTCTTGGGCAGGCCGCACTGGTGCAGGCGAAGCTCGGGGCCGACGACGATGACCGAGCGGCCCGAGTAGTCGACACGCTTGCCAAGAAGGTTCTGGCGGAAGCGCCCCCCCTTCCCCTTGAGCATGTCGGAGAGGGACTTGAGCGGACGCTTGTTGGGGCCGGTGATGGCGCGGCCGCGGCGGCCGTTGTCGAACAGGGCGTCGACGGCCTCCTGCAGCATTCGCTTTTCGTTGCGGATGATGACCTCGGGTGCCCGAAGCTCCAGAAGCCTCTTGAGACGGTTGTTGCGGTTGATCACCCGGCGGTACAGGTCGTTGAGGTCCGAGGTGGCGAAGCGGCCGCCGTCCAGCGGAACCAGGGGGCGAAGCTCGGGCGGAAGGACCGGGATCGTCTCCAGGATCATCCACTCGGGGCGGTTGCCGCTCTCGCGAAAGGCCTCGACGACCTTGAGGCGCTTGGAGACTTTTTTGCGCTTGGCTTCGCTGGCCGCATCCTTCATCTCGGTGCGCAGCTGCTGGCCGAGCTCGTCCAAATCGATGACGGCGAGGACCTCGCGAATCGCCTCGGCCCCCATCCCGGCGCTGAACTGCCCGGCGAACTCGTCCATCGCCTCGCGGTACTTGTCTTCGGTGAGGAGCTGCCCCTTGGTCAGAGGGGTGTCCCCCTGGTCGAGGATGATGTACGCCTCGAAGTAAAGTATCTTCTCGAGCTCCTTCAGCGTCATGTCCAGAAGGGTGGCGATGCGCGAGGGGAGCGACTTGAGGAACCAGATGTGGGCCACGGGGGTAGCCAGGTCGATGTGCCCGAGACGCTCGCGGCGCACCTTGCTCGGGATGACTTCGACCCCGCACTTCTCGCAGACGATCCCGCGGTGCTTCATGCGCTTGTACTTGCCGCAGTTGCACTCGTAGTCCTTCGTCGGCCCGAAGATCTTGGCGCAGAACAGGCCGTCGCGCTCGGGCTTGAAGGTGCGGTAGTTGATCGTTTCGGGCTTTTTGACCTCACCGAAGGATCGCTCCCTGATCTTCTCCGGCGACGCCAGCGAGAGGCGGATCGCGTTGAAGTTGAGGGGATCCTTCGGGCGCTCAAACAGGCTGAATATATCTTCCAAGGTACATCCTCCTATCGGGATGACGGGTTCTTACTCTTCTTCCTCTTCGAGAAGCTCGACGTCCAGGCACAGCGACTGAAGCTCCTTGATCAGCACGTTGAAGGACTCGGGGAGCCCGGCCTCCAGAGTGTGCTTCCCTTTGACGATCGCCTCGTAGATGCGCGTGCGTCCCGCCACGTCGTCGGACTTGACGGTGAGGAACTCCTGCAGGGCGTGGGAGGCGCCGTAGGCCTCCATGGCCCACACTTCCATCTCTCCCAGACGCTGGCCGCCGAACTGAGCCTTGCCCCCCAGCGGCTGCTGGGTGACGAGCGAGTAGGGGCCGATGGAGCGCGCGTGGATCTTGTCGTCAACGAGGTGATGGAGCTTGAGCATGTACATGATGCCGACGGTGACCTTCTCGCGGAAGGCCTCGCCGGTCTTGCCATTGTACAACGTCATCTGGCCGCTGGTGGAGAAGTTGGCCCGGGCGATCTCGGCCTTCATCTGGTCCTCGGCGACCCCTTCGAAGACCGGCGACGCCATCGGCACGCCGCGCGAGAGGCGCCGCGCCAGGGTGAAGACCTCGTCCTCGGGCAGGGCGTCGATGAAGGTGTGCATCTCGGCGAGGTCGTAGACCCCTTTGAGCTTGGTGCGCATCGCCTCGACGCCGAAGTTCTTCTCCAAAGACTCCTGAATCTGCATCCCCAACCCGCGGGCGGCGAGCCCAAGATGGATCTCCAGAATCTGCCCGACGTTCATACGCGAAGGGACGCCCAGGGGGTTGAGAACGATCTCGACGGGGGTGCCGTCCTCCATGTAGGGCATATCCTCCTCGGGGAGGATGCGCGAGAGGACACCCTTGTTGCCGTGACGCCCCGCCATCTTGTCGCCGACCGAGAGCTTGCGCTTGATGGCGATGTAGACCTTCACCATCTTGATCACGCCGGGAGGCAGATCGTCGCCGCGCTTGAGCTTCTCGATCTTGTCTTCGAAGACGGCGCGGATGACCTCTTCACGCTCGGAGAGGCGGGCGAAAAGGTTGGCGACCTTCTCTTCGAGCTCTTCGGCCTTGAGC
>JBJHBH010000080.1:0-16671 GCA_050485365.1 Desulfuromonadales bacterium | reverse complement strand
CCACATGGCCGCGCAGCAGCCCCACCCACCGTTCGGCCTCCTCGAAAGCGTCGACGTCCAGGGCGAAGATCAGCCTCTGCTTTGCCTGATCGATCATTGATTCCTCCCGACATGTGTGTTGATTCGTTGCAGGGCCGCCTTCACGGCGCCGAGCGCCTCGGCCGAAGCGCTCTTGCCGTAGCGGGCGCGGGCCAGATGGCACCTCATGAACAGCAGCTCGCTCAGCCCATCGGCCAAAAGCCCCCTCTTGTCCCCCTCCTCGAGGCGCTCCAGGTTGCCCAGAAGCTGCGCCGCGACGACGCTGCCGTCCTCGCGCAGCTCGCCCTTGTGAAAGAGATACGACAGAGGCTGAGGCAGATCGCGCATAAAGGCGCGCAGGGTCTGCCGATCCTCTTCGGTGGCGGGGAGCTTGGCGTGCAGCTCCGACGTGATGGCGTCAAAGGCCGAAAGGAGATCTCCGAGATCCGGCTGCGAAGCGTCAGAGGGAGGCTGGACAAAGTCGACCAGACCCCGCTCGGCCAGCTCGTAAAGGAGTTTCAACCCTTCGAACTCGCCGAGCCCGCCTCGGTCGAGGATCTGGCCCACCTCGCCCCCCTCGGTGACGAGCGCCAGGAGTCGTGCCTCGGTCTCTCCGAGACCCTCGGCGGCCTTCCCCGTCGCCACGGCCGTCGCCCTCATGCTCCGGATGACGCCCATGAAGAGCGCACGCTCGTCGAGCCGCCGAAGGCCCTCCATGATCAGGTTCTGGGTGCTGAGCGAAAGGCGAAGGATCTCGTCGCCGGCGGGGGCGCGGTGCACGCAGGCAAAGCCCCCCGACGGGAAGGTGAACAGATCGTAGACGATCTGCTCCACCAGGCGGCGGACGAGAAGCCACAGCTCCTTGGACGTGACGATCTTTCTGTCGACCAGCAGATTGCCCAGCGCGACGGGCGAGGAGGGGGCGAGGCGAAGCTGCTGCACAAGATCGCTGTCGAGCTTGCCCTGTGCGGCGAAAAAGGGGATGAACTGTTCGTGGGCAAAGGTGCTCGAAGCGTAGACGATCTCGCCTCCGTCGAAATAGAGACGCTTGACGCCCCCCTCCAGCACGAACGAGACGACCCCGGTCTTGCGGAACATGTTCAAAAAGGAGAGGAGATCCGGAATGGCGATCTCGCCGAGCCTCCCCGCGAAATCGACCCCCGCGCCGTCGGACTCGGCGCTCAGCAGCAGATGGTCCCCGGAGACCGAAACGATCTCGAGGTCTTTCGAGCCGAGCGCCTCGGCCACGCGGGGCGGCAGCGCCAGGCGCCCTTCGGCGTCGATCGTCAACCGGTTCATCGGCTCTGCCGCCCGGCCCTCACCCGCGCTCCAGCTCATGGCGCACCCGCCGCGCCACCTCCTCGGCGGCCCCCGGCAGATCGAGCATCGTACGCTCGCCGCCGCGTCGCTGCTGCAACTCCACTTGCCCCTCCTTCAGAGCGCGGGCGCCGACCGTGACGCGCAGGGGGATGCCGATGAGGTCGGCGTCCTTGAACTTGCTCCCCGGCCGCTCGTCGCGATCGTCCAGCAGCGACTCGACCCCCAGGGCGAGGAGCTCGTCGTGCAGCCTGCAGGCCGCCTCGTTGACCTGCGCGTCGTTGGGGTTGACCATGGTGACGATCACCTGGAAGGGGGCGATGGGCATCGGCCAGATGATGCCGTTCTCGTCGTGGTTCTGCTCGATCGCCGCGGCGACGCTGCGCCCCACGCCGATGCCGTAGCATCCCATGAAGAGGATGCGCTCCTGCCCCTGGTCGTCCAGGACGCTCGCCCCCAGCGCCGCCGAATACTTGGTGCCGAGCTTGAAGACGTGGCCGACCTCGATCCCCCGCCACGCCTCCAGGCGCCCTTCGCACCGAGGGCAGGGGTCGCCCGCCACCGCCTCGCGCAGATCGGCGAAGGTTTCGACTTTGAAATCGCGACCGACATTGACGCCGGTGAAGTGGGCGTCCTTCTCGTTGGCCCCGGTGATGAAGTCGGACATGGAAGCGACCTCGGCGTCGGCAAGGATGCGCGGCTTCAGGCCGACCGGACCGGCGAAGCCGCTCGGCGCCCCCGTGACCTTCAGCACCGTCTCCTCGGAGGCGAGCTCGACCCAGTTGCACCCCAGCAAACGGCAGAGCTTGACATCGTTGAGCTCGCGGTCGCCGCGCAGCAGCACCGCGAGGACCTCACCCGCGTCGGTCTCGACGATGAGGGTCTTCACCAGACGATCCGGGGTCGTCTCGAGAAAGGCCGCGACCTCCTCGACGCTCTTTCGCGCCGGGGTCAGCACCTTTTTCAGCGCCTGCTGCGCCGGCGCGGCGACAGCCCCTCCGCCGCGCAGCTCGGCCTTCTCGACGTTGGCGGCGTACTCGCAGCTGTCGCACGAGACGATGGCGTCCTCGCCCGAGTCGGCCAGCACCATGAACTCGTGGGAGGATGTCCCCCCGATGTTGCCGGTGTCGGCCTCCACGGCGCGGAAGTTGAGGCCGCAGCGCTCGAAGATGCGCCGGTACGCCTGGTACATCTTCTCATACGCGGCGTCGGCCCCGGCCTCCTCCAGGTCGAAGGAGTAGGCGTCCTTCATGATGAATTCGCGCCCGCGCATCAGCCCGAAGCGGGGGCGGATCTCGTCGCGAAACTTCCCCTGGATCTGATAGAGGTTCAGCGGAAGCTGCCGGTACGAGCGCACCGTGCCGCGCACGATGTCGGTGATGACCTCCTCATGGGTGGGGCCGAGGCAGAAATCGGCCTCCTTGCGGTCCTTGATGCGCAGCAGTTCCTTGCCGTACTCGCCCCAGCGCCCCGACTCCTGCCACAGCTCGGCCGGAATGGTCATCGGCATCAGCAGCTCGATGGCGCCGGCGCGGTCCATCTCCTCGCGCACGATGCGCTCCATCTTCCGAATCGAGCGCAGCCCCAGCGGCAGGTAGTTGTAGATCCCCGCCGCCACCTTGCGGATCATCCCCGCGCGCAGCATGAGCTGGTGGCTGATCACTTCGGCGTCGGAGGGGGTTTCCTTGAGAGTCGGCAGAAGATATTGGGAATAGCGCATCGGATGTCCTCGGATCTGATTGGTTTTTCGCCGGGGCGGGGAATCGGAAAGAGTGCCCGGTTGACGGACAAAAAAACTAGCCCATTTCAAAAGCAAAAGCAAGAAATCTGAGCGCTTCGAAACGCGTTGCGTCCAACCGTGTTCCCCCCGCTGCGCGTGCGCCGAAAGGTTCCGGGTGAATTTCTTTTCCGCTGGTCTTGAATCTCGCAACAAATGGTATTATCATATTTTCATTATTTGTTTTAAATTTCCCTCGTTCTTCCGATCCCCCTCAAGGGAGTCCTTCGATGCCGCGCCCCCGCCAGGTTTTTCTCCTCGTCGCCTTCGCCGCCCTGTGCGCCGGCTGCACTGCCGCCCTCCCACCCCCTGCGCCCCCGGCCTCGGTGGGACATCTCGACATGACGCAAAAAGAAGCCTACATCGCCGCGACCCGAACGACCCTGCGAACCTTCCACGCCGCCGCGGCCGACCTGAGCAGCCGCTCTCTGTCGGCCCCTCTGCAGGAGCTCGGTGAAAACTTCGAGCGCTATGTGGCGATGCAGGTCGCCCCGATCGTCGGGGATGCCGAGGCGAGGAGCAATCTGGCGACCCGCATGGAGATCGCCGGGCTCCAGCTGCTGTGCGGACTGATCTACGCCGAGCTCGGCGACACACACAGAGTCGAAGAGGTGCTGGCGCACCTGGAGAGCTACGGGACGGACCCGGGCTTCGTGCACACCCCGGTCGGCGGCGATATCGGCGTCGCCCGCTTCGACGACGGACTGCAACTGCTTCGGCAAAGCCTTGCCGCCGCGCCCGAAGAGCCGATCCGGCAGGCCGCGGCCCCGGGAAAGGAACCAGCATGGAAACGGGTATTTTCAACGCCCTCTCCGAAGGGCTCATCGGCTCGCTGACCCATTTCATCCACCTCAATTCGGGGGTGCTGCAGATCGCGGTCTACCTTCTGATCGGCAGCTTCTTCTGCTTCGCCCTCATCAAGGCGTGGCAGGGGTTCAGGGCTCTGGCCCGCGTCGACGTGCGCGCCCTGGGGAGCCGTTCGGTCGCCTATCTCGAAAAGGGCTCCGAGACTTCGGCGCCCCTGGCGCTCGTCGCCGCCTCGTTCTACTACCGGGCGCGCAGGCACTATCTGCTGGAGCACGAGGCCGATCCGCAAAAAGCGATCCCGCCCGACGCCTTCATCCAGGACGCCGCCTTTCAGTACAGCGAGAAGTTCTTCGAGGAGAACTATCTCAACCCCATCGCCATGGTCGCCAACCTCATGCCCCCTCTCGGCTTCATCGGCACCATCATCGGCATGGTCGTCCACTTCCTGTCGAGCTCGGCCACCCTCAACACCCACCTGGCCGTCGCGGGGATCGCCACCGCTCTTTACACAACCTTCATCGCGATGATCTGCTACACCGTCCTGGAGTTTCTCCTCAAGGTCTTCTCGGGCATGGCCCGCAGGCGGATCGACGAAGGGGTGAAGGGGGTCACCGACCGGATGATCCTCGCCGCGAAGAGGAAAGCGGCGCCGGCATGAAGCTTCGCAGCCGACAGGCGTGGCTCTTCGCCTTCACCGATCTGTCCTTCCTGCTGCTGATCAGCCTGAGCCTGATCCCGAGCGCACCGTCGGGGTTGGCGCTGCATTTTGCCGAGATGGACCCGCCCCTCGTCCCGGACAACGCCGGGCTCTCGGTCGTGGAGGAGCGGCTCGACGCGTGGGAGTTGCAGATCATCGCGCCGAGCAGGGACCAGAGCACCCCCTTCCGGATCGTCCGGGTGGCGGGCCGCACGGGGGAGACGCTTGAGACGCTCACCCTCGAGCGCGAGGAGCTTCTCGCGGCGCTCGAAACGATGCGCACCGAGGGCGCGCGCCCCTTGCTGCTGCCGGAACGGGATTCTCTCAGCCACGACTTTCTCTATGCCGCCGGAGCCCTTGCCAAGGTCTGGTCCGACGGACGGGGGCCGACGGTCGTGCGTCCGATCTTCACGGGAGGCTCCGAGTGATCGAGCGCCTCTATGGGTGGGGGAGCGGCTGCGTTGCGATGCCCAGGGCGAAAAAGGACCGGGGCAAGGGGGCGCCGGTGCGCACCGGCCTCGGCGCCGACCTGAGGCGCCATCTCGCCGCCGACGTCCCTTGGCGCGCCGCTGCGGCGAGCGTCTGCGCTTCGGTTTCGGGCCTTCTGCTCCTCTCTTCCCTGCACAGCCAACTGCCGGATCTGACGCGGGAGACGGCTTCGGTCGCCGTAACCGTTCGCTTTCTCGAACCGCCGGCCGAGCCCGCACCGCCGCCCCCGCCCGAACCGCAGGCGCCTGTGGTTCGGCAGATCGAAGCGCCCCCGCCGAAGCCTGCGCCGGTGGCGAGCGCCCCGGCCCGCGTGCTCGCGGAGCCCGCCCCGGCCGCTCCCTCCGCGCAGCCCGTCGCCACCGCACCGAAAACCGCGCCGCCGAAAGCCGACACAACGGTCGAGCTCGGTCCGCCCCCGGAGGTGAGCCCCCCTCCCCTTCGCGAGAGGCGCGACGATTTGCCCGCCTTGACCGCAGCCCCCTTCTCGGCTCCGGGCGGACGCGACCTGCTGCTGAGCGACTCGGGGTTGTCGCGGCCGCTGCGCCCCGAGCGCCGCGAGGGAGCGGCGCTCCCCGAGCCCGTGCGGGGAGGGATGCCGGCGCCGCAGGAGAGGGCGCATATCGGCGCGCTCCCCGAGGCCAAGATCGCCCCTCTTCGCGAAGACGCCGCGCAGCGCGAACATCTGCCGGAAGCAAGAGGCGCCCTTGTGCGCCCTGCGGCATCGACCGAGACGATCGCCCTCTCCCCCGCGCCACACCCCGCCCCCCGCACGACGCAGCAGGGAGCCCCTGCGGTCGAGGCGGGGCGCCCGGTCTTCGAGCTCGTCGACAGGGACAATCCCCCCGTCCTCGACCCGAGCCGCCTGATGAGCCTCAGCGAGCTGCGCACCTGCGTCAACCCTCAGGCGGAGAACGACCTCAGAGCCCGCCTCGCCACTTTGCTGAGCCGCCCGACCATCTGCCGCTCGGAAGGGGTTTTCTTCGACGTACGCCACCCCGAATCGGCCTGGTCGATCCGGGTCGACATCTACAACTATGAGGGAGCACTCTTCAGCGATCGCTGCGCGGCGCTTCGACGGGCCGTAGAATGCTCCGAAAATGCAAGGAGGACTCCGCTATGAGAACGTTGCGGCGGCTCGTGTTTCTGGCCGTTTTCTGGCTGGCCCTGCTCCCACCCGCGCAGGCCGCATCGCCGTCCGAATCGTGGGATGCCCTGCTGGAGGTGACGCACAAGTTCGCCTGGTATCCGCACGCGGACTTGAAACGCCTCCTCGAAGAAAAAGGGGCGGAGTACGGACAGACCCTGCCGGAGTACCGCGACGCGCTGCTGCGCGAGATCACCGGGGCAGAGGTCCGCGACAGGATCCGCCCCAACGACTTTCGCGCCGGTCACCCCTGGCGCAAATACTATCGACTCTCCCTCGCCGAGTTCTGTTTATACCTGCTGACCGAGCGCCCGCTGCACCTGCAGAACGCCTCATCGGCCCTGTCGGTCCTCGCCCAGAAGTCGGGTCAGCCCGAGATCGAGTTCTGGAGCACCGTCTACAGCGCGCACGAGGCGCTGCGCAAGGAAGACCGCGGCACCTTCATCGCCGAGGTCTACAAAATCTGGCAGCACGTGATCCTCCCCCTCGAGCTCGAGACCCTCCTCTTTGCTTCGCACTCGGCCCAGTCGGGGTTCGTGCGCACCCTGCCGTACCTCTACGAGAACGTGGTGCACCTGGTGGTTCGACGGGGAATTCTGGAGGCGGAGTTCCCCAGGCTGCACCCGCTGACGGCCGTCATCCTCGACATCCACCCCAAACTCTCGGTGGAAGGGGGGCACAAGGCGCTGGTCGAGCGGATCGTCGAACGGATGCGCGGCGTCAACTCCGACAACAACAACCTCAACTTCGCCGTCGCCCTCCTGGAGGCGACCTCCGCCCGGTACGATTTCGAAGACGCCCGCGACGAGGGGCTGCTCGGCTCCCGATACCACCTCACCCGCAAGTACTACCAGCTCGCCTTCGATTGGGCCGATACCGACAAAGGGAAGATGGCCGCCCTGACGCAGCAGATGGGCTTTCTCAACTATGTGATCCGCCGCTTCGGCGACCGGCGCGAGATGCTTCTGTCGCGCGCCTTCTTCCAAAACGCGCCGGCCCTGGCCAACGAACGCCTGCAGAGCGCGTTCGCCCTCTACGACCGGCTCGCCGATCCCCAGGTGCAACAAGGGGGATACCGCTCCCGGGGGTTCGAGGATCGCGAGACCTACCTTCAGGGGATGCACCACCTTCTCGATTCGGGGGCCAAGCTCGCCATCGTCCTGTCGAACTTTCACCGCCTCGGCGAGGGCGCCGGCTACGCGGCGCTGCACCCTCTCGAACAGTACTGCGCCCTGTTCGACCGCCACGCCGGAGCCGACAGCGACGTGCTTCCCGACAACGCCTATTTTCTGGCCGCCTTCGCCGCCGGAGAGCTGGCGGAGCTCTACCGGGCCCTGACCCGCTACGCCACCGACGACCGCGCGAGCACGCGCGCCTTCGCCTACCAGCTGCAGGCCGTGGAGATCTTCCCCCTCGACCTCCCCGGGGTGCTGCGGCTCGCCGTGCAAAGCAGCGCCGACGGACGGGTGCGCGACTACTTCGAATACTCCCGCGTCCTGACGACGCGCCTTCGCGCCTCCAACGACCTCGCCGGGCGCGGCGCCCGCGCGGCGGCGGAGCTCGCGGCGCTGACGAACCTCCTTCCGGTGATCGTCCCGGAGGCGATCGAAAACGCCTTCGTCTTCCTCCCCCACTTCGCCCAGGGAGAGCTCACCGAAGAGGCCCTCTTCAGCACGACCGTCTCGATGGCGAAGACCCTCAACGCGCAGCGCTCCGTCGCCGGCCAGGAGACGATCGAGACGATGCTGGCGCAGATCGGCAGGAGCGACGTCGAGGAGAGCTGGCTCTATTTCGAATTGAAGAGCCGCCTGTACGCCTCGCCGAACGATCCGCTGCATGCGTTCCTGCGCGCCCTCTATCACGAGGCGGGGGAAGAGGGGCATGCGTATATGAGGCTCAGGCAGAGGATGTAGGAGGTGGGGCGGAAGGGAGGGAGGAGGCTCGGGCCTTCGGATCGCCGGTTTCGATCGGAAGGCTCGGCCTTTGGCGTCTCGGCAAAGCTTTTTCAGCTCAAATTTCGCCGTATTTCTTTCGTGCCTCTTCCGGGGTGATCAGCACCAGGTGGGGCGGCCCGCCATCCTTGAGGTGGGGAGCGGGGTGGGTCTTCTCCCAGAGGCGCCCGTCGCGCGGATCGCGGTAGAGGGCGTCCGGGCCGCTCGCGGCCTTGGCCACCTCTTCGAGGCGGCGGCGCACCAGCCAGTCGATGCGCTCCCAGGTCAGGTCGCGCACCATCCCGCTGCCCAGATCGATCCAGTAACCGGTCAGCAGCGACTCCTCGGGCGCCAGATCGTACTGCGGCTCGTTCACTCGTTTTTCATCCATCGATCTCTCTCCTTTTGCGCCGATCGAAACAGCTATTCCTTCTCCTGCGCCAACTTCCGTGCCTCCTCCACCAGGGCATCGGCCAATTCACCCTGCGGGACCTTGCGCACGAACTCCCCTTTGCGAAAGAGGATCCCCTCCCCTTCTCCTCCGGCGATCCCCACGTCGGCTTCGCGCGCCTCGCCGGGGCCGTTGACGACGCACCCCATGACCGCCACCGTGATCTTGCGCGGCAGATCGCGAAGCCGCGCCTCGACCTCTTCGGCCACGGCGATCAGGTCGATGCGGCAGCGCCCGCAGGTGGGGCAGCTCACGAAGACGGGGCCGTGCTCGCGCAGCTCCAGGCTCTTGAGGATCTCCCAGCCGACGCGCACCTCCTCGACGGGATCGCCCGTGAGAGAGACGCGAAGGGTGTCGCCGATGCCGTCGTAGAGCAGGGCGCCGAGGCCGACGGCGCTCTTGATGGTGCCGCTCCAGGTCGTCCCCGCCTCGGTGATGCCGATGTGCAGAGGATAGTCGACGGTGCGCGACAGCAGCCGGTAGGCTTCGACGGTGCGGCGCACGTCGGAGGCCTTGAGGCTCACCTTGATCTCCCGGTAGCCCAGATCTTCCAGATGGCGGATGTGCCCCAGCGCGCTCTCCACCATCGCCTCGGGAGTCGGATGGCCGTACTTGGCGAGGAGCTCCTTTTCGAGCGAGCCGCCGTTGACCCCGATGCGGATCGGGACGCTGCGCTCGGCGCAGGCGCGCACCACCTCCTGCACCTTCCACTTGGCGCCGATGTTGCCGGGATTCAGGCGCAACCCGTCGACCCCGCTCTCCAATGAAGCCAGAGCCAGCCGATGATCGAAGTGGATGTCGGCGATGAGTGGCATCGGGATGCGGCGTCGGATCTCTCGCAGCGCCGCGGCGGCCTCGGCGTCCGGGACGGCGCAGCGCACGATCTCGCACCCCGCCTCGGCGAGGCGCCCGATCTGCGCGACGGTGGCAGCGACGTCGCGGGTGTCGGTGCTGCACATCGACTGGACGGAGACGGGGGCGCCGCCGCCGACGGCGACGCTCCCCACGGTGATGCGGCGGGTGAGGGGGGGCATGGGCAATCTCCGAAGATACCGAGGGGATTCAGGGACTTGACGCCGGCGAGTTTAGCGGTGCGCAAAGCGTAAAGTCAAGGGCCGCAACGATTGACACGGACGCGTCAAGACATGTAATGTGCTCATTTCACAGCTTTCATCCCAGTCAGGACACCGCATGAGCAAACCGCCCTCTTCGCGTTCGCGCCACAAGACTCCGCACACCGCATTGCCCGAGGAGCAGATCGTCATCGAGCGCCTCGACGACTCCGGCCTCGGCACGGGGCGCCTCGACGGCAAGGAGATCGTCGTCGCGGGAGCTCTTCCGGGCGAGCGGGTCGCGGTGAGCGTGGAGCGCGCGGGACGAGGCCGCAGCGTCGGCCGCCTGCGCCGTGTCCTTTCGCCGAGCCCCGAGCGCGTCCCCTCCCCTTGCCCCCAGGCAGGGAGTTGCGAAGAGTGTCCCCTCGTCGCCCTGCGCTACGACGCTCAACTGCGCTACAAGGAACACAGGGTGCACAGCGCGCTGGAGGCCTTCTCCTCGCTGCGCGAGGTCCGCCTGAATCCTGTCCTCGCCGCAGAGCATCCCCTCGGCTATCGCACCTCTGCCCGCCTCGTCTTCACCCGCGTCCGTGGAAAGATCCGCCTCGGTTTCCATCGCCGGGGAACGAGCGAGGTGACGCCCATCGGTGCGTGCCCCCTGCTTCATCCGCTCATCAACCGCATCGCAACGACGGTGTGCGACGAGGTGCAGCGCCAGGACGTCTACCTGTACAACCCGCTCACCCGCAGAGGGCTGCTGCGTTATCTTCTCGTTGCGGTCAATCCTGCCCAGCAAAAGGCGATGGTGACCTTCGTCACCGCCGAGCGCAATTTTCGCGAGGCCATTCACCTGGCCAAGTGGCTGACGAAGAAGGTTCCCGAAGTCGTCTCGGTCCAGCAGAACGTCAACACCTCGTCGGGAGGCACCATGCTGGGGCGCGAGACGATCAAGATTCTGGGCGTCCCCGACCTTCTCGATCAGATGGGAGAGGTGCGTCTGCGCGTCCACCCGGCCTCTCAGCTCCCGGCCGCTCACGCCCAGGGAGCCCGCCTGTTCGATCTGGTGCGGCAATGGGCCCGGCTGACGGCGCAGGAGTCGGCTCTCGACCTTTATTGCGGGAGCGGGGCGCTCACCCTTCACCTTGCCAAAGATGCCGGCATGACCATCGGCATCGAGGCGCAGCAGGAACCGGTGCGCGAAGCCCGGGAAAACGCTCGGCTCAACGCCGCAGCGGGCGTCAGCTTCGTTGCCGGCGATCCGGCCGAAGTCCTGCACGACCTCTGCGCGCAGCTTTCGCCGGGAGGCGTCGCGGTGGTCAACGCGCCGCGCGCCGGCTGCGACAAGGAGGTGCTGGCATCGCTGCCCGCCCTGGAGCCGCGCGCCGTCATCTACATCGCGAGCGATCCGCGGATTCTCGCCCGGGATCTCGACGCCCTCCAGCGCCTCGGCTACCGCGCCGAAGAGGTTCAGCCAGTCGATCTGCACCCCCAGACGCCGCGCATCGACGCGGCGGCCCGACTCGTGAAACGGAGAAGTCCATGATCGTCATTTCCGCCGTCCTCTTCCTCATGGCCGGGGGCTTTCTGCACTCCTTCAGCCTCATGTGCCGCAAGCTCCCCCCCGAGCGCCGCCCCTCCATCTACCCGCGCCGCCTCTTCGAGGTGATCGCCCTCAACGGCGCCTGGATCCTTCTGGCGGCAACGGGGCTCGGCCAGGCGTTCAGCCTCTCCCTGACGGCAGGATTCGTCGCGATCGCCATCTACTTTCTCGTCCTGCCCTTCGTCTTTCAGCCGACCCTCGCCCGCATGATGGGGTTCGCAAACCTCAGGGAGTACGTAGAGGCGACCAGCAAACCCTCCCCCAGGCGCAGGTAAGTCGCCCTCAGCGCCCCTCCAGAGCGTCGAGGCGCTCCTTGGCTTTGGGCGCGAAGCCGGAGCGGGGGTGTTTTTCGAGGATCTCGTGATAAAGCTCCATCGCGTGCTCCTCGTTGAACTGCTTCTCCTCCAACTGCGCCGTCTCATAGAGCTGTTGTGCGCGATCCTGGCACCCCGCCAGAAGCAGGGCCGCCAGTACGATCAAAATCAGTCTGCGCATCCGATTCTCCTTTCGCTGCAAGATCTCTTGCGCCGATCTTGGCCCAAGCGCAGGCAATATACACCAAATCTCCAACTCTTTCATCGAAATGAGGCCCCGCCATGCAGACTCTCGACTGCCGCAATCACCAGTGCCCCCACCCCATCGTCGAAACACGCAAGGCCCTGCTCGCCCGCCCCGGCGCCCCCCTGAGCGTGCTGGTCGGCGATGCGACAGCGCGCGAGAACGTCTCGCGCCTGGCGAAAACGATGGGGTACGAGGTCAGGAGCGCCGAAATCGACGGCGGATTCTCCCTGGAGCTGACCTTCACGGCTCCCGCCGGGATCGATGTCCCCGCCCCGGCCGCCCAGGGGAAGACGGTCGCCTTCATCACCGCCGAGACCCTCGGCAGCGGCAGCGACGAGCTCGGTCGCATCCTGATGAAGAACTTCATCTTCACCCTGGCCGAGGCCGATGTCGTTCCCGACCTGCTGCTCTTCATCAACGCGGGGGTCAAGCTGGCCAGTGAAGGCTCGGAAGTGCTGGAGGCACTCGATCGGATCGCCTGCGCCGGGGCCGACATCGCCTCCTGCGGCCTGTGCCTCGACTTCTATCGCCTGAAGGACAAACTCGCCGTCGGCCGCGCCACGAACATGCTGGAAATTGTGAACGCACTGCAGAGTGCGGGGCGCGTCATCCGCCCTTGAAGATCACAATAGAACATGCAAGACACCGATCGAGCGTCTTTTTATCTCTTTAATTCAATTTTCCTATTGCCAAAATGAAACACTGTGTTTTAATCTTTTAGTCACGACATATCGACTAAAGGAGCACCCTTATGCGCATCAATCTTTCCCTGGAGCAGATCTTCGGCCGCAACCCCTCCGAAGTCGGCCTGCTCCTCCAGGCTCTCGGCATCGATATCACCCGCCCCTACCGCGCCCAGATCACCTTCACGGGTGTCACCATCGAGCAGGACATGGGGGCCGATGCCGTAGCAGCCTGAGAAACGCCGGACAATCTTCAGCTTGCACCCTCTTCAAAAGTCGTGCTATTTTGCCCATCACAATCCGGCTTCCGTGGGAGTAGGTAGCCGTCTGGTGACGCTCCCGGTCTTCAAAACCGGAGGGAGGCGTATCCCGTCTCCGGTGAGTTCGATTCTCATCTACTCCCGCCAAAATCAAGGGGTTACGTCCATCGACGTAACCCCTTTGCATTACACCCGACCACCCGCAGCCCAGCCTTCTTGACAGGTGAAGAGATGGTGTTAAGAGAAACGCCAAAGGGCGATATCCATCCGAACAGGAGAGCGCATGCGGGTCGTTTTCGAGCTCGATCAGATCATCGGCAAGCCCCCTCGGGAGGTCGCCCGCCTTCTGCGCCGCCGCGGGATCGACCCCACCCGCCCCTACCGGGCGCGCCTCTCTTTTCGCGAGGTCGTGGTCGAGCAGGATTGATCGGCTTCGCCTTCCCCGCTCCTCCCCGATCCCGCCTTGTGGTTTTCATCTAACCGTGCTATTTTTCTAATCTCAAAGTCAACTCAGCCGCTTTTCCCCAACCGTTTTTCCATACATCCGGTTTTTCAATGGACGATCAAAAGAGCCTTCTGCGCCGCATTCCCGCCGTGGACCGCATCCTGAACGAACCGGCCCTGAGCCGCTTGGCTGCGTCGTGTCCCCGTGTCCTGCTTCTGGAGAGCGCACAGGAGATTGTCGCCGAGCTGCGGCGGGAGATTCTGGCGGCGCCTGCAAAGGCGCCGGATCTCTCCCCCGCGGCGGTGGCGACGATGGCGGCGCGAAGGGCCGAGCGAAAGCTCGCTCCGTCGCTTCGGCCCGTCATCAACGCCACCGGCACTCTGTTGCACACCAACCTCGGGCGCGCCCCCTTGAGCGAGAGCGCCCTTTCGGCCATGCGGGAGGTGGCCCGCGGCTACTCCAATCTCGAGTTCGATCTCGACTCGGGCGAGCGCGGGCACCGCTACGCCCATGTGGAGGAGTTGCTGTGCCGCCTGACGGGTGCCGAGGCGGCGACGACGGTGAACAACAACGCCGGAGCGGTTCTCCTCTCACTCACCGCCCTCGCCAAGGGGAAGGAGGCGATCGTCTCGCGGGGCGAGCTGGTGGAGATCGGCGGGGCCTTCCGCGTCCCCGACGTCATGGCCGCAGGGGGGGTGACGCTGCGTGAGGTGGGGACGACGAACAAGACGCACCTAAAGGACTATCGCGAGGCGGTCGGGGAGACGAGCGCCCTCTTCCTCAAGGTGCACACGAGCAACTACCGCATCATCGGCTTCACCGCATCCGTCTCTGCACCCGATCTCGTCTCGCTGGCGCGCGAGCGCGGCCTCATGGTGATGGAGGATCTGGGGAGCGGGATGCTCCTCGACCTCTCCCCCTACGGCCTGCCCCGCGAGCCGACGGTGCGCGAGGCGGTGGCGGCGGGGATCGACGTCGTCACCTTCAGCGGCGACAAGCTCCTCGGCGGCCCGCAGGCGGGGGTGATCCTCGGGCGGCGCGAGGCGGTCGAGAAGATCCGCCGTCATCCGATGGCCCGGGCGATGCGCATCGACAAGCTCACCCTGGCGGCCCTGGAAGCGACGCTGCGCCACTACCTCGATCCGCAGGAGGCGCTCAGGGAGATCCCGGTGCTGCGCATGCTCGCCGCCCCCCCCGATGAGATCCGGCGGCGCTGCACGCGCGTGAAGCGCAGGCTCTCACCTGTCGCGGAGCACGCCGCCGTCGAGATCGTGGCCGAGCCGTCTCAGGTCGGCGGGGGGGCTCTGCCGACAACCGAACTGGCCGGCTTCGCCCTCGCCCTCTCTCCGAAGAAGATCAGCGCCCACACCCTCGCCGAGCGCCTGCGGCACGGGCGCTCCCCGGTGATCGGCCGCATTCAGGAAGAGCGCTTCCTGCTGAATCTTCGCACCGTGGCCAGGGAGGAAGAGAATGATCTCCTGCAAGCCGTGGGTTCGGCGCTCTGCGGGGACGATTCATGTGGGGGCAATCGATGAATTGCCCCTACACCTCCCCTTCGGGGTCTTCTGTATGAAGACCGAACGCCACGTCATCATCGGCACCGCCGGCCACGTCGACCACGGCAAGACCGCCCTCATCCGGGCGCTGACCGGCGTGGAGACCGACCGCCTCAAGGAGGAGCAGGCCCGCGGGATCTCCATCGATCTCGGCTTCGCCCCATTCCGCATCCCCGGCGGCCCCGTCGCAGGGGTCGTCGACGTCCCGGGGCACGAGCGCTTCATCAGCAACATGCTGGCGGGGATCGGCGGCATCGACCTGGTCCTGCTGGTGGTCGACGTGATGGAGGGGGTGATGCCCCAGACCCGCGAGCACCTGCAGATCCTGCAGCTTCTGGAGATCCAGCGCGGCATCGTCGTGCTCACCAAGTGCGATCTCGCCGAGGAGGACTGGATCGACATCGTGGAGGAGGAGATTCGCGAGACCGTCTCCGAAACCTTCCTGAGGGATGCCCCCTTTTGCCGCGTCTCCTCCCTCACCGGTGCGGGGATCCCGGAGCTCGTCGAGACGATCCGCCAATCGGTCGCCTCCCTCGTCCCCAAGGACGCCGACGGGCCGATGCGCCTGCCGGTCGACCGCCACTTCACCGTCCCCGGATTCGGCACGGTCGTGACGGGCACCCTCCTGTCGGGGACGGTGCGCACCGGCGACTCGGTGGAGGTCCTGCCGCCGGGCGAGTCGGTCCGCGTGCGCGAAGTGCAGGTTCACGGGAAAAAGGTGCAGGAGGCCTACGCCGGTCAGAGGGCCGCCCTGAACCTTGCGGGGCTCGAGCGCGAACGCCTGTTGCGCGGCTCGGTGGTGGGGACGCCGGGGATCTTCGAGCAGACCGGCCGCCTCGACGTGCGTCTCACCCTCCTCCCGGAGGCGCCGCGTCCCTTGCGCTTTCGCGATCCGATCCACTTCTATCTCGGCACCGCCCGGGTCGTCGGCGTCGTGGCTCTGCTCGACCGCGACGTCCTGCAGCCGGGCGAGAGCGCCCTCGTGCAGATCCACCTCGACCGGCCGCTGGTCGCCCACCGGCAGGACCGCTTCATCGTGCGCTCCTACTCCCCCATGACGACCATCGGCGGCGGGGTCGTCATCGACCCGAATCCGGTCAAGCACCGGCGCTTCCGCGACGAGGTGATGGCGGCTCTGGCCGAGCTCGAATCGGGAGAGAAGTCCTTTTTGCTGCAGAAGGTTTCGGACCAGGGGGCGCTGCGCCTCAAGGAGTTGGAGACCCTCTCGGGGATGGGGCTCGATCGCATCGACGCCCACCTGCAGAGCCTGCGCGAGGAAGGGAAGGTCGCTCTGCTCACCGATCAGTGGGCGAGCGCCGAGACGGTGCGCGCCTGGCGGCGCAAGATCGCCGAGGAGACCGATCGCTTTCACCGGGCGAGCCCTTTGCTGCCGGGAATCCCCCGCGCCACCCTCAAGGGGACGCTCCCCCCCCAGCTCACCCAGAAAGCCTTCGACCGCCTTGTGGAGGAGGCCCTCGCCGAGGGGGATCTGGCGCAGGAGGGGGAATGGGTGCGGCTCCCCGATTTTCGCGCCGAACCCGACGCCGAGCAGGCCCGCATCATCGCCGTCCTCGAGAGCGCCTACCGCGAGGAAGGGGCGCTGGCCAAGAACAAGCGCGAGATGCTCGAGCGCCTCGGCCTCGACCCGGCGCGCACCGAGCCGCTCTTCGCCTATCTCTTCGCCCGGGGGATCCTCGTCAAGCTCAACGAGGAGAGCTTTCTGCACGCCGAGACGTACGCCCGTGCCGTCGCACTGCTGCGCGAGCACTTCGACGCCCATGAGACGCTGACCCTGGCCGAGTTCAGAGACCTGCTCGGCAGCGCCCGCAAGCAGGTGCAGGCTCTGCTGGAGCATTTCGACGCCCTGAAGTACACTTTGCGTA
>JBJHBH010000079.1:0-16673 GCA_050485365.1 Desulfuromonadales bacterium | reverse complement strand
TCACCTCATGTCCGAGATAGTCCTCGGCGGTCTGCTTCATCTTCTGCAGCACCATCGCCGAGATCTCGGGGGCGCTGTACTTCTTGCCGCGCGCCTCGACCCAGGCGTCACCGTTGTCGGCCTTGATGATCTTGAAGGGGCTGATCTTGATGTCCTTCTGCACCGTCTCCGTATCGTACTTGCGCCCGATGAGGCGCTTGATGGCGAAAAGGGTGTTTTCGGGGTTGGTGACCGCCTGACGCTTGGCCTGCTGCCCCACCAGGCGCTCGCCGCTTTCGGTGAAGGCCACCATCGACGGGGTCGTTCTCGACCCTTCGGAGTTGGCGATGACGACGGGCTCGCCGCCTTCCATGACGGCCACGCACGAGTTGGTGGTTCCGAGGTCGATACCGATGACTTTTGACATAATGGATGATCCTCCCTGATGCTTTTTCGCGTTCGTATCCAGCGGACGATTCTGTTCGTCGAATGTGTGCTAAGCGGGCGCCTTGGCGATCATGACCAGAGCCGGGCGCAGCAGCCTGTCGTTGAGAAGATAGCCCCCCTGCAGGACCTTGGCCACCGCGTTGGGAGGGACCTCGGAGGTCTCCATCTGCCCCATCGCCTCGTGCAGAGCGGGATCGAAGGGTTGGCCCGCGGCCTCGATCGCCTTGACGCCGAACTTCTCCAGAACCCGTCGAAACTGCTCCATCGTCATCTCGACCCCCTGCACCAGCCCTTCGGACCCGTCGGCGGCGCCGGCGTGCTCCAGGGCGCGCTCCAGGTTGTCCATGACGGGGAGGATCTCGCGCAAAATCGCCTCGTTGGCGAACTTGGAGAGATCGTCCTTCTCGCGCTGGGCGCGCTTGCGGTAGTTCTCCAGATCCGCCTGCGTCCTCAGGTACAGATCCCAGTTGCGGGCCGCTTCTGCGCGCGCGTCCTCCAGGGCCTGCTCCATCTGCTGCGTCGACGGCTCGCTAGCGCCTTGCTGCGTCTCAGCGCCTTCGATATGCTCCGCGTCCCCGGCGGAGGCTTCGGTCTCTTTTTTCTTTCGTGCCACGTCCATACTCCTGCTAGGAGTCGACTTCCAGGACCTTGCTCACCAGCCGGGCCGTGTAGTCGACGATGGGAATCACGAGATTGTAGGGCATCCGGGTCGGGCCGATGACGCCGAGGGTCCCGATGTTCCCTCCGCGCCCCGAGTAGGTGGCCGTCACCAGGGAGCACCCCTCGATTTCACTGTACTCGCTTTCGCTGCCGATGAAGATCTGCACCCCCCGGGCTCTCTGGGCCGCGTCGAGGAGCTCGACCAGCAGGCTCTTTTGCTCGAAGGCGCGAAAGAGGCGCTTCATCCGGTCGATGTCGGCGAACTCGGGCTGCTCCAGGATGTTGACCGCCCCTTCGATGTAGACCTGCCCCTCCCCCTCTTCTCCGAAGGTCTCCTTCGAGAATTCGAGGGCCATCTTCAGCAGCCGATCGTAGAGCGCCTTTTCCTGGCGCATCTCTTCGAGGATCTTCGACTTCACCTCCGAGATGCTCAGCCCCCCCAGGGTGAAGTTGAGATAGTTGGTCATCTGCTCGAGCTCGGACTGGGAGATCCTCTCGTCGGTCTCGATGACCTTGTTCTGGACCAGACCGCTCTCGGCGACGAAGATGACCAGGATGCGCCCCTCGGAGAGGCGCACGAACTCGATGTGCCGAAAGACCGTGGTGGTGAAGCGCGGCGCCAGAACGAGCCCTGTGTAATGCGAGATCGACGAGAGGACCTTGCCCGACTCCTGCAGGACCTCTTCGATGCGCTTCCCCTTCAGGTGATAGTGCTGCTCGATGCGCTGGCGCTCGGTGCGCGTCAGGGGGCGCACCTGCAACAGCGAATCGATGTAGAACCGATACCCCTTCTCGGTGGGGATGCGCCCGGCGGAGGTGTGGGGGGCGAGCAGGTAGCCCATCTCCTCCAGATCGGCCATGACGTTGCGAACCGTCGCGGGGGAGAGCCCCATCTGGTGCCGGCGCGTCACCGCTCGCGACCCGACCGGCTCGGCCGACTCGATGTAGTCCTCGATGATCGCCTCGAGGATCTTTCGGCTGCGTTCGTTCAGTTCCTGACTCATCTGGCCGCGCCCGGAAAATCGTCCCTACAAAAAATACAAGCCGGAAAATCCGGCCCTGTCGGTTAGCACTCAAAGTGACGGAGTGCTAACGATCAACAACATAACAACGCCCTCCCCCTTTGTCAAGGGGTAAGCCCGGAGAGAAAAGTCCTTTATTTTCAGAGAAATGGTGTGATGAGCCGATCGTAGATGAGCCACCCCTGCGGATCGAAGCGCCAGCGTCCGTCGCGCAGGGTCAGGCGATCGCCCGCCTGGCGCACCCCTTGCGCAAAGGCCTGGGCGACGCCCATGCCGAAGCGCCCGCGAAACGCCGCGTCGTCGACCCCCTCGGCGGTGCGCAGACCGAGGTAGAGGGTCTCGGCCATCGCCCCGCGTCGGTCGAAGGACTCCAGCACGATCGCCGGATCGCGCCCGGCATCGAGCGTTTCGCAGAAAGAGTCGAGGTCCGAGGGGACGGCGCTGCGCCGCCCCCATCCCTCGGCGCAGAACGAATGGGCGCCCGCGCCGATCCCCAAGACGCCGCTTCGCCGCCAGTAGGCGAGATTGTGGCGGCACGCCCTGCCGGGGCGCGCAAAGTTGGAGATCTCGTAATGACCGTACCCCTCGTCTTCGAGGCGGCCGTGCACCTCGAGGAACTGCCGGGCGAACGTCTCGTCGTCGGGGAGGGTCAGATCCCCTGCGCGATGACGGTGGTGAAAGGGCGTATCTTCTTCCGCCGTCAGCCCGTAGCACGAGAGGTGATCGGGGTGCAGCGCCGTGAAGGCGTCAAGCTCGCGGCGAAGGTCGGCGAGGTCCTGACCGGGGAGGGCGAACATGAGGTCGCAGGAGAGGTTGTCGAAGCCGGCCTTGCGGGCCCAGAGCGACGCCTGCCTCCCCTCTTCGGGGGAGTGGATGCGGCCGAGCGCCGAGAGGTGGGGGGCGCTCAGCGACTGAAGGCCGAGGGAGATGCGATTGACGCCGCAGGCGCGCACGTCCCGCAGGAGCGAAAGGGAGACGGTGCCGGGGTTGGCCTCCAGCGAGATTTCGGCGTCGGGGGCGATCCCGAAAAGGCGCGCGGCGGCTTCCAGAACGCGACCGATCTCTTCGGGGTGCAGAAGCGATGGGGTCCCCCCTCCGAAAAAGATGGTGTCGAAGGGGCCGCGCCACCCGGCGCCGCGCGCGATCTCCAGGTGGCGCAGAAGCCGCCCGGGGTAGGCCCGAAGCGCCTCTTCGTGCGCCGCCACCGAGTAGAAATCGCAGTACGGGCACTTCTTCCGGCAGAAGGGGACGTGAAGATAAAGAGAGGTCACGACGGTTCGGCGGTGGGCCTCTGCGCTCGGGGATGCAGCGCTATTCGACCACCCAGACGGTTTTCCCCTCGGCGTTCTTGACCACCGTCGAGGAGACGCTCCCCATCAGCAGCGACTGCACCGTGGAGAGACCGCGCCGCCCGAGGACGATAGTGTCGCACCCCTCGACCTGCGCGTCGTCGAGGATGTCGAGGGCGACGCCGCGCCCCAGGGGCTTGATGCGCAGGTGAACGGCATCGGGGGAAAGCCCCCCCTTGAGCAGGAGATCGCGGATCTCTTCGAGAAACGCCTCCAACTCCCGAACCTCCTTGTGGTGGTCCTCGTAGCCGTGCACCTCGGGCTCTTTGGCGGGATCGTCGCTCTTTCCAGCGGGAGTGTAGGGTATGCCCGAGCTCACCACCAGCGCCGTGACGCTGCAGCCGGGAAGATGCGGGGCGACGCGGGCGAGATACTCGGCGGCCCGGCGCGAATGGGGCGAAAGATCAAGGGCGAGAAGAATCTTAAGCATGGTCGATGTCCTTCAGGGGCACCTGGCTCGAATTAAAAGAGAAAGAAGAGGATCGAGACGAACGACAGGAAGACGACCGCCAGCAGGACGCTCACCCCCACGGGGTAGCTCCCCTCGCGGCTGCGCTGAGCGATCGCCTGACGCTCCCTCTCGATACGCTCCGGGCTCGCCCCGGACGCCTGCAGGAGCGAGCGCGTCAGCAGCCACTGCAGGTGGCCGCCGGGCATGGTGAAGAAGCGCCCGAGGCTCGTGGGGATGCGGCGCATGGCGAGCTGATCCCCCCAGACGTTGAGGGAGTTGGCCCCCTTGTCCGCCGCGCGGTAGAAGGCCCTTCCGCCGACGCGGTAGAACCAGTCGGTGTCGAGAGCGACCTTGGGCGAGGGCTCGAGCTTCTTGATGAGGACGAAGAAGGCGAGCATGGCGAACATGAGGAGTTGCAGCACCTCGGAGACGTGATACGAGGTGTACGGATTGTAGACGTAGTCGAAGGGCAGCATGGTGTAGAGGTACGGGGTATAGACCCCGATGTAGATGCACAGGAAGGCGGCGATCGCCATGGCGGCGTTCATGTTCCAGGGCGGATCGGCGGCCTTCTCCCACGTCTCGGACGAACAGCGGTTCTTGCCGAACCACACCAGGTACGAGATCTTCAACCCGATGCTGACGAAGGTGCCGACCGAGGCGAGCATCAGCAAAAAGGCGGCCCACACCAGATCCTGGTAGAAGGCGGCCGAAACCGTCATCGCCTTGGAGACGAAGCCGCTGAACAGCGGGAATGCCGAAATGGCCAGCGCCCCGATGAGGGTGAAGACGAAGGTCCAGGGCATCTTTTTGTAGAGCCCGCCGAGCTCGGTGAACTTGCTCTGCCCCGTCATGTAGAGGACCGAGCCGGTCCCCATGAAGAGGAGCCCCTTGTAGAGGATGTGGGCGAAGGCGTGGGCGCACACCCCGTTGAGAGCGAGCTGGGTCCCGATACCGACCCCCGTCACCATGTAGCCGACCTGACTGACGATGTGGTAGGAGAGGAGGCGCCTGGCGTCGTTGACCAAAAAGGCGTAGGTGACGCCGTACAGCACCATGATGACCCCGAGCCAGATGAGGATCTCCAGGCCCGGAAAGCCGCGCACCAGGGCGTAGACGGCGGTCTTGGTGGTGAAGGTGCACAAAAAGACCGAGCCGCTGAAGGTCGCCTCGGCGTAGCCGTCGGGGAGCCATGCGTGCAGCGGCGGCACCGCGGCGTTGAGGATGAAGCCGATGAGGATCAGCCACTCGCCGATCCCGGGCTGCGCCACGTTGAAGGCGCTGAAGGCAAGGCTCTCGGCCCCCTGGGCGTAGAGCAGGATCCCGGCCAGCAGAGCAACCCCTCCGGCGGCGTGGACCATCAGGTAGCGAAAGCCCGAGGCGAGGGACTCCTTGCGTCCGCGGTACCAGATGAGGAAGACCGAGGAGAAGGCCATCAGCTCCCAGAAGACGAAGAGCGTCAGCAGATCTCCGGCGTAGATGACCCCCAGCGATCCGCCGACGTAGACCCAGGCGGCGGCGAACTCCCCCTTGCGGCGCACGTGCAGACCGTAGAGGGTGCCGATCAGCGCCATCAGCGCCATGATGTAGCCGAAGATCTGCGACAGCGAATCGACCCGGCCGAAGGTCAGCTCCCAGGCGATGAAAGGGACTTGCCCGTAGACGCCGTGATCCATGAAATAGATGCGGGCGAAGGTCAGCGCCGGGACAAGGAGCATATACCCCTTGCGCAGGCGCTCGGGGACGAGCGGGAGCAGCGCCGCCCCGGCGAGGAGGATCAGTGCGGGATGGAGCCACAGATCAGTCATCGTAGTAATCCTCCTTCTGCCAGATACCGAGCTTGCCCAGGAACTTGGAGAAGAAGATGAAGAAGATGCAGCCGAGGAATCCGAAGAGCGACCAGAAGCCGGGCAGGCGATCGAGGGCCGTGTAGGCCAGATCCTTGTCGACAATGGCGGGGATGGAGTCGGCGATCACGAGCAGAACGAGCAGCCCGATGAAAAGCCGCACCAGAAGACTCCAGCGCTGCAGCAGAGCGTCGAATATCCGTACGAGGTTCATGGCAGAACAGCCTCAGCAAAGCCCAGGAAGAAGTGTGGATACATGCCGATCGCCAGCGAAATGAGAGCGGTGATGGACAACGGGACGACGAGGGTGAGCGGCGCCTCCTTGATCCCCTGGATGGCGGCGACGTCCTCGGACGGCTTGCCGAAGAAGCCCTGGTAGACGATGGGGACGAAGTAGGCGGCGTTGAGGAGCGTACTGCTCAAAAGGACGCCGAAGATGATGATCATGTCGGCGTCGAGAGCGCCGTTGAGCATCAGCCACTTGGAGACGAAGCCGGCCGAGGGTGGAGCGCCGATCATGCTGAGCGATGCGATGAAGAAGGCGCCGAAGGTGATCGGCATCACCCGCCCGAGCCCCTTCATCTGCGAGATGTACTTTTTGTGCGAGGCGACGTAGATGGCGCCGGCGCAGTAAAAGAGAGTGACCTTGGCGAAGGCGTGGCTGGCGATGTGCATGATGCCGCCGGTGACCGCCGCCGGGCTCAAAAGCGACACCCCGAGCATGATGTAGGAGAGCTGCCCCACCGTCGAGTAGGCGAGGCGCCTCTTCAGGTTGTCCTGCGAGAGGGCGACGATGGAGGCGGCGATGATGGTGAAGCTCACGAAATAGGGGAGGGCCGCGCCGGTGGCGATGGAGCCCAGAACGTCGATGCCGAAGATGTCGAGCAGGACGCGCAGCACCGAGAAGACGCCGACCTTGACGACGGCGACCCCGTGCAAAAAGCTGCTGACCGGCGTCGGCGCCACCATCGCCGCGGGGAGCCAGGCGTGAAACGGCATGACGCCGCACTTGGCGAATCCCGCCACGAGCATCACCAGCATCAAGCTCAGCACCACCGGAGGAGCCGTGCCGCCCAGGATGCCGCCGACGGTGAAGTCGAGGGTTCCGGCGAAGGCGTACGTCATCATCATCGCCGGCAGGGCGAAGCCGACGGAGGTCCCCAGAAGGATGGAGAGGTAGCGCCGCCCCGAGGAGCGCGACTCGGCGTTGCGCTCGTGGGCCACCAGCGGGTAGGTGGAGAGCGAGAGCATCTCGTAGAAGAGATAGAGGGTGAGGAGGTTCGCCGAGAAGGCGACGCCGACCGTGGCGCCGATCGCCACCGCGAAGGAGGCGAAATAGCGCGTCTGATCGTGCTCCTGCAGCGAGCGCATGTAGCCGATGGAGTAGATCGAGGTCAGGATGAAGAGGAACGAGGCGATCAGCGCAAAGAGCATCCCCATGGAGTCGACGCGCAGCTGGATCGGCACCCCGGGGATGACCTCGAACAGGGTGATCGTCGGCTGATTGCCCGCCAGCACGGTCGGGACCATGGAGGCGACGATCAGGAACATGGAGACCCCGGCCAGCAGGGTCCACATCTCGCGCAGGTTCGGGCGGCGATCGCTGAGCAAGATGGGGATCGCCGCGAGCAACGAGACGAGGACCGCCGCCAGAGGGAGAATGGAGTGTTCCAGGTGCATAGTCAGTGTCCGATGGAAACGTGCGGCGCGGGCCGCACTAGAAGCTCCAGGGCAGCGCCGGAGCGATCAGCCCGCCGACGATCTGGCCGCTGAAGAGTCCGACGACGATGAGGGCGACGGCGCCGACGACCAGCGGCACCAGGATCGGCAACGGCGCCTCCGCACGTTGGATGATCTCCTCCCCTTCGGGCTTCTGGAAGAAGGCGATCTCGATGATGCGGAAGAAGATGACGGCGTTCACCAAAGAGCTCACCACCAGCGCGGCGACATAGCTGAACTGCCCCGCCTCGATCCCCCCGAGGATGAGATACCATTTGCTGAAGAAGCCGCACGTCGGCGGAACCCCGATGAGGGCGAAGGCCCCCAGGGTGAAGGCCGCCATGGTGATCGGCATCTTGCGGTAGAGCCCCGCGAAGTCGCTGAAGCGGCTGCCGCCGACCTTGTAGATAACCGCTGCGGCGGCCAGGAACATCACCAGCGTCATCAGGGCGTCGTTGACGATGTGCAGGATCGCGCCGGTGAGGCCGGTGGAGTTGGCGAGCCACACCCCCCCCACCATGTAGCCGACCTCGGCGACGACGACGTAGGCGAGCATCTTCTTGAGCTCGGTCTGCGCCAGGGCGAAGCTCGATGCGACGACGATGGCCAGGGCGGCGGCCCAGATGATGAGCTGCTGCACGCCGGGGTGATCGAAGGCGTACTCCGGGGAGTAGAGAAAGAACATCACCCGGATCATGAGGAAGACCGAGACCTTCGTCATCAGCGGCGCCATCAGCACGCTCGTCGCCGACGGGGCGTAGGTGTAGGCGTTGGGGAGCCAGCCGTGCAGCGGGAAGAACCCCATCTTGATCCACAGCCCGACCATCAGGAAGGCGAAGCTCGTCGCCACCGCCGCCGGCGCGTCGAGGCCGGGGATGATCCCGGCGATGTCGGGCATGTTGAGCGAGCCGGTGAGGATATAGAGGTAGCCGATCCCCAGCAGATAGAAGCAGGCGCCGATCGTCCCCATGATGACGTAGTTGAAGCTCGCCAGCGGAGCCCGCCCTTTCCCCATGGCGATGAGGCCGTAGCAGGTAATGGCGGTGATTTCCAGCAGGACGTAGATGTTGAAGGCGTCGGCGGAGACGACCAGCCCCATGAGGCCGGTGATCATGATCAGAGCGAGGGTGAAGAAGAGGTGCTCCTGCCCGGGCATCTCGGCGCTCACCGAGCTGATCGCCGAGGAGATGGCGAAGAGGGCGCCGACAGCGACGACCACCAGCATCATCGCCCCGAGGGGATCGACGATGAGCTCCATCCCGAAGGGGACGGGCCAGTTCCCCAGGGTGTAATGGATGGTGCCGTTCTTCAGCACGTCGGCCAGAACGATCGCCGAGGTGACGGCCGAGAAGATGAGGGCGCCCACCGCAATGGGTCCCGTCCAGGGGCGATAGGAGCGCGCCATCAGGTTGACCGGCAGGGCGGCCAGAAGGGGCGCCATGATCGCGTAGATAAAGAGATTTTGTGTCATCGCCCGATTTTTTCCAGAATTTCGTCTTCTTCCAGCGTCCCGTACTCGCGGTAGACGCGGGTCAGGACCGCCAGCGCGACGCCGGTGACGCTGACGCCGACGACGATGGCGGTGAGCATCAGCACGTGGGGCAGGGGGTTCATCACCGCGGCGACCTCCAGCTCACCGGCGAGCCCCGCGTACTTGTCGACGATGGGGATCCCCGCGTCGCGCTTGACGCCGGTCGAGATGAAAAAGAGGATGATGGTCGTCTGGAAGATGTTCATCCCCAGCAGCTTCTTCACCATGTTGCGCTTTCCGATCATGGCGTAGAAGCCGATCATCATCAGCACCACATAGATCCAGTAGTTGTATTTCGCAATGATCTCTTCAAGCATCTTAGAGCCCCTCCTTGCGGCTGCCGCCGGAGGCCAGGTCCCAGTAAAGGGAGACCATGATCCCCATGACACCCATGCCGACACCGACCTCGACGACGAAGACCCCCCAGTAGCGCCACTCGGGCAGAGACATGGGGATGACGTTGGCCATGGCGCCGTAGTCGAGAAAGAAGCCCCCCACCAACGCGCACAGGATGCCGAAGCCGGCGAAGATGAAGACCCCGATGTTGACGATGAGGAAGTTGGCGAGCTCGGACATGTACTTCTTCGAGTACTCCACCCCGTAGGCCAGAGCGAGCAGGATGAAGGCCGCCCCGAGAAGGACCCCCCCCTGAAAGCCGCCGCCGGGGCTGTAGTGCCCGTGCACGATGACGTACATGCCGAAGAGCTGGATGAACGGGACCATCAGACGCACCGAGGTGCGGATGATCAGATCCGTCCCCCCTTCGGCACTGTGCGCATGCTCCCTGAAGCTCTTCATGAGCGCGCCCCCCGCAGCACGGCCAGCACCGCCATCCCCGCGCAGTAGATGACGACGAGCTCGAACATGGTGTCGTAGGCCCGGTAGTCGCCCAGCACCGCCGCCACAAGGTTCGGCATGTGGGTGTCGCGCACCACCGTCTCGATGAAGTACGCCGAGACGTGGGTGCTCGCCGGAGACTCGGGATCGCCCCAGGCGGGGAAATCGGCGGTTCCGTAGAGCAGAATCGCTCCGGTGATGGCTGTCGCCAGCAAGGCAAAGACTTTCAATCCTTACTCCTTCGGGTCGTGCGGAAGATGGCGGCGATGAAGAGGATGGTGCTCACGCCGGCGCCGACGGTCGCTTCGGTGAAGGCGACGTCGACCGCCCCCATCTCGGCCCACAGAAGGCACATCAGGAAGCTGTAGACGCCGAAGATGACCGACGCGCCGAGCAGGTCGCGCACGTTGATGGCGGCCAGGGCGCAGATGACGACGAGCGCGAGGATGATCAGATCGAGCTGCCAGATCATGACTTTCCCTTCTTTTCCCAGGGTTCGACCCCGACGATCAGCGCCGCCTCGGTCAGGGCGTGGGTCGCGGTGGGGCTGGCGACGAAGACGAAGACGGCGATGGCCATGATCTTCAGGCTCACCAGCAGGTTCTCGACGGAAAACTCCTGCAGGTTGAACAGGGCCAGGGCGGCGAGGGTCAGAATCGCCGCGAAGGTGTCGCACTTGCCCGCGGCGTGAAGGCGGGTGTAGAAGTCGGGGAAGCGCAAAACGCCCAGCGTTCCGACGGCGAAGAAGAAGAGTCCCGCCGCCAGCATGATGGTGACCACAACGGACATCACAGAAACTCCTTCTCGGCGGGCTTGCCGTCTTCAAGACGCGCGGCGCGCCGGCGCAAAAAGTACTTGGTGGCGCCGAGGGCCGCGATGAAGTTGAGCAGCGCGTAGGCCAGCGCGATGTCGACGAACATCCCGACGTTGTCGTACAGAAGTCCCATCAGCAGCAGCAGCACCGGCGTCTTGGCGCCGATGACGCTGCCGCCGACGATGCGGTCGAGGACCGTCGGCCCCCACACCACGCGCACCAGCGAAAAGAGGATCAGCACGCACAGGATGATGCCCGCCCAGAGAAAGACCCGATCCATGGCGTTACTCCCTCTCCAGCGCCGCGGCGACGCGCTTTTCCATCTCGCCGGGGAGCGATTCGGCGGCCGCGTTGGTCAGGGCGAAGACGGTGAACTCGTCGTCGCGGATGCTCACCGAAACGGTGCCGGGGGTCAGTGTGATCGACTGGGCGAAGGTCGCCCGGGAGAAGGGGTGCTTCAACTTGGTGCGGAAGCGGATCAACTGCGGATCGATGAGCTCGAGCATGCGGGGGTGCAACACGATGTAGGCCACCTGCAGGTTGGCGACGACGATCTCCTTGAAGAGCCAGGGAAGATACGCCAGCATGCCGAAGACGGCGCCGGTGCGAAGGGCCGGAGATTCCTCGTTGAACAACAGAGAGCTCGACATGAACGTCACCAGCAAAGCCGCCACGGCGCCGAGAAACAGATGAACGGCGTCGAACATCCCCGAGAGGAATATCCAGAAGGCGTAGAGTATGAAGAAGGTGGAAACCTTGGCCATGGAAAAACTTCCCATCCTGATTAAGTATCTAAAAATACCGAACGCTTTTTCAGATCGAGAGGCGCACGCCCGGGCGTTTTACCTCGCTTCGCGCCCCGCTCGGAGGAGGGGCGGCGAAAAACGGATTAATTGTTAACACCCGATATCGGAGGGTGTCAAGAAAAACCGGCTCCCCCCGCTTGTCCGGATGGGCGAAAAGACATACAATGTTGTGGACTTTCAAAAAGAGAGCAGATTAATAGAACATCGTTTAATCGGAGGAGGAATGTCTCGTCGGATCACAGCGTCGGCCGTTCAGTTCAACATCGCCCTGGGGGAGGTCGATACCAACCTGCAAAAAGCCTTCGCCGCCCTGCGGCGGGTGCGTCAAAACGGGGGGCGCCTGGCGGTGCTGCCGGAGATGTGGAGCAGCGGCTACGACTACAGGCGCCTGTCGGACCTCGCCCAACAGACCCCCCGCGTTCTGGAGGGGCTTTGCGCCCTCAGCGCCGAGCTCGACATGGTGACGGTCGGCTCTCTGGCCGAAAAAGACGGCGAGGCGCTGTACAACACCGCCTTCGTCGTCGACGGCGGCCGGATCGTCGGCCGCTACCGCAAGCTCCACCTCTTCTCCACCATGGGGGAGGATCGCTACCTCACGCCGGGAGAGAAGACCCTCGTCGCCGACACCTCGGCGGGGCGCCTCGGCGTCGCCATCTGCTACGACCTGCGCTTCCCCGAGCTCTTCCGCAAGCTCGCCCTCGAAGGAGCGCAGATCCTGTGTCTCCCCGCCGAATGGCCCAAGCCGCGTCAGGAGCACTGGCGCACCCTGCTGCGGGCGCGGGCCATCGAAAACCAGCTCTTCGTGGCGGCCGCCAACTGCTGCGGGGTGCAGGGGAAGCTCGACTTTTTCGGGATGAGCCTGCTGATTTCGGCCCGGGGGGACGTTCTGGCCGAAGGGGGCGAGAGCGACTGCGAGCTGATTGCCGAATTCGATTTCGAGGAGATGGACGCCTACCGCGCCCAGATCCGCTGCTACCGGGACCGCCGCCCGGAGATCTACGGAACGCTCCCGTAGGCGCTCAGTGCTCCAGGCGCTGCGCCTCGGAGCGGTAGACGGAGGGGACCTCCTGCAGCGAATCGGCGAAGTGAAGATCCCCGTCGGCATCGACGTAGACGTAGCGCGGAGACGGCGAGGCGGCCTGCGGCGCGTCGACCGCCCCGCCGAGCAGATCGCTGCGCAGATCGAGATACCCCTGGCGCGCCTCGCCGGGAGGGCCGGGCAGGCGCACCATCGCCTGGTCGGCCGCGATCAGCAGCGCGGCGACGACGGCCATCCAGAGAAGAACCTTTCCCAATCCCTTCATTCATCTCTCCTTGTGTAGGCGCGCTCCGCCGCGACTCTTCGATTGCAGACGCATCAATGGGAGTGGCCGTCGTGGCCGTGGGAGCAGAGGCTCGCCTTGCGGGGCCTGTGCCGCAGCTGCTGGATCACGGGGCCGCTCAGACAGCGCGAGCACTCGACCTGCAGCGTGGAGTGCACGATGTGGAAGTCGTGCTCCAGCATCCTCTCCATCTCTCCGACGATCTCCCCCTGACGCAGACGGTACTCTGGGTCGATGTCGACATGGGCCGAAAGCGCTGTAATATGGGAGCAGATCGACCAGACGTGCAGGTGATGGACGTCGCTGACCCCCGGGACATCGCGCATGCGGGCGACGACCTCCTGAATGTCGATGCGCCTCGGAACCCCTTCAAGCAAAATGTGCAACGCCTCGCGCAGGATGCGCACGGCCCCCACGAGGATGATGGCGACGATGGCCATCGAGATGAGGGGGTCGACGATGTACCACCCGGTGAAGAAGATGATGACCCCGCCGACGATCACCCCCACCGAGGCGACGGCGTCGCCCACCACATGCAAAAAGGCGCTGCGCACGTTGAGGTCGTCGCGCGAGTGGCCGTGCAGGCGGCTCGCCACGACGAGGTTCATCGTCAACCCGACGATGGCGATGAGGAACATCTCGCGGCTCTTGACCGCCTGCGGCTCGAGGAGCCGTCCCCACGCCTCGTACAGAATGCCGAGGCAGATCAGGACGAGGACCGAGCCGTTGACCAGGGCGGCCAGGATCTCGGCGCGATGCCACCCGTAGGTGCGCCTGTCGGTCGCCGGCAGGTTCGCCAGACGGATCGCCATCAGCGAGAGGACGAGGGCGAAAAGATCGGTGAAGACGTGGGCGGCGTCGGCCAGAAGGGCCAGGGAGTTGGTCCACAGCCCGCCGATCAGCTCGGCCAAAAAGGTGACGGAGGTCAGCGCGATGGCGAATGCGAAGCGGCGCGTGATGCCGCGGTCGAACTCCCTTTCGCCCATGTCCTGTTCGTCCTTTCCCGCCCCGGCGCGCCATTTTAGGCCCCGTCCCCCCTCGGGTCAATCCCCCTTTCGGCCCCACGGGGATGACAAAGGTTGAAAAAGGAGCCGGAGCGCATTAAGATCCGTCCGATGCCATCAAGTTTAATACGTACCGCCGATTTTACGAGGAGGATCCCATGTCCGAAACGCTCTACGACGTCGTCATCATCGGCGGAGGCCCCGCAGGGCTCACCGCCGGTCTCTATACGTCCCGCGCCAACCTGAGCACCCTTTTGATCGAGAGGATGATCATGGGGGGGCAGGTCATGACGACGACCAAAGTTGAAAACTACCCCGGCTTCCCCGGGGGGATCGACGGCCCCGACCTGATGATGCGCTTTCAGGAGCACTGTCAGGAGTTCGGGCTCAAGGTCGACTACGGCGAGGTCGAGAACCTCGTCGACGAGGGGGCCGAGAAGGTCCTCACCGTCGACGGCAAGACGGTGCGCGCCCGCGCCGTCATCATCACCACCGGCGCCGAGCCGCGAAAGCTCGACATCCCCGGCGAAAAAGAGCTCACCGGGCGGGGCGTCTCGTACTGCGCCACCTGCGACGGCGCCTTTTTCCGCAACGTCCCGGTGGCCATCGTCGGCGGGGGGGACACCGCCGCCGAAGAGGCCCTCTTTCTCACCCGCTTCGCCAGCAAGGTCTACCTCATCCATCGCCGCGACAAGCTGCGGGCGACCTCGATCCTGCAGGATCGCCTCGCCGCCAACGAGAAGATCGAGATCCTCTGGGACACCACCGTCGATCGGGCCGAAGGGGACGCCTCGGGGCTGCAGGCGGCGCAGATCCGCAACGTGCAGACGGGCGAGGTGCGCTCCTTGCCCCTGCAGGGGCTCTTCGTCGCCATCGGCGTCGTTCCCAAGGCGCACTTTCTCGCCGACATCCTCACCCTCGATGACGAGGGGTACATCCTCACCGACGCCGAGTGCCGCACCTCGCTGCCGGGGGTCTTCGCCGCGGGCGATGTGCGCAAGAAGATCCTGAAGCAGATCGCCACAGCGGTGGGGGACGGGGCCGTCGCGGCGATCATGGCCGAGAAGTACCTGGAGGATCTGGACGGGTAGGGGGGCGGCTGTGACTCGGGCAGGCACAGGGGCCTGCCCCTACGTTTGATCAGAGAAGAAAAGGGGAGGGGGGAATCATGCTGGCGAAGGTGTTGTCGGGGGCGCTGATCGGGGTCGAGGCGTACCCCGTGGAGGTCGAGGTCGATATCGCACAGGGGCTGCCGCAGTTCTCGACGGTAGGGCTCCCTGAAGGGGCGGTCAAGGAGAGCAAGGACCGGGTCAAATCGGCCATCAAGAACTCCGGCTACGAGTTCCCTCCGCGGCGCATCACCATCAACCTGGCGCCGGCCGACATCCGCAAGGACGGCGCGGCCTTCGATCTGCCGATGGCGCTGGGGCTTCTCACCGCCACCGGCGTCGTCCCCGCCGAGGCGGCCTCGCGCTACGCCCTGATGGGGGAGCTCTCCCTCGACGGACGCATCAAGCCGGTGCGCGGCGTCCTGCCGGTGGCGGTGGCGGCGCGCTCCTGGGGCGTCGAGGGGCTCATCCTCCCCGAGGAGAACGCCCCGGAGGGGAGCATCGTCGAGGGAGTCCCCGTCTTCGCGGTGCGCGATCTGGGGGAGGTGGTCGACTTTCTGAGCGGCGCCCGCGCCCTCACCCCCAGCGCCCCTCCCCAGGCGACCATGGTTGCGCCGGATCGCGACGGCGGAGACGACTTCGCCGAGGTGCGCGGCCAGGAGCACGTCAAGCGCGCCCTGGAGGTCGCCGCGGCCGGCGCTCACAACATCCTTCTCAGCGGCCCGCCCGGCAGCGGCAAGACGATGCTCGCGCGACGCATCCCCAGCATCCTCCCCGCCATGAGCTTCGCCGAGGCCCTTGAGACGACAAAGATCCACTCGGTCATGGGGTTAATCCCCGAGCGACAGGCGCTCATCGCCAAGCGCTCGTTTCGTCACCCTCATCACACCATCTCGGACGCGGGGCTCATCGGCGGAGGGACCTACCCGCGCCCGGGCGAGGTCTCTTTGGCCCACCACGGTGTTCTTTTTCTTGACGAGCTTCCGGAATTCAAGAAGAACGTGCTGGAGATGCTGCGCCAGCCGCTGGAGGACGGGCAGGTCACCATCGCCCGGGCCTCCTCCAGCCTCACCTTTCCCGCCTCCTTCATGCTCGTGGCGTCGATGAACCCCTGTCCCTGCGGCTTTTTGGGCGACCCGCAGCACGAGTGCACCTGCACCCCGCCGATGCTCCAGCGCTACAAGAGCCGCCTCTCCGGCCCCCTGCTCGACCGCATCGATCTGCACATCGAGGTCCCCCGCGTGCTGCACCGCGATCTTTCCGACCCCGTCGACGGCGAGCCGTCGGCGACGGTGCGCGCCCGGGTGGAGGCGGCCCGCGCCGTGCAGCGCGAGCGTCTCGCCCCCTTCGGCATCCACTGCAACGCCGGGATGCAGGCACGCCACATCCGAAAATTCTGCCGCCTGGACGCAAGCGGCCAGACGCTCCTCGAGACGGTCACCGACCGCCTCGGCCTCTCCGCCCGAAGCTACACCCGCATCCTCAAGGTCGCCCGCACCATCGCCGATCTGGCCGGCGCCGAAACGATCGGGCAGGCACACCTGGCCGAGGCGATCCGCTACCGCGGCCTCGACCGCAAGCAGGGCTAGAGCCCAACGCCCGCGTCCGCTAAAACTTCTCCGGACGCAGCACCCCCACGTCGAGGATGAAGATCGTCATGGCGTAGTCGTCGTAGTAGTGGTCACGGCAGTGGGAGGCGATGGCCGAGGCCCTCTCCTCGCTGCACAGGATCTCGATGCGGATGTTGCTGCTCGGCCCCCAGCCGGCGCTGCGCAC
>JBJHBH010000078.1:0-16755 GCA_050485365.1 Desulfuromonadales bacterium | reverse complement strand
GCAAAAAGCCGCAAGAAACTGAATTGATTTCGCTGAAAAGCTTCAAAAAACCTCACCCGGGGAGGGGGGACGGGGGATGGAGTAGTTTTTCAGCGACCTGTTAGACGAAAAGAAGGGATTATCTAATGAATTTTTTTAAAGTCTTAACAGCAATCATTCTTCTTTTTTCATGCGCAGCAACAGGGATCGCGAAGTCGATAGCGATATTTCCTGGCGCTCAGGGGTATGGAGTTGAAACCCCTGGAGGACGTGGCGGAAAGATCCTCAAAGTCTCAAATCTCAATGACGAGGGGCCGGGTTCGCTGCGTTCGGCAGTAGAGGCATCTGGGCCTCGAATTGTTGTTTTCGAGGTAGGAGGCTACATCAACCTTCATTCTGAATTGGCAATCACGAATCCCTTCATAACCATTGCCGGGCAAACCGCGCCTGAGCCGGGCATCACTCTTCGCAACAGGCGTCTTCGTATTGGAACGCATGATGTCGTCATCCAGCACCTGCGCAGTCGGCCCGGCGACGCACCTGGAAAAGCAGACGAACTCGATGACAGGGATGCCCTCACCATCCAGGATTTCAACAACCCCATCTACAACGTTGTTATCGATCATTGTTCCTTTAGCTGGAGTGTCGACGAGGTGGTCGGACTATGGGGATATCGCGACAAGCGCCTCTCGGATATCACCATCAGCAATTCAATCATCAGCGAAGGGCTAAACAGATCACTTCATCCCAGAGGGCCGCATTCGAAAGGCCTGCTGATAGGTGATTATTCGAAAAGAGTGACCCTTATCCGAAATTTGATCTCCTCAAGCGCTGACCGAAACGGCCCACTTTTCAAAGGAGGAACAAGCGGAATAGTACTCAACAATCTTGTTTACAATGGGGGAAACTCATATCGGCTAGGATTTGCCGACGATTACAATGCTGGACCATCTAAAGTAACTGCCGTGGGCAATCTTTGGATCGATGGACCGGCCTATCCGACTCGCGGCCCCGTATGGTTCAACTCAAACGTCAAAGCCGGCACAGAAATTTACCTGTCGGGAAACAAGATTGTTCAGCAGACAGGTTTCCCTGTCCCAATCGTTGAGAACAACACAGGCTGGGGAAATCCGGTGGTGACGATACCGCCTCTCTGGATACAAGACTTAAAAGTTTGGGAAGTAAATCAAGTGGAGAGTGGCGTCCTTGCAAACGCAGGAGCACGCCCGGCCCAGAGGGATGTTATTGATGAGAGAATCGTCAGGGAAGTGAGAACTCGAACGGGGCGCATCATCGATTCACCGAAAGACGTTGGTGGATGGCCTGATCTCTCTGATACCTACCGACCTTTTGAAATACCCGAAGATCCCACCAGGGACCATAACCTCAATGCATATTCCCCAATCGAGGAAATGCTGCACCGGATGGCGGAGCAAGTCGAAGGTCGATAAAATAATCGGGGCTCGTTTGAGCCCCGATTATCTCGTTAAACAACAGCTTAACAGCGGAAAAACCCAACTATTTATTGAACATCTCGAGCCATTTTATGAAGGACTTCTTCAATGTTCGTGTACCCGCTCGGCGCGATGCCGTTAGGGTTGGCCGGTAAGGGGAAAGCCCTGGTTTGCCCGGAAATCGAAGGTGCCGGATAGAGATATCCTGAACCCGGAATCGCGCCCGTACCTGACTGATATTCATTGATCAGGCGAACATCATTGGCGTCTCTGTGGGATGTCCCACGTTCGCCGGCTCTGGCCCCAACTCTGGACAGGAGAGTCGCCTCAAGGTTAGAGGAGGAAACCAGCGAAAGCCCATCGATCCAGATCGGAGGCGAAGACACCATCGTTCCAGACGGCGCCGTACTCCCCCACGACAAATTCAAGGCGTTTCCATTGGCCGCCCTGCTGACATTCCCGGCCTGATAGACTCGGAAACCTTTGCCTGCCGTATTGGGAGCGAACCAAGCAATTTCAGAAGGGCTTCCCGAAGGTCCTCGTTTAAAAATGTTGTTTACAACCGAAGCTCTTGCAGCACCACTATTATAATCATCAGAAAACAGAACAAATGCACCCAGCGCGGCATTATAGACTATATTGTTGGCAAATATGGCTTCAGAGCCTCCCTTATACAAAGGATTCCTCGTTCGATTACTTACCATAAGATTGCCCATTGTCATAATTCGCTTTACCCTATCACCAAATATCATTCCATATGAATCCTGACCAGATGGCCTTATGGATTCATGTATAATTGAATTATTAATGGTGATATCATTTATTGTCCTTCCAGAACTCGCCCAAATTGCAATATTTTCATCTGCCCCCCACCCGAAGGTGCATCTATCTATGACGACATTCCAAATATTGTTGTGATAGTCCTGGATTCCCAATGGTCCGTTCAGCTGGGCAGATGTATTATTATTCGGCCGGACTCTGATGTGTTGCATAACTACATCGTTTGTGGCAATTCTGAAAGCATTTCCATAAATGGTTATCCCTGGGGGAGGGGCTGTTTGACCTGCTATTGTAACAAAAGGTCTTGTGACAACCAGCTCACTTCCAAGATTGATTCTGCCGGACACCTCAAATACGATGATCCGCCGACCGTTATGGTTCAATGCCGCACGAAGCGAACCGGAGCGAGTGCCATCGGCATTGAGAGTTAACGGATTGTTGTTGTCGTTAAGGGTATTTACACGAATGACGACGCCACCACGGCCACCTGGCGTTTCCACGCCAAAACCGAAAATCCCCGGAATCGCTTTTAACGGCCCAGAAGGTGCCGGTTCGGGCTCAGGTTCTGGCTGGGGAGCAGGTTCAGGGTCCGAGGCCACATCATTGTCAAGAATGGTAACCGTTGCTCTGGTGGGATCCCCGAGCACCGCCCCGCCCGTGGGATTGCGCAGCAATACCGAGAAGGTCTTATCCCCATCGACGACGTTGTTGTCGTGAATCTGTACGGAAACGGTTCTGCTCGTCTGTCCAGCGGCGAAAGTGATCGTCGTCCAATCGACCGTACCGTAATCTGTCGACCAATCCGCCGTACCGTATCCATCGTGTGTTCGCGTACGCCATTGCACCGATACCTCACCGGTGCTCCCATTCACTCGATGGATGGGGATATCGATTTTGCCGGCATTTTCTTCAACGCTGTATACATCCGAGCTGAACTGAATGACTCCAGGCGCCGACAAGGTCGGCGGCGGCTCGGTCGGTTCGGTCGGCGCGGGCTCGGTCGAACCGGTAGCCGTCACGGTGACGCTGTCGGGCGCGCTCGCGCCTCCCCAGTTGTCGAAGACGGTGAGATTGATCCGGTACATGCCCTCGACATCGGCGGTGAAGGTCGGGTTGACGGTATTGGCGCCCGACAGGGTCGCCTGGCTGCCGGAAGGTCTGGCGGCAAAGGACCACTGGAATTTCAACGAATCGTCGTGGTGATCGGGGTCGCTGCTGCGGCTGCCGTCCAGTGTGACGAGGTCTCCGGTGGCCACATTTTGATCGGGGCCGGCATCGGCGATGGGGGCTCTTTTCCACTTCCACTTGGCGAGTTCGAGATAGACGGTATCTCCCTCCTGAACGTCGGGAAGAACGCCCGCGTCGATCCCTTCTTCGATCGAGACATGACCTCGGTTCTCTTTGATGAAATGGATAAGCGCCAGATCGGCGGCTTCAGGCAGAAGCGAGGCGGCCCGGGTGATGGCGTCGACGGCCTGATCGGCCATCTTTTCCTCAACGACCGTATCGATGATGCTGACCATGGCGCGAATGGCATGATCGCGACCGATCGATCCGGCGTTTCCGAGAATGGCAGGCCCGCCCTTGGTGAGAATGTGATCGAAGACCTCTTTCGATACGGTATTGCGCACCGCTTCGGCGATCTCGGCGAGCTCGCCCCGGCGGCTCGTCAGATCCTCAAGGGTCAGATCCGAATTCCCGCCCAAGGTGAAGAGCGCGTTGACGGTGATATTGGCCTGCAGGGGCAGAAGGGCCTCGGCATCGAGGACGGCGGCCTGTTTCATCCGCGCCATCGGGTCGGCCCGCAGGTCGGCGACCTGTAGTCCATGAACGCCGGCGTCGGCCAGAACGCTCAGAATCTCTTCGGCTCTCACTCCGTTGGCCAGCAAAGTGGTCAGGGGAGAGACGACCTGGAGATCGCCCCCTTCGACGACCCGCTTCAGGATCGAGCCGTAGGGGAGTCCGTTGTGCATCCCCCGGGCGTCGTCTTTCATGCGCAGGAGGGAGCCTTCGGTAAGAGGGAGGGCGAAGACGAACTCGCCGCGCTTGTCCGACGGCGTCGACTCCTGGAGGGCGGAACCGCCTTTGGCAGGAATCTCTTCGAAAACGGCGCCCACGATGTAGGGATCGACGGCGACGCCGGTTCTCCCGGTGGAAATGTTGTCGGTAGCGTCGGGGGAAGAACCTCCGCCGCAGCCAGGCAGGATTGCAAAAAGTGAAATGAGCAGTGTACTGATAACTAGGGATAATCGTTTACTTCCTGAATACATTCTGTACTCCTGAATTCTTGATCATTTGAATGAAATCAACCAACCCGAAAGGTCGGCACCACGCCGACGACGATTTCACCTCCTTTTTTTCGGGCGCAACGGGTTCGTCATCCCCATGAGCGAGAAAGATGCCAACTTACGGCTGCTTAGGCTGAGGAAAAATGAATTAAATCGATTGCTGAGGGTACCGGAAGATATCTATGGGAGAAGACTCGACGGTCAGGAAAGGAAGAAAACCTTAATGGGGGAGTCGGAGCATCGGAGCGAATGCAAACATGAGCTCAGGAGGGGGGGGCTGAAAAAAGGTTCCGGGAGATGCCGTAGGAAGTTGACAAAAAATGGAAGACTAAAAACCTGATTTTATTACAACTTTAGTTCCATGCGCGGGGGTGGACAGGAGCGCTGGACAACAACTGCAGACGTATTCGGTTGGCATCTCACGAAAAATACAGCCCGTGCTTCTTCATCAGGGCGTAGACCGCCGGGCGGCTGAGGCCGAGGGCTTCGGCGGTTTTGACGATGTTGCCGGCCTGCTTCTCCATCGTTTCGATCACCATCGATTTCTCGAGGCGATCGCGGGCCTGGCGCAGGGTCAGCCCTTCGAAGGCGAAGCTCTCGTGAGGGAACTCCGGTTCGGCGAGCCCGAGATGCTGCGCCTCGAGGATCGGCGTTTCGGCGAGGAGGGCGGCGCGCTTGATGCGGTTTTCGAGCTCGCGGACATTGCCCGGCCAGTCGTGCTGCTGCAGCGCTTCGAGGGCCGCGCCGCTGAATCCCTTGATCTTCTTTCTCTGCCCTTCGGCGAAGCGGTGCAAGAAGAGGTTGGCGAGTAGGGCGATGTCGCTGCCGCGCTCGCGCAGCGGCGGCAGGGTGATGGTGATGACCCCGATGCGGTAATAGAGGTCTTCGCGAAAACGTCCCTGCGCCATCGCATCGGCGACGTCGAGGTTGGTGGCCGCGATGATTCGCGCATCGACGGGGATCTCCTCCCTGCCGCCGAGGCGCTGAATCTTCTTCTCCTGCAAAAACCGCAGGAGCTTGACCTGCAGTTGCAGGGGGAGCTCGCCGATCTCGTCGAGAAAGAGGGTGCCGTCGCGGGCGAACTCGACCTTCCCCTGCACGCGGTTCTGGGCGCCGGTGAAGGCCCCTTTTTCGTGGCCGAAGAGCTCCGATTCGAGAAGGTTTTCGGGGATCGCCCCGCAGTTCAGGGGGATGAAAGGCCCCTGGCAGCGGCGGCTCTCGTTGTGCACGGCCTTGGCCACAAGCTCCTTGCCGGTGCCGCTCTCACCCAGGATCAGTACCGGGACGTCGGAGGCGGCCACCTTGCCGATGGTTCCGAAGACCGTCTGCATCTGGGGGCACTGGCCGTAAAGCCCGTACGTTTCGCTCTCCCCCTGCCGCCTCGCCCTGAGCCGGAGGTTTTCCTCTTCGAGGGATGCGAGCTGAAACGCGCGCCGCACGATCATCTTCAACTCCCCCAGGTCGATCGGCTTCTGGTAGAAGTCGTAGGCGCCCAGATGCACCGCCTGCAGCGCCACGCCGCGCTCGTCCTGCCCGGTCACCACGATCACCTTCGTCTGGGGAGCGCGCCGCAGTATTTCGTCCAACGCCCTAAGCCCTTCGGTCGGGCCGTGCGCGTCGGGAGGGAGCCCCATATCGAGGGTGAGCACCTTGGGTCGATGCTGCTCGAAGGCCGACAGCGCCTCGCGCACACAGCCGGCCTGAATCACCTGATAGTCCTTGAGCCCCCAGCGCAGTTGCCTGCGGATCTCTTCGCTGTCGTCGACGACCAGAAGTTTTTCCATACACTCAACCTATGATACTCTCGCTAGAAAGCAAAACTGGGGATGGGTGAGCAAAAAGCGCCAAATGCGTCGTGTTCAGTCCTATGCCGCGTCCGGAGAAGTCAGCTTCTCCCTCTCGACTCCCGGGTTCCGGCTCCCGGCTTGGGGATGGTGCTTCGGCACCTCCGGCAGCCAGACGGTGATCTCCGTCCCCTGCCCTGCTGCGCTTTTGACGTCGAGGCTCCCCCCGTGCGCCTCGACGATGACCTTGCTCTGGTACAGACCGATGCCGAACCCTGTGGCCTTGGTCGTCTCGAAGGGGCGAAAGAGGCGCTTGCGGATGAACTCCTCGCTCATGCCGCACCCCTCGTCGCGAACGCGAAAGAAGGGGCGCCCGGCCTCCCCCGTCTCGATCCGCACCGGCAGACCCTGCCCCGCCTCGGCGGCGTTCAAAACGAGATTGAGGGCGACCTTCTGGATCTCGACCGGGTCGATGTGCGCCCAGACCCGCTCGCCCTGCACGATCAGCGGCGCCCCCACATGCCGGACCCCTTCGCGGATCGTCTCCTGCAGATCGCACGCACGCCGCTGCAGCCCCGACTTCTCTTCCATGTTCTTCAGCCGCGAGATGAGTCCCTTCATCTTGCCGACGGTGACCGTCAGGGTCGCCAGCATGTCTTCACGATATTCGGGGTCGTCGACATTGTCGCGGGCGATGTCGACCACCAGCGACAGATTCGAGACGAGGTTCTTCAGATCGTGCAGGACGAAGGCGGAGACTTTGCCGATGGCCGCCATCTCCCGCGCCTGGGCCAGCTGCTCGGTCAGGTTCGTGCTGAGGATGGTCGAGGTCGCCTGCAGGGCGAGCATCTTCATCAGATCGAAATCCTCGAAGGTGTACTCCTCGGCCTCGTCGATGGAGCGGCCGAGGGCGACGAACCCCTCGATCGATCCGTCGAAGCGAAGCGGCACGACGAAGGAGACGTCGTATCGCGCCAGGAAGGCGCCGCACTCGGCCTCGATCCCGGGGGGAGCGTCCCGGCGGTTGAAGATCCACCCTTCCTCTCCGAAGGAGCGCACCAGGGCGCTGTCGGCGCCGAAGCTTTGAGCGAGCGCATCGAATCCATCCGACGACACCGGCCGGTAGTCGTCGCCGTCGCGCAAGAAAAGAGCGGCCCCGCGCACGGAGAAGGTGTCGGCGAAGAAGGCGAGGACGGCCCTGTAGAGCTGCTCGCGGTTTCCGGCGCCGGAGAGCTTGCGGGTGAAGCGCTGCCACTGTTCGCGGTAGTCGTACTTCTCGCGGTAGAAGTTCTTGTGCAAGAAGACGCGGATCTTGCGTCGGGCGATCTCCGAGAGAAAAACCGTCACCACGGCGATCCCTCCGAAGAGCCCTGCGATCATCAGGATGGAGCGCCGCTGCGCATCGCCCAGATACCGCATCCCCTCGCCGAACAGCCCCAGCCCCACAAGATAGAGGCTGACCGCCAGAACGACGACCGATCGATAGGCCATCTCGCGCGAGACGCGAATGGCCGGTGCCTCGGCGCGCCGAAGGCGCGACCACCCCATCATCACCACCGCCGCCGACAGCGCCACCGAGCGCAGCGGAAGCAGATGCATGTCGATCGTCTTGTGCAGCAGCCCCTGGCTGTAATAGATGAGCAGCGCCACCAGCAGGGTGCCGGCGCCGATCAGCTCGAATTTCCCCCGCCAGCGCACGTTTCGCGGCGTCGAGACGAGGGTGCGCTCCAACTGCATGAGGATGTAGACAAAGTACAGCAGCAGCGCGACGCTGAAGAAATACCCCCAGCGCCCGAGAAACAGGAGGCGCTCCTCACCGAAGTCGGGGGAGAAGAAGAACGACTCGACGGGGACGAAGAGAACCGCAGCCGGAAAGATCAGGGCGAGGGCCAAAAAGAGACGCGGCACCCACGGCAGGTCGCGCATCCGCCCCTGCCGGGCGAAGCTCAGCGCGAAAAGGAGCCACACCCCCGGCAGAAGCGATTCGGCCCAAAGGGCCCCCTGCTTCCAGAAAAGCCACTGCTCGACACGCAGCAAGGCCATCCGGTCGCACAGCTCCAGCGCCGCCACCACCAGGAGCGCCGCCGCGGGCACCCACCCCCGAATCCCTTCTCCCCGTCCCTTGATGAGAATGAAGGCGGCGAATGAGGCGCCCAGGGCGATGGCGATGACGGAGAGGGTCAGCCCGATCACTGGTCTACATCGCCTCCACCAACACCCGCACGATCCTCTGCGCGGCCTTGCCGTCCCACTTCTCCGGAATCCGCCCCTTCGGGGTCTCCCCTCCCAGAATCTTCCGCGCGCACTCCAGCACCTTCTCCGGCCGGTTCCCCACGAGGAAGTTGGTGCCGACCTCGCAGGTGATGGGCCGCTCGGTGTTGTTGCGCAGGGTGATGCACGGGATGCCGAGGACGGTCGTCTCCTCCTGTAAACCCCCGCTGTCGGTGAGAACCATTCTTGAATGCATGGTGAGGTGGAGGAATTCGAGATAGCCGAGAGGCTCTACGAACTTCAATTTTGAATTTTGAATTTTGAATTTTGAATGGAAACCTGAAGCCTCGAGCATCTTTCGGGTTCTTGGGTGAATGGGGAAGATGACGGGGATTTGGTCGGCGATCTCGAGGATCGCTTCCATCAGGCCGCCCAAAACGGCGGGGTCGTCGACGTTCGAGGGGCGGTGCATCGTCAGGACGGCGTAACCTCCCGCCTTCAAGCCCATTCGACCGATCAGGCCCAGCCCCCTGGCCATCTCCCTGTGCTTGAGCAGGGTGTCGATCATGACGTTGCCGACGAAGAAGATCTTCTCCTTCGGCACCCCTTCGGCCAGAAGATTCTCGTCGGCGAATCGGTCCGTAGTGAAGAGGTAGTCGCACAGCACGTCGGTGCACAGGCGGTTGATCTCCTCGGGCATCGACATGTCGCGCGAGCGAAGGCCGGCCTCGACATGGGCGACCTTGATGCCAAGCTTCTTGGCGGTGATGGTGCATGCCATCGTCGAGTTGACGTCGCCCACCACGACGACCAGATCGGGGCGTTTTTCCAGACAGACCTTCTCGAATTCGACCATTACCCGGGCGGTCTGCTCGGCGTGGGAGCCCGAGCCGACATCCAGGTTGATGTCGGGCTTCGGGATGCCGAGGTCGTCGAAGAACGCCTTGCTCATCCGCTCGTCATAGTGTTGGCCGGTGTGGACGAGGAGCGGGTCGATCCGCCCACGGTATCGGTTCATCTCCTCGATGATGGGGGCGATCTTCATGAAATTGGGCCGCGCCCCTGCGACATTGATGACTCTCAAGCGGTTTCTCCTCGAAACGTGGCAGGATGGACGCGGTGCCAGATCCGGTAAACGACCGATTTCAGCAACTCGACGCCGTGGATTCGAAAACGCTCTCCTGCCCCTCGCTGCGGGCTGTCGGCGGCAACGACCCCGATCGTCACCGCGTCGTCGGCAAAGACCTGCTCGAAGCTCCAGAGGGTTCGCCGCGTGTGGTAGTCGGAGGTGACGACCAGAAGCGAACGTATCGAACCGTCGGCGCGGACGAAGGCGCGAGTGTTGAGCGCATCGTAGACGGTGCCGCTGGCGATGAAGTGGAGCTTGGCGATCGCCTCGGGGGGTATGCCCCGCTTGAGCAGCGCAACCTCGTCCCACTCGACATGGTAGAGGTTGCGCTGGTGCTCGCGTGAGAAGGCGCCGCGTATTCCGTCGTTGGTGAGCAAAATTCTCGGCGCGACCCCTTCGTGATAGAGCCGCGCGACGGTCGGAAGGCGCTCGTGGGAGGCGCCTGCCATAAGGACAAGGGCGTCTGCGGACGCGATGCGGTTCTCGTCGCCCGTCTCACCTTCAAGCCCGAGCACCGCAACGACGAGGCCGACGCCGACCATCAGCGCGGCAAGGCTCGCCAAAAGCACATGGTGGGCCCAGTGGCGGTAGCTCTTCTCGATCATCGCAGCGCAATCTTTCTTTGTCGGCCCCAGACGCTCATGCCGACGTGTTGACTCCCAGAACTTTCTGCCCATAACTTTTCAGCCGCAGAACCCTTCCCAGGGTGCTCGCGGCGTAGAATTTCATCTCCTCGCACGCCAGAGCCCGGGGGTTCCAGTCTTCTTGCCAGGGGTACTCGGAAACAAAGCTCAGATAGCGCATCGTCGCATCCGAGCAGCACGACTCGATGAGCCACTCCAGGAGCATATTTCCGGGCGCCATCTTTTTGAAATCCTCATCGTAGGCGATTTTCAGGATGTAGAGCGTGTCCCTCATGCGAAGGCAGAGCTGGCCGGCGATCGTTCGGCCGTCGACGACGAGCTCGTTGATGTGGCAGCCCCCTTCGGCATCACGGGCATACTCTTCGAGAAGGCGCTCGTAGAACCGTCGAACCTCCGGCTTGTCACGGATCGTCGACGCCTCGGCCCCCTTCCACCCCGAGGCTTCCAGTTCGACAAAGCGCGCCAACGCCTCCTGTAGCCCCGGCCCCTCGGTGAAACGTTCGATCGAAACGGACGACAGCGCCTTGAGCTTGTTTCGCGCTTTGCGCAGATTGCCCCGAAAGTTCCGGGAGAGGGACCCAAGGGGGTCCTGCGCACCGTCGACGCAAAGATAGTTGCATGAAGGGGCCGCCTTGCGCTCGAAGCCCCGGTACCCTTCGAGACCCTCGGCCGCCTGCCGAAAGGAAGAATCGATGAAGACGGCCCCGAACTGCATCATGTCGCAGGGCAACGTCGCGCCTTGCGTCGCATCGAAGACGGCGACCAGAAGCCGCGCCCCTTCCTCGCCCGGCTCTCCGATCCAGTCCCAAAACGGAATATAGATGCTTCGGGGCGATCCCAACGCCTTGATCGACATTCCGGCGCGGCGCACGGTGCGTTGCTCCAGCGGGAGTATGACCTTGACCTCGCCGCCATCGAGGACCGACACGAACCAGAAATGATCGCCGGAACTCTCCAAGGCGCCGAGACAGGCGCGGTAGTACCACCACGATTCAAAAAAATGCTGTCTCCCCGATCGGGAAGCGAGCCGCTCCCACGTCCCGGCCAGCCGCTCCAATCCATCCCTGCCCCGATCGATCTTGATGTCGAATCCCATCGACTCCTCTCCCATCGGACTGCATTCAAGTCGGTTGATTTCCTCCGCTTGCGCCATGCCGCGTCCTTTCTCCCTCATCTCTGCGTCGGCGCCCACATGACCAGACGCCCCCCCCGAAGATAGCGCCACCATGCGACAAGAATCGCGGCGTTGACCGTCATGAAATAGAGGGGGATCTTCAACAGCGGGTGATCCGGCTGGACCTTCCGGGAGCATCCCCAGAGTGCGATGCCGTAGAAAGTGAGATGCCCGACCAGAAGCCCCAGATACCACGGGGAGACGGGAGCCAGCATCGCGTTTGCCGCAAGCGACGTGACGAGAAAAACCGGAACGAGCCAGCGCAGCAGCTTGTGGCAGAGGTACTGGTACGCGAAGAGACCGTAGCGAAGGGGATTCAAAAATTCGAGGTGCCGAAAGAAGACCGTCTGGCCGCGCAGAACGGTTCGCACCTTGCGGTCGAACTCGCGGCGGCTGTCGGCGATGTCGAGATAGTAGCCGACGGAGTCGGCGTCGCTGACCCCCCGCAGCCCGAGGCGCATGCTGTTGAGGACGGTGCGAAAATCGCTCTGCATGTCGGCCGAAAAATCGCGGCAGACCTCCTTGCGGGCGGCGAAAAACGAGCCGCTGAGCCCCACCAGCGAGTGGACCCGCGACTCCAGATCCCGCAGCCACATCTCGTAGCGCACATAGAACCCCTCGCCGCACGGCTTGCCGTCGCGGCCGATGACGCGATCGACGCTGCTGACGCACCCGACGGATCGGTCGCCGAAGTTGGAGACGATTTTCCTCAAGCCGTCCGGCTCGATGCGCGTCGCCACGTCGGAGAAGACGATCACTTCCCCCCGGGCGCGCGCCACCGCTTCTTTCTGCGCGTTCTCCTTCCCCTTGCGCTCCGGCAGGGCAAGAAGCTCGATCCCCTGCCCTCCATACTCCTCGACGATGGCGTTCGTCGCGTCGGTGGAGCCGTCGGAGGCGACGACGACCTGCAGCCGGTCGCGGGGATAGTCGAGGGCGACGGTGTTGTCGAGCTTTTCGCGGATGCGCCTCTCTTCGTTGCAGGCGGCGATGACGAGCGTCACCGGCGGAAGGATGTCTCTCTTCTCCACCCGCCGTTTCTTGAATCGCCCCACAACGTGCAGGGTGAAGGGGTAGCCGAAATAGGCGTGGGCAACGAGCAGGACCGAGCCCCACAAAAGTGCCTCCGTCATCTCACCCCTCTCCCGGCGACGGAAGCGGCTTCGTCGCGCCCGTCCGTTTCGCCCTTGCGCCTTTCCAGCACCTCGCGATAGAGGCGGCCGTACTCCACCGTCATTCTCTGCACCGAGAACTGCGAACGCGCCCGGTGGTGGGCCGCCGGCGACATCCGCTTCCAGAGCGCCTCGTCCCCCTGCAGATCGAGACACCGGCGGGCGAACGCCGCCGGATCGCGACCGTCGACGAGAAAGCCTTCCCGGCCGTCTTCGACGATCTCCCCGATTCCGCCGACCCGCGGCGCCACCACCGGCAGGCCGTGCGCCATCGCTTCGAGGATCGTCATCGGAATCCCCTCGTGCCGCGAGGTGTTCAGGTAGAGATCGATGGTGCCGTAAAACCGCTCCATCGCATCGAGGTGACCGCACAGCTCGAACCGATCCTGCAGCCCTCGGGCGGCAATCAGTCTCTCCAACCCCGATCGCTCCGGCCCCTCCCCCGCCAGCATGAAGCGCACATCGACCCCTTGGTCCGCCATTTCCCGGGCGACCCGCACCATCAGCGGATAGTCCTTCACCGCAACGAGCCGCCCCGACGAGCCGATCACAAATGCCCCTTTGCGCCGCTGTCGGGCGCAGAGCGGGGGGACGACGACGCCGTTGTGGATGACCGAAACCGCGCCGGGGCTGAATCCGCGGTGCTCGATCAGGTGCGAGCGGATATCTCGCGACACCGCCACCGTCCGGAAGAACCGCTTGAGGACGAGCTCGTTGAGACGCCGCTTGAAGTCGTCGCGGCGCAACGCCCCGGGTGCCCCTTCGGGGAGGCCGTGCTGGGTGGAGACAAGGCGCACGCCGGAAAACCAACGCGACACTACGAAGGCGAGAACGTTTTCCTTGTATCGGTGCGCGTGGATGAGGTGGGGCGGATCGTGACGTAAAAGGGCAGCGATGCGCACGGCGATCCGGCCGATGGTGGCGCGGCGCTCCTCCACCACATGCACGCACACCCCCCTCTCGCGCAGCTCGTGAGCGAGACGCCCCTCGTTGAGCACAACGACACAGAGATCGAGCTCGGAGTTTGAGGCGAGCCCTGCGAGCAGGTGATACGCCATCACCTCCGCTCCGGCCCAGAGATCGCCTGAAACGATATGGCAGATTCGCATGATGCGTCCGTCGACAAAAAAGATCTAATTAATTAACACTTTTCAATATCATACAATTCCCTGAAATCAACCGCCCCTCGCAACGCTCTCCCCGGAAACCTCCCGCCTCGCGATAGACGGGGCACCCTTCACCGTATCGGATCCTCTTAGTGTAAAGCCCGTGAAACTTCGGACAGTTGAGCGCAACGCGCGACCACCTCCAGCGATATCGCCGCGCCCGATACCCATTTTTGTCCCGCCTGCATGGCCCCCCTTCGAAACCAAAGTTTTCATTCGCATCCCCTCGATCCTGTCAAATCGGCCACATACCGATTGTGGTATGGGGATTGCTCCAAGCCTCACATCGTCTGCACCACCGCGTAAATATTCGTTTAAACAAAAGTTTTCAAGCCCGGCACGCCTTGCCGGGAGGAGGGGAACCCAAATGAAAAAGGAGCGTAACGTGAAAAAGAGAAACCGGCTGTATTTCCATCTGATTGCACTCCCCCTGCTGATTCTGACCCTGTCGGCCGGGGCCTGGGCGAAGGACATCCGCCTGCAGCTCGAAGCCGACGACGACCCGAACATCGCAGGCTACCGCATCTACTACCGGGCCGGCACCCCCGACGGTCCCTTCGACGGCAAGGGGGCCGACCAGGGAGCCTCCCCCATCGACATCGGCCTTTCGCTCGACAGCACCGTCAGCGGACTTCGCGGACAGGTCTTTTACTTCGCCGTCACCGCCTACGACGCCTGGGGCGACGAGAGCGAATTTTCGAACATCATCGCCAGCCACTGGACGCCGGTCGTCAGCTTCCCCGACGCCGCTGCCCTGGTCTCTCCCAAGGCGGTCGACTTCGCCTGGGAGGCTCCGCCGGCCATCGACGAGGTCGTCTACTACAAGCTCGCCTACACGACCGACGCGTCGGCTCTGGACGGCTCGGCGATCGCTCTGGCCTATCCCGGAGGCGCCCTCTTCGCCGGCATGTCCGTCCTGGCTCTGGCAGGATTCGGCATCTCTTCGCGCAGACGCATGAGATTCATCGCGCCCCTCATCCTCGCCTCGTTCATCCTTGTGGCGAGCGGCTGCGGCGACGGCAGCGAACACTACGACTTCGCACCCATCGGCACCGATCTGCAGTGGGATCTCGAAAAGGTGGAGGTGCTCGACGATATCGTCGAGACCTCGGTCACCATTCTCAACCTGGAGCCCTCGACGACCTATTACTGGCAGGTGGTGGCGGTTCACGCCGACGGGGTCGAAACGAAGAGCCTGGTCAACAGCTTTTCGACCGAAGCGCACTGATCAGAGTCGCCCTTGGCGTCACCGGCGCCATTAAATGACCATGGAAGGAAAAACGATGAAAAGAATAAAGATCCTCGCAGCCGCCGCGCTCTGCCTCCTGCTGACGGCCGCCCCGGCCTTCGCCCAGAACGTCTCCCTCGCCTGGGACGCCAACACCGAATCCGATATCGCGGGCTACAAGGTCCATTACAAGGCGGCCGACAGCTCGTCTTTCAACGGCAGCGGCGCCGTTCAGGGCCCCTCTCCCATCACCGTCGGCAATCTCACCTCGTTCCAGATCATGGGGCTCGACGATGACACGACCTGGTGCTTCGCCGTATCGGCCTACAACACCTCGGGGATGGACAGCCCTCTGTCGGGCGAAGTCTGTACCGTCGCGGGCCCCGGCAATCCGAACGACGAGCGCCCGACCCCGCCCGGTCAGCTGAGAGCGCCCAAGGTCAAGCGGATCAAGTAGGCTTCGAGCGAGAAGAGATTAGATTTCGCCAATTGCAGAAAAAGATCTGTATCATTAAGTTGAACACGGCAGTCCCCGTCGATATCTCACGGGACGGCTCCCGTACCAAATGGAGAAGACAACATGTCCGCAAGGAATCCGTTCAAACCCTTATACATCCTCGCAATGATACCGGCCCTGCTGGTGTTCATGCTCTTTTCAACGCCGGCCTACTCGAAGGCGAATTATCCGCTGGAGATCATCAACATCAAACCCGCCGGCACGGGAAATCCGGCCATTCCCGCCACCAACCGTATCTTCAGGGCCTATCCCGGCATTGAGTACAACATCCGTGCGGCGGTGATCGGCGGGCTCTATCCGTTCACCTACAGCCTCAGCAACGCCCCTTCCGGCATGACCGTCAACTCCTCGACCGGCGAGATCCGCTGGCCCAATCCCCAGGCGAGCGCGGGGCCCATCACCCTCCGAGTGACCGACAGCGCGGGGACGACGGTGTCGACGTCGTGGTCGATCAACGTGACGACGAACGGCTTCGTCTTCGTCGACTCGAAATACTCGGGGACGCAGACGGGGAGCATCACCCAGCCTTTCAGCTCCATCTCGGCGTTGATGAACAGCGGCGCAGGGCAGAACGATATCGTCTATTTCCGGGGGGGGAACTATTCGCTCCCCACCGGCTCGGGCGAGCTGAGCCTTCGAGGCAAGCCGCACGCCTGGATCGGCTATCCGGGCGAGACCGCCACGATTACCGGCAACGGGCGATTCCTTCGCACCGACTGGTCCACCAACAGCACCGCTCTTTATCTCGACAACCTGCACTTCACCGGCTTTCGGGATTACGGCGTGATGACGACGAACCGTCACCACTATCAGACGATTCGTCGCTCCACCTGGAACGACCTGACCTCCACCAATTCGAGCAACAACAACTTCGGCTTCGTCTTCGCGACGGCCGATCCGTCCAACCCGGGATTCTTCTTCGTCATTCAGGACAACGAGTTCAGGAACTTCGGCGGCCAGTGGGTCTCCGCCATCGGGAGCCTCTACGACACTCACAAGACGCTGATCGAGGGGAACTACATTCACAACACGCGAAGCGCCCTGGCGGCCATCGCCCCGAAATACCGCACCGCTCGGCTGACCGTCAGGGGCAACACCGTCAACGTGAATTCCGGAAAAATTCTCGGCGGCATCAACAGCGCCATGATCACCGCCGGCGACATTGAAATCGCGTTCAACTATTTCCGACTGAGCGTCACCTCCGGCGACCGCAGGGCGCACAATTTCAACTC
>JBJHBH010000077.1:0-16899 GCA_050485365.1 Desulfuromonadales bacterium | reverse complement strand
GGCGGGATCTTCCCCGCCATCTTCGGCACCGTGACGATGGTCTTCGTCATGTCGATCATCGTCACCCCCTTCGGCATCCTCGCCGCCATCTACCTGCGCGAGTACGCCAAGCAGGGGCCGCTGCTGCGCCTGATCCGCATCTCGGTCTATAACCTGGCCGGCGTCCCCTCCATCGTCTTCGGCGTCTTCGGCCTCGGCTTCTTCGTCTACTTCGTCGGCGGCAACATCGACCGCCTCCTCTACCCCGAAGCGCTCCCCGCGCCGACCTTCGGCACGCCTGGGCTCTTCTGGGTTTCGCTGACGCTGGCGCTGCTGACCCTGCCCGTCGTCATCGTCGCCACCGAGGAGGGGCTCGCCCGCATCCCGCGCACCATTCGCGAAGGGAGCCTCGCCCTGGGTGCCACCAAGGCCGAGACGCTCTGGCGGGTCGTCGTCCCCCTGGCGACCCCGGCGATGATGACGGGGCTCATCCTCGCCATCGCCCGCGCCGCCGGCGAAGTGGCGCCGCTGATGCTGGTGGGGGTCGTCAAGCTGGCGCCGACCCTCCCCATCGACGGGAACTTCCCCTTCATCCACATGGAGCGCAAGATCATGCACCTGGGGTTCCACATCTTCGATGTCGGATTCCAGAGCCCCAACGTCGAGGCGGCCCGCCCCCTCGTCTACGCCACCGCCCTCACCCTGGTGGTGATCATCGTCGCGCTGAACCTGGCGGCGGTGGGGCTGCGCAATCATCTGAGGGAGAAGTACCGCAGTGAGTCGGATTGAGGAATAGGACGAAGTGAAAAAGGAGGGGAGAAAAATCCAAATCGAACGCGGATAAAATCCGATGCGCGCGGATCAGAATCTGATCTCAAGATCTAAGACCTTAAATCAGATTTTTATCAGAGCCTTTTCCGCGAGGATCCGCGTTCCATTGTCATTTTGACGACCATCGGACAACTCGAACTGAAAGAGCAGATCATGCAGACCCAGGCCATTGCCGAACAGATCTCCGCCCGCAAGGAAGCGCGCCCCGTGCCGACGATGAAAAATGTACTCGATTCAGAGAGCGTCTGTCTCGAGGTCAACAACCTCAAGCTTTACTACGGCGAGCAGGCGACCCTCAAGGGGATCGACCTGCGGATTCCGGAGAAGCGCGTCACCGCCTTCATCGGCCCGAGCGGCTGCGGCAAGTCGACGCTGCTGCGCTGCTTCAACCGCATGAACGACCTCATCGACATCTGCCGCATCGAGGGGGAGGTTCTGCTGCACGGCGAGAACATCTACCGCCCCGGCATCGACGTCCCTGAGCTGCGCCGCCGGGTCGGGATGGTCTTCCAGAAGCCGAACCCCTTCCCCAAGTCGATCTACGAAAACGTCGCCTACGGGCTGCGTCTGCAGGGGATCAAGAACCGCCAGGTTCTCGACGAGGCGGTGGAGCGCTCGCTGCGAAGCGCCGCGCTGTGGGACGAGGTCAAGGACCGCCTCCACCACAACGCCTTCGGCCTCTCCGGCGGGCAGCAGCAGCGCCTCGTCATCGCCCGCGCCATCGCCATCGAGCCCGAGATCATCCTCCTCGACGAGCCGTGCAGCGCCCTCGACCCCATCGCCACCGCCAAGATCGAGGACCTGATCCACGAGCTGAAGAAGGAGTACACCATCGTCATCGTCACCCACAACATGCAGCAGGCCGCGCGCGTCGCCGACTACACCGCCTATCTCTTTCTCGGCGAGCTCATCGAATTCGGCGAGACGCGCCAGATCTTCAAGAAGCCCCGGAGCAGGCAGACCGAGGACTACATCACCGGGCGGTTCGGGTAGAGAAACAAATTCTCACCGCAGAGAGCGTGGAGGACGCGCAGAGGAGCGAAAAGATTTCACGGTTTTCTCCGCGAGCTCCGCGTTCTCCGCGGTAAATCAGACTTTTAGATCCAAAGAATAATAGAAAGGTCCCTACATGACCCAGCACATGCAGCGCCAGTTGGAAAAACTCAAGAAGATGATCCTCGCCCTGTCGGCGGTGGTGGAGGAGTGCTATCAGCAGGCGCTCCATTCGCTGGAGCGGATGGATGTGGTCCTGGCCGAGAACGTCGTCAAGGGGGACGAGCAGGTCAACGAGATGGAGGTCGATCTGGAGGAGGAGTGCCTGAAGATCCTCGCCCTGCACCAGCCAGTGGCCACAGACCTGCGCTTCATCGTGGCGGTCCTAAAGATCAACAACGACCTGGAGAGGATCTCGGATCTGTCCGTCAACGTCGCGCAGCGCACCGTGGGGCTCGCCTCGGTGGGGCGCATCCCCGTCCCCTTCGACCTGGAGGGGCTGGGCGCCAAGGTCGGGGCGATGCTCGGCAAGAGCCTGACCGCCCTGGTCAACCTCGACACCGAGCTCGCCCGCGAGGTCTGCACCCTCGACGATGAGGTCGACGCCATGCACAAGCACAACTACACGCTGGTCAAGAACCAGATCCGGCAACACCCCGAGCGCCTCGACGCCCTGATTCAATACATCTCGGTGTCGCGCCACCTGGAGCGCATCGCCGACCTGACCACCAACATCGCCGAGGATGTGATCTATATGATCGAGGGGGAAATCGTTAGACACACCTATTAGAGGCAGGCTGTAGCAAGGGCAGGCTGAAGGAAAGTTAGGCCGTACGCCTAAACCCCTAAACCCCTGTACTTGCTGATTCCCTTGCGCTTGTGGGTTGGAGGGGTTAAATTAGCGCCATGTGCGCCGATCCCTTCATCCAAAAAAACGATCAGCTCCCCGCCCCCTCTCCCGATCTGGTGGTCGCCACCGACGGGGAGAGGTGGAGGGTGCTGCGCGTGGCGCCGCACCTGGCGCGCCTGGCCGGCATGGACGCCGCAGAGGCGAAGGGGCTCTTCGTGCAGCGCCTCTTCCCCGAGGCCCTTCCCCCCCTGACGGAGCTGGCGCAGGAGGCGCTGGAGCGCGAGGAGCCCCTGCCGGAGGTGCGGGTGCGCTTCGGCGCTGAGAAGCCCGTCGTCCTGAGCGCGCTGGTGAGCCCCGGCGGGCTCACCGACGACTACCGCGGACGCACCGTCGCCTTCAGCTTCCGCCGCGCCGAGGCGCCCCCCGAGGCGGTCTCCATGCACGGGCTGGTGGGGGGGAGTGCGGCCCTTGCCGAGGTCGCGCGCAAGATCTCCCTCTACGCCCCTTCGGACGCGGCGGTCGTCATCACCGGCGAGACCGGCACCGGCAAGGAGCTCGTCGCCCGCGCCCTGCACGAGGAGAGCCCCCGGCGCGGCGGCCCCTACGTGGCGGTGAACTGCTCGGCGATCTCCGAGGAGCTTCTCGAGTCGGAGCTCTTCGGCCACGAGAAGGGGGCCTTCACCGGGGCGCTGCGCACCCACCGCGGGCGCTTCGAGCGCGCCCACAACGGCACCCTCTTTCTCGACGAGATCGGCGACATGCCGCTGCACACCCAGGCGAAGCTGCTGCGGGTGCTGGAGGGAGGGGTCATCGAGCGGGTCGGCGCCGAGCACGAGCAGCGCGTCGACGTGCGCATCGTCTGCGCCACCAACGTGGCGCTGGAGCAGGCGGTGGGTCAGGGGAGATTTCGCGCCGATCTCTATCACCGCCTCTCGGTGTTGCGCATCCACATCCCCCCCTTGCGCCGGCGCACCGAAGACATCCCCTCCCTCGTCTCCCATTTCCTCCAGATCTTCAACCGCAAATACGGCCGGCGCATCGAGCGCCTCACCCCCGAGGCGCTGGAGCTGCTGCAGTCGTACCTGTGGCCGGGGAACGTGCGCGAGCTGCGCAACGTTCTGGAGCGCGTCTACGTCGAGACGCAGGCCGAGGTGATCGGCGTGCGCGCCTTCAGCGAGTGGGTGCGCGAACGACGCGATTTCGCCCCCGGCGGGTGGAGCGTCGAGTCGCTGGAGCGCATCTCTGCGTCGGCCGTCGCGCCCCCCTATCCCCTGACGACAGAACACCGCCTGTTGTCCGACGCGTCGCTGTCGGCGCCCCTGGAGATCCGCCCCCTGTCGCGCCACTCGACCCGCCCCGCCGAGCTCGACGCCGACGAGATCCGCCACGCCTACCGGGCCGCGGGTGGGAACCTCGCCGGCGCCGCCCGCCTCCTCGGCGTCCACCGCGCCACCCTCTACCGCTACATGGAGAAGCTCGGGCTAAGTCGCGAAGAGCTCTCCGAAGAGCCGCGAAATCCCTGAGAAAGAAAGACTCCGGGTATTCACCTTTGGGGTCGCGGCTCACATGTCAAGGCGGGCGCTCAGCCCACCTGGATCAGTTCGATCTTGTAGCCGTCCGGGTCTTCGACGAAGGCGATGTGGGTCGTGCCGTGCTTCATCGGGCCGGGCTCGCGTACCACCTTTCCCCCCGCCTTCTTCAGCGCGTCGCACAGGGCGTAGATGTCCCGGGCGCCGATGGCGACATGACCGAAACCGTCGCCGATGACGTACGGCTCGGTGCGCCCCCAGTTGTGCGTCAGTTCGATCACCGCCTCGGATTTCTCGTCGCCGTAGCCGACGAAGGCCAGCGTGAACTCGCCGCCCGGATAATCGTTTTTGCGCAGCAGCTTCATCCCCAGAATCCGGGTGTAGAAATCGAGGCTGCGCTCCAGATCGAGGACCCGGATCATCGTGTGCAGAACGCGAAAATTACTCTCATCGGCCATTCGGGGGCTCCTTTCTCGATGGGTCGGTTGGAAGATGAGAATCACGCACGCCCTCTTCGGGGGCGATGTTCAGCGCCACCAGAAAGCGCGAGACCATATTGTAGGCCGCCACCGTCCCGACCAGCTCGACCACCTGCCGCTCGTCGGCGAGCGCCCCCCGCACGTCGGCGAACGTCGCCTCGCTGACCTCGACCCGGCGCGTCATCTCGGCCGTCAGGCGCAACACCGCCCTTTCCGCGGCGTCGAAGAGGGGCGCTGCGGGCTCCTCCTGCGCCATCCGCCGAACCCCCTCCAACTGCGCCTGCGTCCCCCCCGCCTTCAGAAATTCCGGAGCGTGATGGGCGAACTCGTACTCCGCGTCGTTGAGCACCGCGACGGCGCAAACGGCCAGCTCGCGAAGCCGCGCAGGGAGATCGAGCTCGCCGCGCACGGCGCCCAGCAAGGCGTTCCACCCCCGGGCGAAGGGGGGGCTGTGCAGCAGCATCCGGTCGAGGTGCAGCAGGCGTTCGCCGCGCCGAGCGCGGATGGCGGCCACCAGCTCCGCCGGCTCGTGGAGATCGCTCGGCAGGTAGGGGATACGGGGCATCTTCAGCCCTCCTTTATCGCACATGTTATCACGATATCCGATGGAGGGATGAAGGCCGACGGCTCCTCCTTGCGCTTTTCATCCGGAGCGGCGTCCCGCAGCGGGACAGAAACCGACGACGTCGCAACCGTTCTTCTGCGACGTCGCAAGCGCGGCGCTACGGCGGTTGCCGTATCTTCGATGTGGATGTAACATTCCGAAACAACACGGAATATCGGTCCGGCTATGTCGGGCACGGCAATTGAATCGTTCAGGATGACGACGGAGCCGGCAAGACTCCGGGAGCGGGTTCATCCGGAGCGGCGGAGAAGTTGATATACTTAGTCGCGCTTCGACTTTCACGAAAGGACGTATGGAATGGACATCAACAAGCTCACCCAGAAGACGCAGGAAGCGCTCGGCGAGGCCCAGAACCTTGCCCTGAAGCTCGGGCACATCGAGGTCGACGGCGAGCACCTCCTCTCGGCGCTGCTGCAGCAAAAGGGGGGGCTCGTTCCGCGGCTGCTGGAGAAGATGGACGTGTCGGCCGAAAATTTCGCCGCCGCCCTGAAGCGCGAACTGGAGAAGCGGCCGAGCGTCTCGGGGCCCGGCGTCGAGAGCGGCAAGATCTATGTCACCCAGCGCTTCAACCGCCTCCTCATCAAGGCCGAAGAGGAAGCCAAGCGTCTGCGCGACGAATACGTGAGCGTCGAGCACGTCCTCATGGCCTTCCTCGAGGAGGGGACCGCCACCGCGGCCGGGCGTCTCTTCAAGGAGTTCAACATCACCCGCGACCGGCTGCTGCAGGCCCTGACCGCCGTGCGCGGGCACCAGAGGGTGACGAGCCAGGATCCCGAGGGGACGTACGAGGCGCTGCAGAAGTACGGGCGCGACCTCGTCAAGGAGGTCCAGAAGGGGAAGCTCGACCCGGTCATCGGCCGCGACGCCGAGATCCGGCGCGTCATCCGCATCCTGTCGCGAAAGACGAAGAACAACCCCGTCCTCATCGGCGAGCCCGGCGTCGGCAAGACCGCCATCGTCGAGGGGCTGGCGCACCGCATCGTGCGCGGCGACGTCCCCGAGGGCTTGAAGGACAAGACCGTCTTCGCCCTCGACATGGGGGCGCTTGTCGCCGGCGCCAAGTACCGCGGCGAGTTCGAAGAGCGCCTCAAGGCGGTGCTGAACGAGATCCGCGAGAGCGAGGGGCGCATCCTGCTCTTCATCGACGAGCTGCACACCATCGTCGGGGCCGGTAAGGCCGAAGGGGCCATCGACGCCGGCAACATGCTCAAACCGATGCTCGCCAGAGGCGAGCTGCACTGCATCGGGGCGACGACCCTCGATGAGTACCGCAAGTACATCGAGAAGGACGCGGCCCTGGAGCGCCGCTTCCAGCCCGTCGTCGTCGACCAGCCGACGGTGGAGGACACCGTGAGCATCCTGCGCGGCCTCAAGGAGCGCTTCGAGGTGCACCACGGGGTGCGCATCCAGGACGGCGCCCTGGTGGCGGCGGCGACGCTGTCGAACCGCTACATCTCCGACCGCTTCCTCCCCGACAAGGCGATCGACCTTGTGGACGAGGCGTGCGCGACGATCCGCACCGAGATCGATTCCCTGCCGCAGGAGCTCGACGAGGTCACCCGGCGCGTGATGCAGCTCGAGATCGAGGAGGCGGCCCTCAAGAAGGAGAAGGACGCCGCCAGCCGCGAGCGCCTCGAGACGCTGCGGCGCGAGCTCGCCGAGCTGCGCCACGAGGGGGACACCCTTCGCGCCCAGTGGGAGGCCGAGAAGGGGGGGATCAAGAAGGTTCAGGTGCTGCGCGAGGAGATCGAGAAGGTGCGTCAGCAGATCGAGGTCGCCGAGCGCAATTACGATTTGAACAGGGCCGCCGAGCTCAAGCACGGACGCCTCCCCCAGCTCGAAGCCGATCTTCGCAAGGCCGGGGAGGCCGGGAAGAGCGAGGAGGGGCCGCGCCTGCTGCGCGAAGAGGTGACCGAAGAGGAGATCGCCGAGATCATCTCGCGCTGGACCGGCATCCCCGTCACCCGCTTGGTCGAAGGGGAGCGCGAGAAGCTCCTGAAGCTCGATGAGATCCTGCACAAGCGGGTCATCGGACAGGACGAGGCGGTGCAGCTCGTCGCCGACGCCGTCATCCGCGCCCGCGCCGGCATCAAGGACCCGCGCCGCCCCATCGGCTCCTTCATCTTCCTCGGCCCCACGGGGGTCGGCAAGACCGAGCTCGCCCGCACCCTGGCGGCGACCCTCTTCGACACCGAGGAGAACATCGTGCGCATCGACATGTCCGAGTACATGGAGAAACACACGGTAAGCCGCTTGATCGGCGCCCCTCCCGGCTACGTCGGGTACGAGGAAGGGGGGCAGCTCACCGAGGCGGTGCGGCGAAAGCCCTACAGCGTCATCCTCTTCGACGAGATCGAAAAGGCGCACCACGACGTCTTCAACGTGCTGCTGCAGATCCTCGACGACGGGCGGGTGACCGATTCCCAGGGGCGCACCGTCGATTTCAAGAACACCGTCATCATCATGACGAGCAACATCGGCTCGCAGTTCCTCCTCGACGGCGTCACCTCCGAGGGGACGATCCGCGACGAGGCCCGCGATCTCGTCATGCGCGAGCTGCGGGCCAACTTCCGCCCCGAGTTCCTCAACCGCGTCGACGACATCGTCCTCTTCAAGCCCCTCACCCTGACCGAGATCGAGCGCATCGTCGATCTGCTCACCGAGGAGCTGCGTCGCCGTCTGGCCGACCGGCGCATCGGCCTCGAAGTCACCGACGAGGGGCGGCGCTTCATCGCCCAGAGCGCCTACGATCCGGTCTACGGCGCACGCCCCCTCAAGCGCTATCTGCAGCACAACCTGGAGACGCGCATCGGCCGGGCGCTCATTGGCGGCGACATCCGCGAGGGGGCCTCGATCGTCATCGATGTGGCCGATGGAGAATTGAGCGTCTCGCATACGCAGAAGGAAGAGGGGAGCGCCGGCTGAGGCGCCTGGGAATTTTCTCGCTTTTTGGCCGAATATCTCCAATAATGCCAGGGAATGCGCCTTTTCATTCGGGATGAAGAGGCGCACTCTTGCGACGCAAAGGAGGGGCTGATTCTTTTCTCACGTGGATGAAGGACGATGGTCAAGCGCAAGAAGTTCGGCGAAATCCTGATCGAAGCCGGTGTCATCAACGAAGAGACCCTGCAAAAGGCCCTTCAGAGGCAAAGGGGGACAGGGAAGGCGCTGGGAGAGATCCTCGAAGTGATGGGGATCGTCTCCCAGAAGGATATCGCGGTGGCGCTGGCCCGCCAGTTCGGCTACCGGACGGTGAGCGGCATTGCGCGCCACCCCTTCTCAAACGACCTTCTGAAGCTCGTCCCTGAGGCGGAAGCTCTCAAGCAGTTCATCTTCCCCCTCAAGGTCGAGGAGCGGACCCTCTACCTCGCCATGGTCAACCCCCTTGACATGGCCACCCTCGACAGCATCGCGTTTCGGACCGGCCTTCGCATCGTCCCCTGCGTCACCACCTCGGTCGAGATCCAGGAAGCGATCCGGACGCACTATTCGCCGGAAGGGACTCCCCTCTCGCAGGAGCAGATGATTCCCGGCGGCCGCTGTTCGGTTCTGGTGGTGGACGATCACGAGATCGTGCGCGGCGCGGTGGCGGCGGCCATCCGGCGCGAAGGGTGCGACGTGCTGGAGGCGGCCAACGGCGCCGAGGGGCTGAAGATCGCCCTGCAGAAGATCCCCCACCTCATCGTCACCGATATCCTCATGCCCCAGATGGATGGCTACCAGATGTTTCGCGGCCTCCAGAGCAACCCCTCCACGCGCAACATCCCCGTCATCGCCTTCTCCTCCAAATCGACCCCCGAGGAAGAGGCCAAAGTTCTCGAAATGGGCTTCTACGACTTCGTCGCCAAGCCGATCAACCAGATCAGGCTGATGGCGCGCGTGAGGCGGGTCATGAAACTCGTGCAGGAGAAACAGGGTCAGTAGATCTATACACATTTGAAGAAGAGTACATCCAAGGGCCGCCCCGGAGAATCGATCGGGGCGGCCTTTTATATGTCTAAAGATATAGGAAAGTATAACTTAATTTTAATTTGAAAAATTAAATACCAAGGTACAATAACCTCTATTCCAAGGGCATAAAGCAGGACATACCAAAGGCATTGAATCGATGGTTTTGGCGGGCGGCATGCCGAAGGGGAGGTGGGAAAAGAGATCAGGCATTTCAATCAACGTACACGGCTGAGAGCAGAACTTTCACTTTAATTTGAGGAGACACAAAGATGAAGCAGTCGCTGAAGAGAATTGCAATGGCATCTGTTATGCTGGCCGCCTTCGCATTTCAGGGTTCGATGGTGCATGCGGCCCACATCGATCAGGATGGATTCGGCTTTGTCGGCAAAGGCGAAGTGCAGTCGATTTTCGATTGGAACAATGCCGGCCTGCAGCAAAATGCAGATAAAGTTCAATTCAGGTTTGTCGACAATGCAGGGAGTTATGAGTGGGTGTGCGAGTGGTGGACCGGCCCGGAAAACAACAGGAAGCGCCATACCCAAGACATGATCGAGATCACCGGCGTTTCATCGGCCGTCGGTTACGACGCCCGCAAAAACAAGCAAGGCCAGATCACCGGATTTCTCCTCGAGGGGTGGAACGGCGCTTCGACTTCACAGGCATTTGAACCGTATTGCACCGCCGAGGGAAATCAGATGAAGACCTTTGTCGAGGGTTCCCTTGTCGCCCTGGAAGGCGATGGCGAAGAGAAACTCCAGGTCAGCGTGGATGGCGAGAACTGGTACGACCTCGTCTTGAACTAGCGCTTCATTGCGAAACAGACGAGAACTGACCTTCCCGAGTCACTTGCGAGGCCCTGATCCCCGGATCGGGGCCTCTTTGCTCAGGGGTGCGTTATGAAGCTTCGGGCCTTACAATGGATCTTCGTAGCGCTGATATTGTTCGGCGCACCATTCGCTACCTTCGCGCGCACAGGCGTGGAGTATGAGCCCGGCGTCGGGGGGCGTGTCTCTGCTGCCGTCATTCAGACCGATTTCCAGTGGCGCTCTGCGGTGCTCAGAAAGAACGCTCCCGGCGTCTCGTTCAGGCACGAGTCGTTTGACACTTATGAGATTGTCTGCACTTGGCGCGGCGAAGACGGCAGGAGGGTGGTCGAGAAACAGGTCGCGACCAAAAAAGTGGTCGAGCGCGTCGCGAGCTCTCAGATTATTGAAATTTATGCGGACTCCAGAGCCTATGTCACCGGATTCGCGTTGGCGGGATTCACCGACACACGTCATTCCCCCGTGCAGGTACCCATGGTGGGTGATCTTTGCACGAACGTCGGGGGCCATGAGGGCACCGTCACACGGGTGGATCTGACTGGGGTGGCGGAGGAGCTTTACGCCACCTATGGAGATGAAAGCGTTCTTGTGTGGTCCGAGGCCCATGGTATGCAGTAAGTCTCGTGCTGAGGTTGCCTTTCTGTTGCCTTCGAACCGGTCGCTCTTCAGCTATACCCTGAGTTATAGTTTTTCTTTTAATTAGATAGATTGAGTGGATCAGAGTTCCAGCTATTCTCCTTTCATGTGTACACCCGAACCCTGAATGTGTCAGCGGTTCTCGGGGTCTTGCCGTCTCCCTCCGTATCCCGGCGATCAAAAACCTGACGTTCCACCATCGCTGCCCGAGGGGCAGTACATGCCGGGAATGACCGGCTGAAACAGATTTTCTGGGGAAAGGGACCGGAGGTGGGGAGGTGGAGCAAGGTCCGTGTGAAAACGGGGGCTGTCCTACAACCATGGAGGAGAGAGTCATGAAACGGCTATTGAGCGGTCTTGTCGCTTCAACGGCGGCGCTGTTGCTTGTCGTCCCGTCCGTATGGGCGAGCGGTACGCGAGTCGATTACACGGGCCAGGGTTTCAAGGACGGAACCCTCAAAGAAGAGCTTTGCGGTGTGGACAACGGAGCCGAGGCCGAAGGCCCTTACCTGCTTTGGGTTTCTTACGGCGAATCGCGCCGACAGTGCAAAGCTCTATCTCCCCAGCGGAGCCGTCGATATGATTCAGGTCGGGGGCACGTTCAAGTATGTCAGCGGCTATTTTGACGTAGAAGAGCTCGAAGATGTTTTTGCCAAGTACTAGGGGAAACCAAGAAATGCCAATATCCAGCTCGTGGTCAGTCACGGCTGTGCGCCGTATGATGAAAAAGAGGCGGCGTGGTGCTCTCCTGGATTCTGGCGCAATGCGCGTGATGGGGCATGGGATCTGGTCGATTACACCAAGGATGATCTGTTTAATGAGACGGTGTACCCCTTCTGGTATGGTGCGCCGTTTGCGGCCGATCCGTCCTTGATCACCGTGCTCGACAACCCGTCGACGTACAGCGGCCCTGCGCTCCCCGGGACAAGCGGTTATCCGCTCAACGCCTTCAATGCCACCGCAGCCATGCTCACTGACGCCCTGCCGGGTTATTACTTCGACTTCGACCTGATCGGCACCACCAATGCCTGTCCCATCGACAATCATGGCAACTTCAAGGAAGACATGGAAGACTAGGGGCGGCGGGCACACGTGTTGTTCAAAACCGAAAAACCGCGGGTGCCGAAATGATCGTCCTGCGCTCAAGCATTGTCCTTGCCGTTCTCGCCGCTTTGATCCTCCCGGCTCAGGCGCAGGTCGCTTTCGAGCCGGGGGTTGGGGGGAGCGTCTCGGCAGAGAGTGTCCAGAAAGCTTTGGGGTGGCGCGACCGACAGCTACGGGCGATGGGTGGCGAGATCACTTTCAGCTACGAGATGATCGATCGGTATTTCATCACCTGCACCACCAGGACCAGTGCGGGGGAGATCGTGGAGTCGAGTGCTGCGCTCTCCCGCGCCGCAATTCTCAATGTGAACAGTGCGCCGAAATACCGGCAGGGGGACGGACGGCCGCAACTCTCAGGCTATGATCTGATGGGGTTCAAGCAGAGCGAGGGGGTGAGGGAGAGCATCCCCCTGCTCGGCGAGCGGTGCCGGGGATACGGCGGGGCGGAGGGACGAATCACCCGCAGCGAACTTGAGCAGGTGCGGGACTCACTTTATGTGCATCATGGCGATGCCAAGGCATTGATCTGGTACGAGTCTTATTGAGTCCGGTCATCCGGACGAAGACGGACGAAGGGGCTTGCAAAGGCCCCTTCAGCTTTTCAGACCACCCCCCGTTTCTGCGCATAGAGCGTCAGGTCGACACGGTTGCAGACGCCGAGCTTCTTGTAGATGTTGTGCAGGTGAATTTTGACCGTTCCTTCGGTGATGAGCAGATTCGCGCCGATCTCGCGGTTGCTCTTTCCCTTGGCGACGAGGCGCATGATCTCGATCTCGCGCGGGGTGAGGATGGTGGAGAGGCGCCGGGCGCCGGACTCGCGGTGCAGGAGCTTTTCGACGGCGCGGCTCAGCGAATCGAGCTCGAGCCACTTCCCCCCGGCGTGCACTTTGCGGATGCATTGGGCCAGGCGCTCGGGAGGCATCTTCTTGAGCACGACCCCCCGCACGTCGTGGCGGATCGCCTCCATTGCCGTCTCGTCGCTCAGGGCGTCGGTGAGGATGACCGTGCGCGTCGCCGCCTGGGCCTGCCTGAGCTGCTTGAGGACATCGATGCCGCCTGAGGGGGGGAGGGAGGTGTCGAGGACCAGGATGTCGGGGCGGTGGCGAAGGACGGCCCTGAACGTCTCGTCGCCGTCCAGGCAGTGCGAGAGGACCTTGAAATCGCCCTGGCGTGAACAGAAAAGCGCGAGCCCCTCCAGAAAAAGGGGGTGTTCATCCGCCAGGACCAGGGTGATCTCCATCGTTTCCCCTCTCCAAAACTCCGTGCAATGAAACGGATGGAGCCGGCGCTTCGGGGAGAAGGAAAAACCCGTCTTCGGGGGCGAAGATGGTCCTTCGGGCGCTTCACGACGTGAAAAGCGCATCCTCTCTTCGGCGACTCGGCTATCCGCGTGGGACCCGTGGTTCTGCGTCACCGGATCGCTCCGGTTTTGCTCTTATCGGAGAAGCAGGTAATCGAAAAGGAAAGAATAAGCGATCTATTAGATCTGGTCAATGTTTCTAATGTAAACAGAACTAGCGCCGCACCTTTTCGGCGGCGTCCGTCGAAAGGTTGCGCAGATCGGCTTCATCGAGCCCCCGGGGACGGTCGCGCAAACGATTGACGATGCAGAAGAAGCCGAAGGGCTCCTCGAAGGGGTTGATGAGCTGATGGGGGTCGTCGGGGGCGATGTAGGCGGTGTCGAGAAAGTTCATCTCGCGTACCTCTCCGGCGAGCAGGACCTGCCCTTTGCCGCGGACGCACACGACGACGTGCTCGTGGACGTGTTTTTCGAGGGAGGAGTGCCCGGCGGGGGCGATCTCGAAGTAACGCAGGTCGAACTGGGCGCTTTCGCCCCTGCCGCCGACGAGGACGTGGCGGGCGATGGAAGCCCAGGTGCCGTCGTCGGCCTTGTAGCGCTCGGGCTCGACCCCCTCCCAGCCGCTGTCGGTGAAGCGGTGGAAGCGGCTTTTGTTGTCCTGCTCGGTCACTGTGGCGGCCGGAGCCCAGTCGCAGCTTGCGCCGCTCGCCGCTTCGCGGCCGTCGCCGGGGATCCAGTCGCAGGAAGATGGAGGTGGGGTTTTGTCTTTCATTTCATTTCATCTCTTTCTCCAATACCACCAGCGCCTTCAGTGACTCTCCCCCCTCGGCGGTGATGCGAAAAGCCTCACCGGCTTTCTCCAGGGGGAGGCGATGGGTTACCAGATCGCCTGCCCGAATCGCGCCGCGTTCGATCAGGTCGAGGGCGTCGCGGGTGTCATAGGGGCCGCAGGAGTAGGAGCTCGCCAGGGTGATTTCGTTGAAGTAGAGGTGATGCTGCTCCACCTCCAGCAGAGCCCCCGGCGGGGCGGGGGTGAAGAAGAGGACGGTGCCCCCGGGGGCGCAGGCGCGGATGCCGTCGAGCATCGCCCGGGTCGTGCCGGGGCCGACGATGACGCGGTGCGCCCCTTCGCCGCCGGTCAGCTCCCGCACGCGCGGCGCAAGGTCCCCTTCCGAGACGTCGACGGCGGCGTCGGCGCCGAGCTGAAGCGCCTTGCCCAGGCGCCAGCGGTTCAGGTCGGCGCCGATCACGCGCGCGGCGCCGAAGGCCCGGGCCGTCGCGATGTTGAGCATCCCCATCACCCCCAATCCCGTGATCAGAACCGTCTCCCCCGGCTGCAGTCCGGATTTGCGCACCCCCTTGACGGCGCAGGCGGCCGGCTCCACCAGGGTGCCGCTTTCGAAATCGACCCCGTCGGGGAGCTTCAGGGTGTCGGCGAGGTTCTCTTCGGGGACGCGCACGTACTCGGCCATGCCGCCCGGATCGAGGCGGCTCTTCTTCCACGTCGGGCACAGCGAGTGAAGCCCGCGGCGGCAGCGCTCGCAGACGAAGCAGGGGGCGTGGTGGTGCATGAAAACGCGGTCGCCGGCACAGAAGGCGCGAACCTCCTCACCGACAGCGGCGACGGTTCCGGCGGGCTCGTGCCCCAGCACCAGGGGGGCCTTGGCGCGGATGTACCAGTCCATCACGTCGCCGGAGCAGACGCCGCACGCCGCCGTTGCGACGAGGATTTCGCGCGGGCCGATGGCGGGGACGGAGCGCTCTTCGATGCGGATGTCGCCGAAATCGTGCACGACGGCGGCTCTCATCGTCCGTGCGATCTCTCTCATGGGCGCTCCTGCGGAAGGAGGGCATACTTGATCCCCTCGCCGCGCTGCAGCGCAAGGAGTGCTTTTTCGACATCGGGCAGGGCAAAACGCCCCGAGATGAGGGCAGAGACGTCGATGGCGCCCGAGACGAGGAGCTCGCGCGCCTCGGCCACCGCGGCGGGGGTGAAGTGGAAGGCGCCCTGCAGCGTGATCTCGTCGTAGTGCAGGCGGTAGGTGTCGAAACTGACGCGCGTCCCCGCCGGGCAGCCGCCGAAAAGGAGGATGCGTCCCCCCTTTCGCACAAACGACGGCGTCGCCTCCCAGACTTCGGGGAGCCCCGTGCACTCGATCACCTGGTCGGCGCCGCGCCCCTCGGTCAGCTCCCGCACCAGCGGCAGGGCGTCGTCGCGGGCGACGTCGACGACCACGTCGGCGCCCAAGGCGCGGGCGAGCTCCAGGCGGGCCGGGCGGCGGCCGGTGACGATGACGCGTCCCGCTCCCCGGGCGCGCGCCAGCAGCAAAAAGAGCAGCCCGATGGGGCCGCTGCCGATGATGAGGACCGTCTCGCCCCGGCGGATCGGCTGCAGCGTCTCGCCGTAGACGACGCAGGAGAGGGGCTCCAGAAAGGCGGCCTCCTCGAAGGTGAGATGGTCGGGTTTGGTGAAGACGTTGCGTGCGACGATGTGGGCCGGCAGGAGGATCTGCTCGGCAAAGGCGCCCAGCACCTTCGTCTCCATCACCGACGGGCACAGGTTGTGCTGCCCGGCGTCGCAGAAGAAACAGCGGCCGCACGGGGCCGAATGGACCGCCATCACCGCCTCGCCCACGGCGAAGGGAGCCCCTTCGCCCGCCGCCGCGACGACGCCGGAGAACTCGTGGCCGAAGGGGGAGGGGAAGGGGATCTTCGGGTGTCCGCGCCGCCAGGCCTTCAGGTCGGTGCCGCACGTCAGCGCGGCGGCGATGTTGACGACGATCTCCCCCGGGCCGGCCGTCGGGGAGGGGAGATCCCGCAGCTCGGTGCGGCCGGGGGCCGTCAGCAGGTGCCCTTTCACGTCAGAATACCTCACAAAATGGGATGAGGGGCTATTCTAAAGGGCTCCCTCCGCGCTGACAAGCTCTTCTTGCCGCGCCCGGTGCAGCTCGCGAAAAAGTTTGAAAGGACAGGAGATTTTTATATAATGGACTAAGACCATCCCTCTTCCAGGATTTACAGAAGAGATTTCCCAACGAAAGGGAGGTTAATCATGCGTATCGACATTCTTTGCAAACCTGAAAGTAGCCGTCGCTGTGAGAAGACGCTCGAAAACGTGCGCGAAGCGCTGCACGAGATGGGCGTCGATGCGGAGGTGCACATGTTCCGGGATCGTCGCAAGATGATCGACTACCGGGTCTACGTCTCTCCGGCCGTTCTCATCGACGATCAGGTGCGGGTCGCCGGACGCATCCCTGAAGTGCGGGAAATCAAAAGCCTCCTGGCCGAGCGTCCCCGCTACCTGAATCGAATGAACGTGGCCTGATTGGCGCCGCACGTCTTTGCGGCGACTCCCCTCGCAAGCCCTCCTCCCCCCGTCGGGGAGGGGGGCTTTACATTTGCACGGCGGTGCGCTAGTTTTCGGGAGACTTCGCGGGAGAGAAGGCGATGGCAACGGTTCTTCTGGTCGACAGCACCGATTCATTCGTGGAACTGGAGAAGTTCTTCCTGCAGGGGCACGGCCATCACGTCGTGACGGCCCGCTCGGGGGAGGAGTGTCTCGCGCAGCTCGACGAGGTTCAGCCCGATGCCCTCCTGATCGACCTGAACCTGTCCGGCATCGCCGGTGACGAGGTCTGCCGTCGGCTTCGTGACAGCGCCCGCTGGGCCTCTCTGCCCGTCATCGTCGTCACCGCCGCCGGTGGCGAGGAGGAGGTGCGGCGCTGCCTCGATGCCGGCTGCGACGACTATCTCACCAAGCCCGTCGCCAAGGGCGAGCTGCTCGAAAAGGTGCAGCGT
>JBJHBH010000076.1:0-16959 GCA_050485365.1 Desulfuromonadales bacterium | reverse complement strand
GCATCAGCCCCTGCTCGGCGTTCTGCAAAAGCTCGTCGGCTTCCTGCACGAACTTCTCGGTCATCTCGGGGGTGATGACGAGTTGGAAGGGGATCTCCTCCAGGGGGGGCGGCGACGCAGGCACCGGGGGGGGCTCCGCCTTTCGCGGCGCGGCGGCTTCGGGCGTCACGGAAGGGGCGGGGGAGGCCCCGCCCGAGCGGGCCAGTTCCCTGCCTTCTCTGACGAGATCCTGGGCGGCCGCCACCGCGTCGATGAGCTGTGCGGTGATCGCTTCGGCTTCGGCGCTCATCCCCTTGTCGTCGTAATGGCTTTCAAGGTGATCCATCGCCTCGCGCGAGAAATCGCAGGCCTTGCACAGAAGATTCACATGCTCGGGCTCCATACGGACCTTCCCAGAGCGGATCAGGTCGAGGAGGCTTTCGGCGTGGTGGGCGACCTGCGCGATGTTGTCGAGCTCGAGAAATCCGGCGCTCCCCTTCATCGAGTGAAAGAGGCGGAAGATGGCGTTCATGGTGCCGGGGTCGCCGTTGACCAGGGCAAAGACGCTGCAGGCGCGGCATTCGGCTTCGTTGGAGGCGAAGATGCAGCTTTGATCCCCTTCGCCGACATAGCCGGTGTGGAGCCAGCAGGGGATCGCGAGGTCGCGGCCGTAATGAGGGCATTCGGTCTTGGTGCACCCCAGGACGGTCCAGCAGTCGGCATTTTGACAGCTTTGCCCCAACTCGATGATCGTCGGCTCCAGGTGGTCGAGCATGTCGCGGCTCTCCTGGAGAAATTCGTTGATGATTTCAATCTGGTCGGCAGAAATTTCGCTGCTCATGGGGCATTACCTCTCGGGGATGAAGTCCATCTCCACCCTTGTCGACGCCAACGGTGCTGATCTTAAGGGGGAATCGATGAACGGAGTCCAACGAGTACGACCCGTTTTCAAGTTTCAGACCATTTTGCGCGGCCGAGGCACAGAGATCGGCCCGCAAATTCGCCCTCGTCTGAATTCGTCTTTGCGAACAAAGGTTTATGGCGGTTGCCCGGAGGCTCGTTTCAAGGCGCAATCGGCGTTACGAAGGGCCGGCACTCGTCCTCTGTCGGCCTGCAGGGTCAAAAGCCCGACCTGTTCGGTCTTTCGGCGACAGCAAACCGTCGACCATGAATGACGTCCGTTGCTTCTTTTGTTTGGCATGCAACTGGCAAGAATCTCTGCCGGATCTTTTCCCCGCACCGGTTCTGCCCAATGCGCCTTCGCACCTTTATCCTCTTTTTGCTGTTCGCCCTGTATGCCCCGGCCCATGCGCTCGGCGAACCGACCTTGCTGCGTTTTTCGCAGGACGAGACCCTCGTCTCGACCCGGGTGCGCCTCGACTTCTCGGCCCTGCCCCCTCACCGGGTGCAGGTCTCCGGGCAGCGCGTCGATCTTTTTCTCACCGGCGCCAGGGCCTCGCAGCAGTTGAGTCTGCCGCTGGAGGACAATTCGATCATTCGCACCCTGTTGGCCCAAAGTGACGCCGAACTGGTCGTCTCCCTGCTTTTGCGGCGCCCGCCCGCCCGCGCGTATGCGTCCGCGGAAGGGGAGGGCACCTTGCTTCTGGAGATCTTCTGGGACAGCGACGGCGGGGTGCGCCCATCGATCGCCTTCAGCGTCAGCGGCATGCCCGCGGCGCGTGCCGGCGCCGGCGTGCTGCAGCGCCCCTCGCTGTCACGCTATGCCGGCAGGTGGGAAGCGTTTTTCGACGAATACCGCGTGGCGTTTCGTCCCGAGATCCCCCTGTTCCACTTCTTGCCCCACCGCCCCCGCGAGGCCTTCGGGGAGATCCCCCGGGAGATCGAGGGACTTGCGCTGGCCGATCGCTGGAGTCAAGTTCTCGACACGCTTCGTACTTCCGCTGCGCCGTCCGAGCCGCAAAAACGTCTCGATCTCGCCTTTTTGCGCGCCGAGGCTCTGGTGCGAACCGGCGCTTTCGCCCAGGGCATTCGGCATCTGGAGGCGCTCGCCCACAAGGACCTCCCCCTTTACCAGCAGCACGAGCGCATCTATCTGCTCGCGCTGGGCGCCGCACTTCAGGGAGATCCCTATCTGGCGCGGCTGCACCTCTCGGCGATGCAGGAGCCGAGCGGGCCGTACGCCCCCCACATCCGCCTTCTGCAGGGAGAGCTCGCCCTGGTGATCGACCGCCCCGCCGAGGCGCTCGAGTACCTGCAGGACGATCGGATCGACTGGCCTTCTGCGGTGCGTGCCGGCCGGGATCTGCGCCTTGCCGATGCGCTCTTTTTATCGGGACGTCCCGAGGAGGCCCGGGCGCACTACCGCAGTCTCCTCGTTCGGCCGGAGCTCCTCAAGCAGAATGCCTTTTCGCTCAGCCTGTGCGCCGAGAGCTTCGCGGCGGCGGGCGAGCACGAGCAGGCGGCGTTTCTGTATGAGGAATTGGCCAAGGTCATCCCCCCCGGCGACGCGCACGGACTGGCTCTGTTTGCCGCCGCCCTCTCTCACCTGGAGGCGGGAGACCGGTCGCGGGCCCTCACCTTTCTCAACCAGCTGCGGGTCGATTACTCCCGTAGAGAGGCGGGACATCGGGCGCATCTGAAGATGCTCGATCTGGACGTCCTGTCGGGCGACGAGATCCGCCGTCGCGAAGCTGAAGGGGTGTACGGGACCATCGCCGCCGCCGCCTTTCGCCGGGAGCTTCGCGAAGAGGCCGCCTTCAAACAGGCGGTCGTTCTGGCTCTGATGCAGGAGAAGCAGCGGAGCATCGAGCACCTCATCCGCTTCAACCGCGATTTCGCCAGAGGAGGGCTGCGAGCGGAGTCGGGGGCGTTGTTGCGCGAGCTTGTGCCGCCGCGCATCGCCGAGCTCATCGAGCGCGGCGAAGACCTGCAGGCGCTCGTTCTGGTCGAACGGACGCGGGAGGATCTGCTGGCCGGTGGCATGGATCTTTCATTCCTGCTCGATGTGGCGGAAGCCGCCGCGCGTCTCGGACTTTTCGAGCGCGCCTCGCGCGTCTACCTCTATCTGCTCGACGGCCCCGACGAGTCGCAGAAAAAAGAAGGGTTCTATCTACCGCTGATCGCCTTGGCGGCCGACAGCGGACAGTACCGTTTGGCGGTCGATTTCGCGCGGCGCTACGGGCAAAGATACCCCGGGGGGCGGGACGCCGCCGCCGTGCTCGTACACCAGTTGCGGGCGCTTCGGGCGCTGGGGCGCACGGAAGAGGCGCTCGAGTTGCTTCGACCTCTCCGGCGCCCCACCTCCGCCGAGGTCGAGCTGCTGGCCGCCGAGATTTTCTGGGAGGCGCAGGACTTCGCGGCCGTCGCCGAGACCTTCTCCGCCCCCGGGATCGACATCCCCCCGAAGGGGCTTTTGCTGCGGGCCGAGGCGCTGCGCCGTCTCGATCGCCCCGAGCAGGCGCTGCCGCTCTTCCGCACCCTTCTCGGCCACGAAAAGGTGGGCGATCAGGCTGCCTTTCGCACCGCTCAGATCGAGCTGAGCATGGGGCATCGTCCGACGGGACTCAATATTTTGCGGCATCTGTCCGAAGAGGGGAGAGATCCTCTCTGGCGACGACTGGCCGCCGAGGCGCTGGCGACAGAGAGGATGTGATTTCTGTGTCGTTTCTCGAAAGGATTCGGATATGGCTGAAATGAAAGTCTTCGACCGCACGTTCGGGCTGCTGGAGCGGGTGCTCGATCTTCGGCAGCAAAACCAGAAGGTGATCGCTTCGAACCTCGCCAACGTCGAGACGCCGGGCTACACACCGGTCAGGCTCGATTTCGAGGGCGATCTGAGGCGGGCACTGGGTGCCGGGAGCCAAAAATCCGTCACCTCCCACCCCGGCCACTTCCCGATTGCAGGGCAGGGAGGGATGAAAGACGTTCAGGCACGGGTTCTGCAGACGCCTGACCCTCAGGCCATCGGCGATCGCAACGGCGTGAGCAAGGATCAGGAGATGGTCGCCATGGCGGAGAACCAGATCCTGTACGAGGCCGCCGTTCAGATGCTCAACAAGAAGATGGGGATGCTCAAGTACGTCGCCGGCGACGGCCGTTAAGGAGAGAGCTCATGGATATCTTTACCTCGCTCAAGATCAGCTCGTCGGCCCTTGCGGCCCAGCAGGTCCGCATGAACACCATCAGTTCCAATCTCGCCAACGTCGAGACGACGCGCACGCCCGAAGGGGGGCCGTACCGCAAACAGGAGGTCGTATTTCGCACCTCCTCCTTCGCCGGCCAACTCGATACGGCGATGCGCGGCGCCGTTCGGGGGGTCGAGGTGGCCGAGATCCGGGCCAATCCCGCTCCGCCGCGCATGGTCTACGACCCCTCCCACCCCGACGCCGATGAGGCCGGAATGGTCGCCATGCCCAACCTCAACGTCCTGGAGGAGACGGTCGACATGATGCGCGCCTCCAGCAACTACGGCGCCAACGTCACGGCGATCCAGGCTTCCAAGCGCATGGCCCTCAAGGCCCTCGAAATCGGACGGTGATGCAGATGAAGGACATTACGCTCGCCACACACCTGCAGGGGCTCGGCGCCCCCCTCAAAGCTCCTTCGGTCCAGGCGGGGAGCGGCTTCGAAGACGCCCTGAAGAAGGTCGTCGGCGAGGTCAACCGCGCTCAGATCGCCTCGGACCGTGCCGTGGAGTCGCTGCACGCCGGCGGCTCGAAGAACCTCCACGAGGTCATGATCGCCATGGAGAAGGCCGACATCTCCCTTCGACTGCTGGTACAGATGCGCAACAAGGCCATCGAATCGTATCAGGAAGTCATGCGCATGCAGGTCTGATAAGTTGCTGACGCTCCACCCCTTTTATTCGATCATCCTACCGAGGATCTGTTGAATCGATGTCCGAAGCGAAGAAGACGAAAACCGTCGTTGACCTGATCCGAGAATGGCCGATACAGCGCAAGCTGAGCCTCGTCGGGGTCGCCCTGCTCTCCCTGATCTTCTTCGGGGTGCTCATCTCCCAGAGCCGCACGGCCGACTACCGTCTCCTGTTCGCCAATCTCTCCAGCGCCGACGCCTCCAACGTCATCGAGCGCCTCAAGGAGCAGCGGGTCCCCTATCGTCTTCAGGACGGCGGCAGCGCGATCTTCATCCCCGCCGACCAGGTCTATGAGATGCGTCTCGTCCTCGCAGGGGCGGGCCTGCCCATGGGTGGAGGCGTCGGGTTCGAAATCTTCGATCGGCAAAGCTTCGGCATGACCGAATTCGCCCAGAAGGTGAACTACCGCCGCGCTCTGCAGGGGGAGTTGGCGCGCACCATCGCTTCGCTCGCTCCGGTGGAGACGGCGCGGGTGCATCTGGCGATCCCCGAGAAGAGGCTCTTTCGGGAGCAACAGCAGCCGACCACCGCCTCGGTCATCCTCCAACTCGTCCCCGGGCGCGAGCTCAACGAGGGGCAGATCCAGGGGGTCATCAATCTGGTGGCCGGCAGCGTGGAGGGGCTCGACTTCTCCAACGTCTCGGTCATCGACGCCAGCGGGCGCGTCCTCTCCAGGCAGCGCCGCGAGGGTGACGGAATCATGTCGCCTGGGATGCTCGACTACCAGCTTGCGGTGGAGCGGCGCCTGGAGTCCCGCGCACAGGCCCTCCTCGACAGGGCGCTGGGCGCCGGCAACTCGTTGGTGCAGGTGACGGCCGACATCGATTTCACCCAGCGCGAGCGCATGGAGGAGGTCTTCGACCCCGATCGCACCGCGGTGCGCAGCGAGCAGATCACCGAAGAGCGTAGCGGCGCCGAGAATACCGGGGGGGTCCCGGGGGTGCAGTCGAACCTCTACGACGGCGCCATGGCCGGGGGGGCGATCCCGTCGAGCCGCAACTCCGAAACGGTCAACTTCGAGGTGAGCAAGACCGTGAGCCGTATGACCGAGCCGATGGGGGCGCTGCGCAGCCTCTCGGTGGCGGTCCTCGTCTCCGATCGCATGATCCCCGCCGCAGGCGGGGGCGAGCCGACGACCGTGCCGCGAAGCGCCGAGGAGGTGGCCGCCATCGAGACGATGGTCAGAGGGGCCCTCGGGCTAGACAACGCACGCGGAGACCAGATCGCCGTGGTCGCCCGCCCCTTCGAGAGCTATTTCTTCGGCGAGTCGGTGGAGGCCGTCTCTCGCAACTGGTTCTACGACCTGCTCCCCTTCATCAAGTACGCGCTGATCGCACTGGGCGCTGCCCTGATCTACTTTTTGCTGGTGCGCCCCATGGTGCGCACCCTTCGCGACGAAGGACAGCGGGTCGAGCATTTCAAGACCGTCGAGGAACTCCAGCGGGAGCTGACCGCCAGCCAGCAGCCGTTGCTCCTCGGGACGGGGACCCTGGACGAGTCGGTGCAGCGGCTGCGGCAGGAGATCATGCAGTCGAAGAACTCGCCGGCCCAGGTCGTCAAGGCCTGGCTGAAGGAAGATCAGTAACGCGATGCGCAAGGACGCAAGCAAGCTTTCGGGGGCGGAGAAGGCGGCGATCCTCCTCCTTTGCCTCGGAGAGGAAGCGACGGCCAAGATCTTCGAGACCCTCAGCGATGGCGAGATCGAGAAGATCAGCCGCTGCATGATGACGATCGATCACGTCCCGGCGCAACTGACCAATCAGGTCATGACCGAGTTCCAGCGCGCACAGAAGGAGCTCGGCCTCTTCGTCCACGGCGATCAGTTCGTCCGCAACGCCCTGGGTGCCGGAGATCCCCAGCGCGCCGAAGCGCTTCTGGAGCAGGTGACCGGCAACAAGGAGTCGCGCCCCCTCGAGACGATCTCTATGATGCAGCCGCGTATGGTGGCGAGCCTTCTCGAGAGCGAGCACCCGCAGACGGTCGCTCTGATCCTCTCCACGCAGAAGGCCGAGCACACCGCCGGGATTCTCAGCTATCTCCCCGAAGATTTCCGGGGGGAGGTCATGTACCGCATCGCCAAAATCGACAAGGTTTCCCCCGAGGTTCTGGCCCAGATCGAGGACGTGCTGCAGCGCGAGATCGGGGTCGTGGTGAGCAAGGAGCAGCAGCAGGTGGGCGGCGTCGACAAGGTCGTCGAGATCCTGGGGCGCATGGAGCGCGGCGCCGACCGCAGCATTCTCACCAGCATCGAGATCACCGATGCGGAGATGGCCGAAGAGATCCGGCGCAGAATGTTCACTTTCGAGGACCTGACTGCGCTGGACAACCGCGCTCTGCAGACGATTCTGCGCGAGGTCAACAACGACCAGCTCACGCTGGCTCTCAAGACGGCGCCGGAACACGTGCGCGACAAGATCTTCGGCAACATCTCGAGCCGCGCCGCCGAGATGATCCTCGAGGACCTGGAGGCGATGGGGCCGGTGCGTCTCTCCGAAGTCGAAAACATGCAGCAGACCATCGTCAAGATTGCGCTGAAGCTCGAAGAGGCCGGGCAGATCGTCATTCCGGGAAGAGGTGGGCAGGATGCTCTTGTCTAAGGTACATCGCGGACCGATCCAGAGTGAATACCGTCGGCTTCACTTTCGGGAGTTCGATCAGGGAGACGACGCCGTCGGCGGCGGATGGAGCGCCGAGCCCGCAGACTTCGTCCCCGCCGGCGCACCGAAGCGCGCCCCCGGGGAGCCGCCTCCCCCCCCGGTCGACATCGAGGCGATCAAGCAGGAGGCCTTTGCCCGCGGTCGCCAGGCCGGACTCGATGTGGCCGAGAAGCGCTACGGCAAGAGCGCCGAAGCGCTGGGGCAGGCTCTCGAAGAGGTCAGCCGCCTTCGGGATGGGCTGCTCAAGGGGAGCACCCACGACATGGTTCGGCTTGTCATGGCGATCTCGCGCCAGGTCGTGCAGGCCGAGCTTCACCTCCAGCCCGAGCTCGTCCTCAAGACCATCGAGCGCGCCCTTCAGGCCGCCGTTCAGTCCGACTCCTTCACCATAAAGGTCAATCCCCGCGACCTGGATCTCGTGCGCGAGCACAAGCCCCTGTTCATCGCCGGGGTGAGCAGCCTGAAGAACATCGTGATCGAAGCCGATCCCGAGATTGCCGCCGGGGGGTGTCGCCTCGAGTCGGAGTTAGGGGAGGTCGACGCCACCCTGGAGAGCCAGATGGAGGAGATTCGGCGCACGCTTCTGGCCGCCATGGAGCGGGGTTGATGGATCACCTGTTGCAAAGCCTGCGGCAGACGCGCACGATGCAGGTCAGTGGCAAGGTCACCAAAATCGTCGGACTCGTCGTCGAAGGGTTTTGCCCCCAGGCGACCATCGGAACGCTCTGCGACCTCCTCCCCCCCTGCGGCGCTGCCGCCATTCCCGCCGAGGTGGTGGGCTTTCGCGACGGACAGGCGCTCTTGATGCCGCTGGGAGAGCTGCGCGGCCTCGGTCCCGGCAGCCTCATCCGTGTCAGGCACAGCAGCGCCTCTCTCGGCGTCGGCGATGGTCTCTTGGGGCGGGTCGTTGATGCGATGGGCCTACCTCTTGACGATCTCGCCCCTTCCGTCGTCGACATCGAAATGCCCCTCTACGCTCTTCCCCCTTCCCCGATGGCGCGAGAGAAGATCGCCCGCCCCCTCGACCTCGGCGTTCGCCCCCTCAACGCCCTGCTGACCTGCGGCGAGGGGCAACGTCTGGGGATCATGGCCGGCTCCGGCGTCGGCAAGAGCGTCCTGCTCGGAACCATCGCCAAGAACACCCGCGCCGACGTCAACGTCATCGCCCTGATCGGCGAGCGCGGCCGCGAGGTCAGGGAATTCATCGAGCGCGACCTCGGGGCCGAAGGGCTCGCGCGCTCCGTCGTCGTTGCCGCCACCAGCGACCAATCCCCCCTGCTGCGCATGCGCGGCGCCTTCACCGCCACCACCCTCGCCGAATACTTCTGCCGTCAGGGGACACACGTCCTGCTGATGATGGACTCGGTCACCCGCTTCGCCATGGGGATGCGCGAAGTCGGACTCGCCATCGGAGAGCCGCCGACCACCAAGGGGTACACCCCGTCGGTCTTCGCCACCCTCCCCAAGCTGCTGGAGCGCGCCGGAAACTTCCGCGGCATGGGGAGCATCACCGGCCTCTATACCGTCCTGGTCGAGGGCGACGACATGAACGAGCCGATCGCCGACGCCGTGCGCTCCATCCTCGACGGTCACATCGTCCTCTCCAGAGAGCTCGCCGCCCGCAATCACTACCCCTGCATCGACATCCTGCACTCGGCGAGTCGCGTGATGCGCGATATCGTCAGCGCCGAGCATTCGACCGCTGCTGGCCGCCTGCGCGAGATCCTCGCCGTCTACCGCGAAGCCGAGGACCTCATCAACATCGGCGCCTACGTGGCGGGGAGCAATCCCAAGATCGACCAGTCCGTCAAGAAGATCGACGCCGTCAACGCTTTTTTGCGGCAGGGGATCGACGAAGCGGTCGACTTCCCTTCGGCACAACAGCAGCTGCTGGCGTTGATGAAATAGCGAGGCGGCGCTTTCGGCTCTCTTCGCTCCCCTCCATCCGTCCCCATCGGGGTGAACCATGAAACCATTCAAGCTGCAGCCCGTCCTTCGCCACCGTGAGATCATCGAGGAGAGCTCTCGCCAGGCCCTCGCTGACGCCCTGAAAAAGGAGCGCCGGCTGCGCCAGAGCCTGGGAGAACTTCACGAGCGTCTCGAGAGGATTCAGACCGATCTGCAGAGCCGCCAGCAGTGCGGCATCAGCGTGCAGGATCTGCTCCTGTTCGAAGAGGGGATCGCCCGCTGCGGCAGGGAGCGCGCCGCTTTGCAGAGCGATCTTGTCCGCGTCGAAGAGTCCGTGCGTCAATGCCGGGAGGCCCTCGCCGGCGCCAGCCGAGATCGCCGCCTGCTGGAAAAACTCAAGGAGAAGCATCACGCGCAGGTGCGCCGCGAGACGGCGCGCCGCGAGACGGTGCTGCTCGACGAAGTCGCCCTTCAATTCACCAGGGAGAAAATATGAGAGCCGTCCTGTTTGGAATCTTCGCCCTTGCCCTTCTCATTGTTCCTGTTCCCGGCGCCGGAGAAAATCCCGCCTCTGGTCAGGATGCCGCGACTGTGGAGGAGCGCCGTCTGCGCATCTCGCTGCAGCATGAGATCGAACGCCTCAGGGTGCGCGAAGAAAGTCTTCGCCTGCGGGAGATGGAACTAAAGACCCTCGAAGAGCAGGTCGATAAGAAGATCGCTGAGCTGGAGAGGCTGAGGGCCGATGTCGGCGCCCTCATGGCCCGCAAAGACGAAGAAGAAAACCGGAAAATCCGCGATCTCAGCCAGATGTACCAGCGGATGGAGCCCAACCGGGCGGCGGCGATCCTGATGGAGATCGAAGAGGAGTTGGCCGTCGGCATCTTCGCCGCCATGAACAAGAAATCGGCAGGGCGCATACTCCAGAGCATGCCGCAGGAACACGCAACACGCCTCACCGAAGCCTACCCGATTCTTGGGCTGCGCTAAGGGGGGCGAAGTCGAAAAGGAAAGGAGGTGAAACAGATGCAGATGATACAGCTTATGCCGTTCATTCCCGTCTCGGGGGATGCGCCGTTGCCCGAAGGTAAGGGGCTGGGGCGGGGCGAGGGCGCCGGTCTCTTCGAGGCGCTGTTGGCGGGCAAAGAACCCATCGCCGTAGATGCCCTTCCAAAAGGACCCGTCCCTGGTGCAGCACCGGATCGCACTGCGATGATACAGCAACTCGAAACTGCCGTACCGGAGACCATTGGCGAAGCAGTGGCGTTGAGGGAGGCTCCTGCCGATCTCGATCAGTGGGATCTTCGGGAGGCAGCCCAGCTCAGCGTCCCTGTGGAGAAGCGCCCTGACGACGCACGCCGCCATTTTGAGACGGCAGGGGAGGTGGCGACGACGGGCTCCGACATTGAAGATGTGCCTTTCGCCCCCATCTCCGCAGATACGCACCGTGCCGTGGAGCCGGTGCCGATCGACGGACGCACCCGAGAGGCCGCCGCGCTCCGCGAAGCGGCACCCGCCGCTGCGGTGTCTATCCTCAAGGGTCAAAGCGCCGGGACACAACAGGGTGTCGAACCCACAGGGGCCGACGTGCTCAATGATCCCAAGGCTCAAAAGACGATCGCAAATCAGGCCGTAATTCCGGTTATGCCGGAGAAAACGACGAAACCTCGTTCCGAATCGTCGAACCTGATGGAGCAGCGCTTTGCCGATCTGCTTGGTGCAGGTGAGTCTTCCCGAGCGAAGTTCTCCGCTCAAGAAGGGCTTCGCCCCGCCTTGCTCGATCCGACGCTGGTTGTTAATGCGAAATCCGAAGGAGGAACGGCGGCGGAGTCCGGCCAGCAACAATCACCCTTCGGCGCGGCCAAGGGTATTCCACTCACCCAGGGGGCGCCAGAGACCCCGGCGCTTGTCGGCGGGGCGGCATCCAACCTCGCTTCCCAAACCGCTGCAACACCCCAGGCCAAAAACGAGCCTGTTTTCCAGCTCCCGTCCGGCCAGACCGTGCCGGAGAGTCGAATCGTCGACCAGGTCGTCGGTCGTCTTACCGTCAGGGGAGGCGAAGAAGCCAGCAGCCTCACCCTGAAGCTCTATCCCAAGGAGTTGGGGGAGGTCAAGCTCAACCTGATCGTGGAGAAAGATCAGGTCAAAGCGCAGCTGATCGCCCAAAATCAGCAGGTGCAGGGCGTTCTGGAGAAGAATCTCCCCACGTTGCGCTCTGCTTTGGAGGCACAGGGGCTGAAGCTCGACTCTCTCCAGGTCTCGGTCGACAGCCAGAATCAAAACGACCGGGGCTTCTTCCAGGAGCACCAACGTCCGGCCTCTCCCTTCCGCTTCACACTCCGTGACGAAGGGAGTGAGGAGGTGGACGAGACACCCCTCGCGTCGACCGCGCCCGCTGCGGGCCGCGGCATCAACGTGAGAATCTGAAAAAGGAGGTGAGTCAAAAATATGTCAAGCGTCAGTGCAGCGAGCAGTGTCGGCACCTCCGTGCTGAGCGCCCCCGGGGGGACTCAGGTGATGGGGAAGGATGACTTCCTCAAGCTTTTGGTGACGCAGTTGCAGAATCAAGATCCGCTCAACCCCTCCGACCCTACGGAGTTCACGGCCCAGTTGGCTCAGTTCAGCTCTTTGGAGCAGCTCTTTGAAGTGAACGCCAGCATCGGGCGCATGGCCTCGGCCACCGCCGACATGGAGCGGATGTCGGCCATGGGCCTCATCGGCAAGGAGGTCATCTCCCAGGGTGGGGCTTTTCGCCTCGGATCGGAGGGCGCACACATCGGTTACAGACTCGATGCGAGCGCCAAGGACGTCTTTCTGCACGTCCTCAACCCGGCAGGCCAAACCGTCGCCACCATTCCGGGGACGGTGACCGGTCGCGGAGAGCACTTCTTCCACTGGGACGGAAAAAACCAGTACGGCGACCAGATCCCGCCGGGTGACTATGCTCTGGTGCTCAGCGCCGTCAACGAGCAGAAACAGAGCGTTCCGGGGCAGGCCCTGATCAAGGGGAGCGTCACCGGCATCGACCTGAGCAGCACCGGAAGCGTTCTCGTCTCCAATTCCGGCGATTTCCGCATGAAGGACATCGTCCGCGTCAGCGGAGGGTGAGCCATGGACGACAAGTTTCGCTATTTTCCAACTCCGATCCTGCCGCCGGCGGCTGCCCGGCCGACACCGCGCCCTTCCGCTCCAGCCGAAGCGGGGGCTTTCGACCGGATCCTGACAGAGAAACTGCAGCCGGTCAAGGAGGTCCTTTTCTCGCGCCATGCCCTCAGCCGCATGGAGAGTCGGGGGATCGCGTTCTCCGGCGAAGAGATGGACAGGCTGCACTCGGCGGTTCAGTCGGTGTCGGCCAAGGGGGGGCGCGACTCTCTGGTTCTTCTGGGCGGCAATGCTCTGGTTGTCAGCGTCAAGAACTCGACCGTCGTCACGGTGGTCGATCGGGAGAGCCTGAAGGGGAACGTCTTTACAAACATCGACAGCGCTGTCATCGCATAGTCTGAAGTCGATTTTCAAACAACCGAACCGGTCCTCACTGAGGGGGTTCGCGGGTGCGCCGACCGATCGAGGCGGCCCTATTCGAGGAGGATAAAGAACATGAGTATTTCCAGCGGCCTCTACAGCGGCATCAGCGGCCTGAACGCCAACGGTCAGGCGATGACCGTCATCGGCAACAATATCGCCAACGTCAACACGGTCGGCTTCAAGTCGAGCCGCACCCTTTTTTCCGACCTGCTCTCCAGCACCGTGTCGGGCTCCGGCGGCACGTCGCAGGTTGGTCGCGGTACCCAGCTTTCGCGGGTCGACAATATCTTCAGCCAGGGCACCTTCGAGAACACCGAGTCGGCCACCGACCTCGCCATCGAGGGCGAAGGGTTCTTCATCGTCAAGCCGCCAGGGGGCGAACAGAGCTACTACACTCGCGCAGGGTCTTTCCGTTTCGACCACAACGGCTATCTCGTGAACCCCGAAGGGATGCGCGTGCAGGGAAAGTCTTTTGACGAGGACGGCACCCTCTCGCCAGCCGAACCTGCCGACATCAAGGTCGATATTGGAACGTTGATTCCGGCACGCGCCACGGGAGAGATCAGTCTCACCACCAACCTCGACGCCAACTCGCCGGTGCTGACTTTCAGCACGGCCGATCCGGTAAACACCTCCAACTACGCCACCAGCACCCGCGTGTACGATTCGATCGGCAACACCCATCTGCTCACGACCTATTTCACCAAAACCGGCCCGAACGAGTGGCAGTGGAACACGTTGGTCGATGGTGGCGAACTTCAGGGTGGGACTCCGGGCGAATGGGCGACCGTCGGCAACGGCACATTGAGCTTTGATTCTCAAGGCAAGCTCACCCATATCGATGGGCAGCCTCTGGTCGACGGCGACGGTAATCCGGTTCTCCCCCGCCCCCAGGGGTCCATTCCGGCCGGAAGTATTCAGTGGACCAACGGGTCCGCCACTGATCAATCCATCGCAATGTCCTTCAACACCACCCAATTCAGCAGCAACTCTGTCGTCATCTCTCAGGGGCAGGACGGCTATGGCGCCGGCAACCTGGTGAAGATCTCCGTCGACGGCGAGGGGATCGTCAGGGCGAACTACTCCAACGGTCAGGCGATCAAGGTTTCGCAGGTCGCCCTCGCCAAATTCTCCAATCCCGGCGGCTTGGCCAAGGAAGGGGGGAATCTCTTCTCGGCCACCGATACTTCGGGGAGCCCCCGGGCCGGTATCCCCGGTGCTGAGCTCGGAAAGATCTTCACCAACGCCCTGGAGCAGTCCAACGTCGACCTCGCCCAGGAGTTCGTGAAGATGATCACCACCCAGCGCGGGTTTCAGGCCAACTCCAAGATCATCACCACCACCGACGAGATGCTCGGCGAGTTGATCAACCTGAAGCGCTAAGAGAGTTTTTTTATCACTGTAACGGACGCACGAAAGCGGAGAGTGTCGACTCTCCGCTTTCGTGCGTCCGGCTTTTGAGACAAAAGCCCGGCATTGTCGCGGAGACTTTGCCGAGCCGGGGGTCAAAAGGTTGACTTTTGGCGTGTCTCGATGTCGTCGGAATCCGTCTTCCGGTTCTGAAGCACTCAAATCTTTCGTTTTTTCAATCGATCCCAAGGACGCAGCGTCATCGGGCGCTCTGGCATGTTCCCTGCTTCAGGGGTCCCTTGGATATCGATCTGCGGCACACCGGTCTGCCGTCTTCGCTCGACAGGGGTATTTATGGATTTGTCCACCATCCTCGGCATCATCGCCGCCTTCGGCTTGATGATCCTTGCCATCACGCAAAACAGCGGGATTTCCACCTTCATCAGCCTCCCCTCGATTCTCATCGTCTTCGGCGGAACCGTTGGGGCGACCCTGGTGCACTACCCCTTCAAGGAGCTCTTCGGCGCCTTCGCCGTCGTGAAGAAGACCCTCTATGTGCAGGACTCGGTCCCTGCCGAGCGCATCGAGCAGATCGTGCGCTACGCCACCAAGGCGCGAAAGGAGGGGATCCTCGCGCTGCAGTCGGTCATGGGGGAGATCTCCGACACCTTTTTTCTCAAAGGGCTGCAACTCGCCGTCGACGGGCAGGAACCCGATGCATTGAAGGAGATGCTCGACCGCGAGATCGAGTATATACAGGACCGGCACGATAAAGGGGCTGAGATCATGATCGCCATGGGGACCTACGCTCCGGCTCTCGGGATGATCGGAACCCTGATCGGACTGGTGCAGATGCTCCAGACCCTTGACGATCCCTCGACCATCGGACCCGCCATGGCCATCGCGCTGCTCACCACTTTCTACGGGGCTGTGTTGGCCAACGTCTTGTTCATGCCGATGGCCGGAAAGCTTCGCCATCGCTCCCGCAACGAGGTCCTCGACAAGACCTTGGTCGCCGAGGGACTCAAGTCGATCCTCGAGGGGGAGAACCCCCGCATCATCGAGCAGAAGCTTCACGCCTTCGTTTCTCCCAAGCACCGCCAAAGCAGCTTCAGCAAGAAGAAGGGGTGAGCCGATGAGCCGGCGCAAAAAGCGCAGCGAAACTCCGGGCGCCCCCTTGTGGATGGTCACCTATTCGGACATGGTGACGCTGCTGCTGACCTTTTTCGTGCTGCTCCTGTCGATGTCCCAGCTCGACCAGATCCGCTTCAACAATGCGGCCGGATCCCTTCGGGGAGCTTTCAGCGTTTTGCTGAGCGCCGACAAGGTCGAGGTTGCCACCCCCAAGATCGTCGATTTCGCGCCTCTGGACGACGACTACATCCAGCGCACCTACCAGAAGGTCCACTCCCAACTCCAGCGCCTCAAGCTCGACGAGGACATCGAACTGGTGAAGGACCGCGGGGCGGTCGTTCTGCGGCTGAAGGAAGCGATCCTCTTCGATGTCGGCTCCCATACCCTGAAGCCGGACGCCGATCCGGTCCTTCGGCAGTTGGCGGCGCTGATCCGGCCGCTCCCCCTTTCGTTGCGTATCGAAGGGCACTCCGACAGCATGCCCGGACCGACCGTGATGAGCAACTGGGAGCTTTCGGCCTTGAGGTCGCTGGCGGTATTGAAGTTTTTTGTCGAGAACAAGCTGATCCCTCTGGAACGGATGGCCGCCGCCGGCTACGGCGATCAGAAGCCCCTGGCGCCCAACGATACCGCCGAGAATAGAGCCCTGAACCGAAGAGTCGAATTTTTCATGGAAAGTCTGGGCGATTATCGTGAAGAGCTCCCCTTCCTCATCGACGCTCACGATCAATCCCCCTTTTAGCCCGGAGTAGCACATGGCCGAGAAAAAAGCGCCCGAAGAAAGCGGCAGCAAAAAGAAGACGTACCTCATTATCGCCGTCATCTCCCTCGTCGTCCTGCTGGCCGCGGGTGTCGGAACGTATCTTTATCTCGACCGCTCGGAGTCGGGCGACAATCCCGCGCGCGAAGCGGGCCGGGGGGGCGGTGCCATCGGGCCGATGGTCAACATCGAACCCTTCGTCATCAATATCCGCGACGACCGCGATGCGCGCTATCTCAAGGCGGCGATGACCCTCGAGGTCGACTCGCCCCGCACCGTGACCGAGGTCATCGGGCGGATGCCGCAGCTTCGCGACGCCATTTTGCTGCTGGTAGGGAACAAGTCCTACGACGAGCTGCGAGACCTTCAAGGCAAGCTGCAACTGCGCACCGAGCTCGCCGTGCGGCTCAACGAACTGCTGCAGACCGGGCAGGTGAAAAGGATCTACTTTACCGATTTCGTCGTTCAGTAAAGGGCGCGCTTCGTGGATCGCATTCTAACCAAGGAAGAGATCGCCGAGCTCCTCAGCGCCGTGCGCATGGGAGAGATCGACATCGATCTGGAGGAGAGCCCTGGCGCGCAGGCGCCCAAGGTCACCCTCCTCGATCTGACCCGTTCTTCCGGCTCGGGCCAGCGGCGCATCGGCAATCTCGACATCATCATGGATGCTCTGGCCCAGAACTGCTCGATTTCGCTGACGAACCGGCTGCAGAGGTCGGTGAGCGTGAAGCGCGGCGACATCGACATCATCGAATTCCACCAGCTTCTGCAGCGTTTCTCGGGGCGTGGCGCCATCGGCATCATTCGCCTCG
>JBJHBH010000075.1:0-17727 GCA_050485365.1 Desulfuromonadales bacterium | reverse complement strand
ATGCCGCGGGCGCCCGTCGCGACGATCTCGGGGATGTGGCACGCTTTCACCCCCCCCAGCGCGAAGACGGGGATGGCGGCCTGCGCGCACGCGCCTTTCAGCAGCTCGGGGCCGACGGGGGGGCCGTAGCGGGCCTTGGACGGGGTGGGGTAGACGGGACCGAAGGTCGCGAAGTCTGCCCCGGCGTCCTGCGCCGCGCGCAGCTCGTCGAGCGAATGGGTTGAGACGCCGATCAGGCGCTCGGCGCCGAGGAGGCGCCGGGCGACGTTCAGCGGCAGGGAGGTCCCGGCGAGGTGGACGCCGTCGGCGCCGACGGCCAGCGCGACGTCGAGGCGGTCGTTGATAAGGAGTCTTGCCCCGTAGCGTTTGGTGAGCGTTCGAAGCTCAAGGGCGAGGGGGTAGAGGTCGCGAGGGGGAAGGTCCTTCTCGCGAAGCTGCACCGCCCGAACGCCGCCGTCCAGGGCGGCGTGCACCGCTGCGAGCAGAGAGCGCCCGGAGGGGACTTGGCGCCGGTCGGTGATGAGATAGAGGGGGAAGTCGACGGGCATGGCCGAACGGTTCAAAGCGGTCACCGAAGCGCCTCCTTCGCGGATGGGGGCACCCGCAAGGGGCGCCCCTGCGACAGCGTAGGGGCGCGATTCATCGCGCCCGGTGTTTCGATCCACCCTGTCGGGGAATTATCCGGCTCTTTGTAAAAAGGCCTCGTCCCAATCCTTCCAGACCGCCTCGTACCCTTTGGCGCGGATGACGCGGCTCACCTCGGCGGGGGTGCGGTCGTCGTCGATGGCGAACTGTCGTCCGCTCTCGTCCTTGGTGGCGTACCCGCCGGGGGCGGTGCACGAGCCGGCGCTCATCTGGGTGATCCCCAGCGGGATGAGGTGGTCGCGCAGGTGCGCGCTCTCGCGGGTCGAAAGGACGAGCCCCGCGTCGGGCAGAACGAGGCGCAGGGCGCAGATCAGCTGCACGAAGCGCGGGTCCGACACGGGGTTCAGCGGGGCGAAGCCGCCGTCGGCGGGGCGGATGCGGGGGAAGGAGACCGAAACATGTGAGCGCCAGTAGTGGCGCGACAGGTGCAGGGCGTGAAGTCCGACGAAGAACCCTTCGGCGCGGAAGTCGCCGAGCCCGAGCAGGGCGCCGACGCCGATGCGGCGAAGCCCCGCCGCCGCCCCGCGCTCGGGGGTGAGGAGGCGCCTGTCGTAGTCGCTTTTGTTGCCGAAGGGGTGCATCTCGGCGTAGAGATCCCGATCGTAGGTCTCCTGGTAGATCGTCAGCCCGTCGACACCCGCATCGACCATCTGGCGGTAGCCGTCGGTCTCCATCGGATAGACCTCGATGGCGATGGAGCTGAACAGGGGGCGGATGCGCCGTGCCGCGGCCGCCAGCGCCTCGTTGTCCACGGCGCGGGACTGCTCTCCGGTGACGAGGAGGATGTGCCGAAACCCCTGATCGTGCAGGACGCGGGCCTCACGCTCGATCTCGTCGAGATCGAGGGTGCGCCGCGGAACCGGGTTCTGCGCGTTGAAGCCGCAGTAGCGGCAGCCGTTGCTGCACTCGTTGGAGAGGTACAAGGGGGCGTACAGCAGGATGGTGCGGCCGAAGCGCTGGACGGTGAGGCGGTGCGCCTTTTGGGCCATCGCCTCGAGGCGCTCCTCGGCCGCCGGGGAGAGGAGCGCCATCAGATCGTCGGGGCGCAGCCGCTCGGCGCCGAGGGCCCGGTCGACGTCGCGGCGGGTCTTCGCGTCTATGGTGCGCTGCACCTGCCGGTAGTCGTAACGGGCGATTTCGTCGAGAAAATTTTTCATGGGTCGTGTGAGTCCTATAGGCCGCATGAGGCCTGTTCGTCAATCCCTCAGAAATCCGGTCAGCGGGCTTGACGCCTCGGCCTGCGTGCGCTCCTCGCCAAGCCCGGCGAGGTACGCCTCGCGCCCGGCCTCGACTCCCTTGCGGAAGGCGGCCGACATGCGCGCCGGGTCGGGGCTGACAGCCAGGGCAGTGTTGACCAGCACGGCGTCTGCGCCCATCTCCATCGCCTCGGCGGCGTGGGAGGGGGCGCCGAGCCCGGCGTCGACCACCACGGGGACGACGGCCTGCTCGATGATGATGGCGATCTGGTCGCGGGTCTTGAGCCCACGGTTGGTGCCGATGGGGGCGCCCAGCGGCATGACCGTGGCGGTGCCGATCTCCTGCAGGCGCTTGGCGAGGACGGGGTCGGCGTTGATGTAGGGCAGAACGACAAAGCCGTCCTTCACCAGGATCTCGGCCGCCTTGAGCGTCTCCACCGGATCGGGCAGCAGATAATAGGGGTCGGGGGTGACCTCGAGCTTCACCCACGGCTCGCATCCGGCGGCGCGGGCGAGCCGGGCGAGGCGCACCGCTTCTTCGGCATCGCGGGCGCCGCTGGTGTTGGGGAGCAGAAGATACTTCTCGGAATCGATGTGCGCCAGAATGTCGTCGCCGGGGTCGTCCAGGTCGACGCGGCGAAGGGCGACGGTGACGATCTCGCATCCCGACGCCTCCATCGAGGCGAGCATGAGGGCGTTGGAGGCGAATTTGCCGGTGCCGACCAGAAGACGCGAGTTGAACGTCCGCCCGGCGATAATGAATTCATCCATCTGCTTATATTCCTTTGGCTGTTTAGTTGTAACTGTTCAGCGTGGGGGCCCAACTCCCATGCCAAGGGACGCTTTTCGCCGTCCATGGCCGCTTGACTGGCGCCGTCCATGGCGCCAGACACCCTTGTCATGTGAGCCGCGACCTCACAAGGTGAATAGATACGTTTAGTTTTTATGTCTAGCGTTCATTCAAAATTAAGAATTCAAAATTCAAAATTGCTCCTACCCGCCCCCGACGAACTGCACGATCTCGACCGTGTCCCCGTCGTTCAGGACGACCGTTTCGAATTCGGCCCGGGTGAGAATGGAGCGGTTCAACTCGACCGCGACGCGCTCGGGCTCCATCTTGAGCGCGTGCAGCAGGGTGCGGATGGTGGTGCCGGACGTCAGATCCCGGCGGGTGCCGTTGACGGTGATGCTCATTCGGTGCTCTCCGTTGAAAATGCTATTCCGGTTCCTCGCCGAGGAGCAGGCGCAGGACGGCGTTGGCCTGGTGGTGGGCGGCGATGCCGACCCGCGGAGCCATCAGGCCGCACCCGGGGCGTGCGGCGCTGCAGCCGTCGCCGACGAGGTAGAGCCGCTGGGCTGCCTTGCGGGTGCGGATGGTGTTGGACGGGGCGTGGCCGGCCAAGCCGGAGGCTGCCACCATCGGCGTGCGGGGGAAGTGGGTCAGAAAGCTCTCCACCAGCATCGCCTTCTGGTCGGCGGCGTCGAAAGCCTCCACCAGAACGTCGACGCCGTCAAAGAGGGTGGGAACGTTCTGGGGTGTAAGGCGGCCGTTGAAGGGGGTGATCTCGATATAGGGGTTGATGCGGTGCAGGTTCTCGCGCAGCGCCTCGACCTTCGGCATGCCGATCTGGTCGACGAAGTACTGCTGGCGGTTGAGATTGGAGGGCTCCACCACATCGAAGTCGGCGACGATCAGGCGCCCGACGCCGACCCGGGCCAGGGCCACCGCGACGAAGGAGCCGAGTCCGCCGGCCCCCGCGATGCCGACGGTCGCCTTCTTGACCGTCTCGTAGACGCCGGGGGTGTGCCGTGCCGCCATCAGCGCCCCCATCTCTTCGAAGGAGGGGTATTCGCCCCGGCGGATGAGGACGACCCGGTCCCCTTCGGCCAGCGTCGGATCGTCGCTGACGGGGAAGCCGTTGAAGACGACGAGGTCGGCCTGCGGTTTGAACTGCCGCCGCACCTGCTGCAGCGTCGTTCCTTGTGGAAGGTCGATGGGGCGTTCGTTTAGAAAAATCCGCATAAAACACCAAAAGGCCGCGAAGGCGGCCTCGGTTTCGGGCGATCGGTCCCGAATCGTCGTGCCACTTCCCTACGCCGGAATGACCCGGATCAGGTTCAAAGGGTCGTCCCGCTGCGGCGGGACTCTCAGTATCTAAATACTCCCCTAGGGCTTTGCTCTGCAAGTTGTGGATTGATAAGCTATCAAAGAGCCGCGGCGCAAGTCAATACGCTTTACGTATTTGCCGTTGTTTTCGCCGTTTCGATCGACTAAGATGCACCCTTTTCGGCTATCCGGGCGCAGCGTCGTCCCTGGGGAGAGATCACAATGAACATCTCGGATCGTTATCGGGCACTGGTGGTGGAGGTGGAGGGGGTCGTGTCGCTTCTTCGTTCGGGCGAACAGAGCGAGGAGGCGCCGGACAAGGGGGCGAAAATGGCCCAGAAGGCGGCCCTGCACCTGGCGGAGATGCGGGAGCGCGTCGGCGAAATCCCCCGCATCCGCCTCGAAGTCGAACTGACGCCCGTTTTGCTGACGGCGCACGCCCAGCTCGACCGCGCCCGCCTTCTGCTCGAAGAGCAGGGGGAGGAGGATCGCGCCGCGCAGGTCTGGGAGCTGGAGCAAAAGATCTACCGGCTGCTCAACGAACTGTGAACCGGTGCCCCGGGGGGGCGGGGACCGCTCGCGGTCAACGCGGGCGCTATCGGATGCATACCCGGTTTCGCCCCTCGCTCTTGGCGGCGTACAGCGCGGCGTCCGCTTCGCGGATGAGGTCGTCCATGGTGTGAATTTTGGGGTGGGGGTAGGAGGCGACTCCGAAGGAGATGGTGAGCCTGTAACCCTTCATCAGACCCGAGAAGGTCAGCATCCCCGCCGCCTCGCGGATCCGTTCGGCGGCCTGCACCGCCTGCTTCAGGTTTGACTGCGGCAGGATGAGGGCAAACTCCTCGCCGCCGAAGCGCGCGGCGCAGTCGTACTGCCGCAGATGCTTCAGGAGCAGGGCGGCGACGGCCCGCAGCACCTCGTCCCCCTGCTGGTGCCCGAAGGTGTCGTTGATCTGCTTGAACTTGTCGATGTCGGCCATCACCATCGACATCGGGATGTCGGTGCGCTGGCAGCGCCGCATCTCCTTCTCCAGCATCTCCATGAGGAAGCGGCGGTTGTACAGGCCGGTGAGGGGGTCGGTGTTGGAGAGCTCGCGCAGCAACTCGTTGCTGCGCTTCAGATTGTCCTGCAGCGATTTGATCTTGAGCTGCACCTTGACGCGCGCCACCAACTCCCCGGTATCGAAGGGTTTGGTGACGTAGTCGCTCGCCCCCTGATCCAGCCCCTTGATCTTCGTCTCCAGATCCTCCCGCCCGGTCAGCATGATGACCGGAACGTCGCGCAGGTCGTCCTGCGAGCTCATCATGCCCAGAAACTTGAAGCCGTCCACCCCGGGCATCTCGAGGTCGCAGATGACCACGTCGTAAGGGTGGTTCAAGGCGGCCTTGAACCCCTCCAGGACGCTGCCGGCCTCACCATAGTGACTGAACAGGGGGGTCTTGCGGAGGGCTTCGATGATCTGCTGGCGGGCGACGGGGGAGTCGTCCACGATGAGGATCGATTTTTCCATGGAATCCATGCACGCGGGGTTTGGAACAATTTAGGATTTGTCGAGGAATTTGTAAAGGATAAACACTCCCCTCGGGCAGCGTTCGGTGCGGTATACTTGAAAGGAAAAGGGAGGTAGGGTATGTCGCTGATTAAAACGTGGTACACCCCGCAAGAGGCTCATGCGAAGTACGGTGTCGAGCAGGACAAGATCCTGGAGTGGGTCGAAGAGGGACTGGTGCGCGCCGAGCGCGAGGGGGGCAAGGTGGTGCGCGTGAATATCGACGACGTGCAACTGCAGTCCGAGGTTCTGGTGCGGGAATCGTGACCATGGGTGAGGCCGGCTCCATCCGTGATGCGGTGGTCATCGGCGGCGGCATCGTCGGCGTGGCGGTCGCCCTGTCTGTGCTCCGCCGTCATCCGGGGCTCTCGCTGCTGCTCCTGGAGAAGGAGGATCGCCTCGCCAGGCACCAGACCGGGCACAACAGCGGCGTGATCCACTCCGGCCTCTACTATCGCCCCGGCTCACTGAAGGCCCGCAACTGCGTCGAGGGGCGCGAGTGCCTCTATCGCTTCTGCGCCGAGAACGGCATCGCGCACGAGCGCTGCGGCAAGATCGTCGTGGCCGTGGAGGAGAAGCAGCTTGCGGCGCTGGACGAGTTGGAGAGGCGGGGGCGCGCCAACGGCCTCGATGGGATGGAGCGCCTCGACGCGGCGCAGATCCGGCAGCACGAACCGCACGCGGCGGGGATCGCCGGGCTGTGGATTCCGCAGACGGGGATCGTCGATTTCGCCCGGGTGACCGAGGCGATGGCGCAGCGGGTAAGGGAGGGGGGCGGGCAGATCCGGCTGCGCTCGGAGGTGAAGCGGGTACGGCGCGAAGGGGGGGAGTACCGGCTCTTCACCACCGGCGACGGCGAGGTGCGCACCCCCGTGGTCATCAACTGCGCCGGTCTGTACTGCGACCGCGTGGCGCGTCTGTGCGGCGCCGATCCCGGGGTGCAGATCGTCCCCTTCCGGGGGGAGTACTATCAGCTCGCCGAAGGCAGGCGCCACTTGGTGCGCCATCTGATCTATCCCGTCCCCGATCCGGAATTTCCCTTTCTCGGCGTTCACTTCACGCGCATGATCGACGGGCGGGTCGAGGCGGGCCCCAACGCCGTGATGGCCCTTCGGCGCGAAGGGTACGGGCGGATGAGCTTCTCTTTGGCCGATTCCCTCGGCGTCCTCACCTTCCCCGGCTTCTGGCGCCTGGCGCGGCGATACGCCCGCACCGGTCTGCGCGAGTATTATCGCTCCTTCTCCAAGAGGGCCTTCGTGCGCGAGCTCTCCTGTTTGCTTCCCGGCCTCGAGGCGCACGATCTGGTCCGCGCCGAGGCGGGGGTGAGGGCGCAGGCCGTCACCGCGCAGGGAAAGCTCGTCGACGACTTTCACATCGTCGAGGGCGAAGGGGCGATCCACGTCCTCAACGCGCCGTCTCCCGCCGCCACCGCTTCGCTGAGCATCGGCGAAACCATCGCCCAGAGGGCGGGGGCGCTGCTGCGCTGATCCCGCTTCTTTCCCCTCAGCAGTTTCTCCCGCCGCAGGCGCGAAGTCGCTCGAACGCGCCGCGCAGCAGCCTCTCCGTCGTCGCCCAGTCGATGCACTTGTCGGTGATGGAGACGCCGTAGCGCAGGTCGTCTGCGATCGACTGGTTGCCGGCCTCCAGGTTGCTCTCGATCATCACCGAGCCGATGGAGCGGTTCCCCCGCGCGATCTGGTTCAGCACATCGTCCAGAACCTCCTCCTGGCGCGCATGGTCTTTGTACGAGTTGGCGTGGCTGCAATCGACCATGATCGTCGTGGCGAGGCCCGCCTTTTTCAGGATCTGCTCGGTGCGCGCGATGTCGGCCTCGCGGTAGTTGGGCGCGTCGTTGCCGCCGCGAAGAACGATGTGGACGTCGGGGTTGCCGCTCGTCTGCAGGATGGAGGTGCGCCCCTCGTTGTTGATGCCGAGAAAGTTGTGGGGGTGCAAGGCCGCCTTGATGGCGTCGATGGCGATCTGCAGATTGCCGTCGGTGCCGTTTTTGAAGCCGACGGGGAAGGAGAGGCCGCTGGCCATCTCGCGGTGGGTCTGCGACTCGGTGGTGCGGGCGCCGATGGCGCCCCAGCTGATCAGGTCGGCCAGATAGTGGGGGGTGATGGGGTCGAGCATCTCTCCGGCGATGGGCAACTCCATGTCGGTGATGGCGCACAGCAGCGAGCGCGCCACGCCGAGCCCCTTGGAGATCTGGTGCGTGCCGTTGAGGTCGGGGTCGTTGATGAGCCCCTTCCATCCGATGGTGGTGCGCGGCTTCTCGAAGTACACCCGCATCACCACCACGATCTGCTCCTGAAGCTCGTGCGCCAGCGCCGCCAGACGCGTCGCATACTCGAGAGCGGCCCGGGGGTCGTGGATCGAGCACGGCCCCACCACCGCCATCAGGCGCCTGTCGCGGTTGTGGATGATGTCCTGGATCTGCTGGCGCGAGCGGGTCACGAAATCCGCGTTCGGTGCCGACAGGGGAAAGACCGCCTTCAGGTCGTTCGGAGCGATGAGCGGCGAGAGGCCGCGGATGCGAAGATTGCTGGTGCGCTTCATGTGATACCCCCGGGATGTCGTCGAGAAAAAAGGCCTGGAGCGGCCGCATGGGGCACTTTAGCGGTTTTCCCCCCCGAAGTCAAAAGGAGCGTTTGACACCCCCGTCCGGATTCCTGTATAAAGTAGGCTTCTTAGCCGGATTCCTACCGGCGCCAACACAGCACACAGGGAGAAGCGGATGGGCCTGTTTGGTGAAATCTTCCTCGTCCTCGCCCAGATGATGAGCATGATCATTACGATCTACGTCTACATCGTCATCGCGCGCGCCATCATCTCCTGGGTGAATCCCGACCCCTACAATCCGATCGTGCGCTTTTTGCACAGCGCCACCGACCCGGTCCTTTACCGGATCCGCCGCCTGCTGCCCCTCAATTTCGGCGGCATCGATCTCTCCCCGCTCGTACTGCTCTTCGGGCTTTTCGCCCTTCAGCGCTTTCTCAATATCCTGTTCTCCCGTCTGGCCATGAGCTTCTGAGGGTTGCGCCTATGGGCATCACCGCCATCGACATCCAGCAGCACCAGTTCAAGACCCACCCCTTCGGATACGAGAAGGCCGGGGTCGACCGCTTTCTGGAGCTCGTCGCCGAGGAGATGGAGCGCCTCGCCCGCCAGAATCAGGAGATAAAGGACGAGCTCGCCCGCACCCGAAACGCCCTGGAGGAGATGCGCCGGCGCGAGGCGACGCTGAAGGATACGCTCGTGACGGCGCAGAAGGTCACCGACGATCTGAAGAACAATGCCCGCAAGGAGGCCGAAATCATCCTCGCCGAGGCCGCGCTCAAGGGGGAGCGCATCGTCGCCGAGGCCGAGGAGCGCCGTTCGCAGATCGCCCGCGAGATTCAGGATCTCAAGCGGGCGCGCGCCTCCTTCGAGGTCGCCCTGCGGGCGCTGGCGGAAAATCATCTGCGCCTCCTCGACACCGACCCGAAGGAGCTTCAGTCTCCCCGCGAGGCCAGGCGCCTCGACGACGTCGCCCCTCCCGAGGGGACGGCGTCGAAGTGATGGCGCCTTTTCTGAGCTCCGACGCCCGCGGGGTTCTTCTCCATCTTCATGTGCAGCCCCGGGCCTGTCGCAACGAGGTGGTCGGCGTGCAGGGCGACGCCCTGAAGGTGCGCCTCACGTCACCCCCCGTCGAGGGGGAGGCCAACCGGCTGTGCATCGAGTTTTTCTCCCGCCTCGTCGGGATCCCGAAAGGGGACGTCGTGCTGGTCGGCGGCGACAGGTCGCGCCGCAAACGTCTGCTCCTTCAGGGGGTGAGCGAGGAGGAGGTCCGCCGCACGGTGCTCGGCCCCCGGCAGGGGCGCCGCTGACGGGCACCGCGCTCGCGGCGAAAGAGGCTCTCGCGCCCTGAAGTCAGGGGGCGCACAACACCGCGTGCCGAGGCGTTTTTTTCGTCGAGGTCATTTGCTGCTTTGGAAAGGTGGAGGTAGATGAAAAAGGTACTGATTGTCGACGACAGTATTACCGTGGCGCGCCAACTCGAGCAGATCATCGCCGCATCGGGCGATTTCAAGGTCGTCGGTCATGCCAAAAACGGCGCCGAGGGGATCAAGCTGAACCAGACCGAAGACCCCGACATCATCTGTATGGACATGAACATGCCGGTGATGGACGGGCTCGCCGCGCTGCGCAGCATCTCGGTCCTTGATCCCAAGGTCAAGGTGGTGATGATCACCTCGCTGGGGGGGGTGGGCGACAAGTTCACCGAGGCGATGAAGCTCGGCGCCCGCAACGTCATTTCCAAGCCGTTTGAAGAGAAGACTGTCCTGGAGATCCTTCGGGGGCTCTGAGCGCCTTCGAGATTCACTCCGGTTCGAACCTGCGATTATTCCACTTTTTTGTGACGAAGGGGACGACGTGTTATGGCGGTTAAATTTTTCGGGCAGTTTCTTGTGGAAAAGGGGTTCATCACCCGGGAAAATCTTCTGGAGGCGCTGGAGCTGCAGCAGGCGACCAACCTGAAGTTCGGCGAAATGGCCCACGCCATGGGGCTGCTGACCTCGGAGGACATCGAGCGCATTCACCGCGCCCAGCTCAGCGAGGATCTGCGTTTCGGCGACGCCGCCGAGAAGCTCGGCCTGCTCACGCCCGAGCAGGTGCAGCAGGTCGCCACGCGCCAATCCAACAGCTATCTGTACATCGGACGCGCCCTGGTGGAGATCGGCGCCCTCGACGCCGATCAGCTCGAGCGCTATCTGCGCGAGTTCCAAAGCGACCAGGCTCCCTACCGCATGGATCACATCGACATCCCCGGCGACCTGGCGCACTCTGGGCTGTGGGAGATCTGCGCCGACCTCACCTTCAAGATGCTCACCCGCGTCGCCCAGCTGGCGCACCGCGCCGGGCCGTGCCGAACGGTGGAGCGCCTGGAGCCCAACGACGTGACCGCCGCCCTCGATCTGGCCGGAACCGCCGAGGGGCGCTACATCCTGTCGGCCTCCGCAGGGGTCCAGGCGGCGCTGGCGCGGGCGATCCTCAAGCAGGAGAGCGTCGCCGACGAGCCGCCCGAAGTCCTCGACGACACGCTGGCCGAGTTCGCCAACATCGTCTGCGGCAACGTGGCCGCCAAGGGGGGGCAGCTCGGCTTCCACGTCGAGATCGCCCCGCCGGAGACCTCCCGCCCGAAGGACCCCGTCGACGTCCCCGACGGCTTCGTCGGCCTCCTCTTCCCTATCCACGTCGCCAACGACGAGCGGCTGGAGTTGGTCCTTTTCGTCCGGAAATAGGCCTTTCCTCCCCAGCGCAACGCCTTTGCTTCACGGACAAAAGGGGGGAGCCGCCTCGGCGCGGCTCCCCCCTTTTGTCCGTGAAGCGTGTGGACCATTCGTTCCCGATCGCCGCCTCATTATCGTTCGTCCTCTTGACAAGGAGGGGTCAAATCATTAGATTGTCGTCTAATTTTAACTTTCAATGGAGAACCCGATATGCCGATGTACGAGTACAAATGCGATACCTGTGGCATCGTCTTCGAGGCGATGCAGAAGTTTTCCGACGCGCCGCTCACCGACTGCACCGCCTGCGGCGGTCCGGTCCAAAAGCAGATCTCCCAGACCGCCTTCTCCCTGAAGGGGGGAGGGTGGTATCAGCACGGATATTCCGGCGGCGCTCCGGCGGCGTCCTGTTCGTCGGCTTCCGGCGCCCCGGGCGCAGGGTGCTCCGGCTGCCCCAAGGCGTCAAACGGATAGGCGCGGCGCGCTCCCGCAGCAAGCAACGCTCCCCCCGGCCGGCCGGGGGGAGCGCCCGCTCGACCCCGCCGGCACGGCTTCGCCTCGCCCCTTTCGCCAGGGAGTACCATTAATTGAATAAGATACGTTTCATCGCCTTCTCCCTCCTTGCCGTCCTTGTCCTCCTCAGTCTCAGCTCCTGCGCCGACGTCCGCTATTACGCCCAGGTCACCCGCGGCCAGATCGAAGTTCTCAAGGCGCGCGAGCCCATCGACAAGCTGCTGCAATCGGACGCAACCGATCCAGCGCTCAAACAACGGCTCGAGATGGTCCTCGACATCCGCGAGTTCGCCACCCGCGAGCTTCTCCTGCCCGAAAACGGCAGCTACCGCAGCTACGCCGACATCGGGCGCCCATTCGTGGTCTGGAACGTCGTCGCCACTCCCGAGTTCGCCCTGGCGCCGGTGCAGTGGTGCTTCCCCATCGCGGGGTGCGTCTCCTACCGGGGGTTCTTCAGCGAAGAGGCCGCAAAGGCGTTCGCCGACAAGCTCGGCGCCCGGGGACACGACGTCTATCTGTACGGCGTCGGCGCCTACTCGACCCTGGGATGGTTCGACGATCCGGTCCTCAACACCTTCGTCCATCGCTCTCAGGCCGACCTGGCCGCCTTGATCTTCCACGAGCTGGCGCACCAGCAGCTCTACATCAAGGGGGATTCCACCTTCAACGAAAGTTTCGCCATGGCCGTCGAGCAGGAGGGGGTGATGCGCTATCTCGCCTCGAAGCCGGGGGGAGAAGAGGCGGTGCGCCGCTATGCAGAGAGCAGGGCGCGGCGCGAGCAGTGGGTGCAGCTCGTCGCCGTCGCCCAGCAGAGTCTGCGCGAGCTCTTCGCCAGCGGAGCCGACCCGGAGGCGATGCGCTCGGGCAAGGAGGCGATCTACGCGACGATGCGCAAGGATTACGAGCAGTTCAAGGTGCTGTGGGGGGGCTTCTCGGGATACGACCGCTGGTTCGGCGACGATCTGAACAACGCCAAGATCGCATCGGTCGATACCTACAGCTACCACATCCCCTCCTTCCAGCGCCTGCTCCAGGCCCACGATGGGGATCTGACCCTCTTCTATGAGGAGGCCCGGCTTCTGGGCGATCTCCCCCGGGAGCAGCGGGTGGCGCGGCTCGAAGCGCTTCGCGACGAGCACATCGCCGCCGCCGAGGCCGGTGCGCCGGAGGAGGAGCCGGTGCAGACCGCCTCCGACGAGATCACCATCGAAGAGGGATAGAGGCCGTCGCGCCGAACATGACCCCGACCAACAAAAACCCGCCGCACCCCGGCGGGTTTTTGTTTTACAATCCGAATTCGCTTTCGTATAGTTTTCTCATTTACGATGGAGGTGCATGAACGTGACGAAAATTATCGATGGAAAAGAGATCGCCGCGCAGATGCGGCGCGATATCGCCGCCGAGGTCGCCCGGCTCAAGACCCAGGGGACGACGCCCGGACTGGCGGTCGTTCTGGTGGGGGAGGACCCCGCCAGCCGTGTCTATGTTTCGATGAAGGAGAAGGCCTGCGCCGATGCCGGCATCTATTCCGACGAGCATAAGCTCTCGGCGACGACGAGCGAGGCCGATCTCCTCGATCTGATCGCGCGCCTCAACGCCGATGAGCGCATCGACGGCATCCTCGTGCAGCTCCCTCTGCCCGACCACATCGACGAAAGCAAGGTGCTCGACGCCATCTCCCCCCACAAGGACGTCGACGGCTTTCACCCCTACAACGTCGGACGCCTGGCGACCGGCAACCCCCTCTTTCAGCCCTGCACCCCCTACGGCGTGATGAAGATGCTAGAATACACCGGCGTCGACCTCTCGGGCAAGGAGGTCGTGGTGGTGGGGCGCTCCAACATCGTCGGCAAGCCGGTGGCGCTGATGTGCCTGGCCAAACACGCCACGGTGACGCTGTGCCATTCGCGCACCCGCGATCTGCCGGGGGTGGTGGGGCGTGCCGACGTCGTCATCGCCGCCGTCGGCCGCCCGGAGATGATCCGCGGGGAATGGCTCAAGGAAGGGGCCGTCGTCATCGACGTCGGCGTCAACCGCGTCGGCGAAAAGAAGCTGGTGGGGGATGTCGACTTCGAAGGGGCCAAGGGGCGAGCCGCGGCCATCACCCCCGTCCCCGGCGGCGTCGGCCCGATGACGATCACCATGCTGCTGTACAACACGGTCGAAAGCGCCAAAAGGCGAGGCGATAGGCGATAGGCGATAGGCGATAGGCGATAGGCGATAGGCGATAGGCGATAGGCGGTCGGGCTTGAGCCCGTTGCCTATCGCCCATGGCCAGGATTCTCATGATCATCAGCGCCCGAAAAAGCGACGAAGAGCTCCTGCACGCTCTCGAAGGGAAGGCGAAGATCTTTCTCGTCGGGTGCGGCGCCTGCGCCACCGCCTGCAAGTCGGGGGGGGAGGAGGAAGTCTTCGCCATGCAGGAGTGGCTCGGCTCGACGGGGCGCGAGGTCACCGGCTGGGTCGTCATCGACGAGGCGTGCCACATCATGCGGGCCGGGCGCGACCTTCGCCAGCATAAGGCGCAGGTCGATGAAGCCGACGCCCTGCTCGTGCTCGCCTGCGGCGCCGGCGTGCAGTCGATGTCGGCCAGCACCGATACGCGGGTCATCGGTGCCCTCGATTCGCTCTTTCTCGGCAACATCCGCCGCTTCGGCCGGTATGAGGAGAAGTGCTCGCTGTGCGGCGAGTGCATCCTGAACGAGACGGCCGGGATCTGCCCCGTGACCAACTGCGCCAAGGGGCTCCTCAACGGCCCGTGCGGCGGGCTCGAGGAGGGGAAGTGCGAGGTCGACCGCGAGATCGACTGCGCATGGCACCTCATCTTCGAGCGACTCAAACGCCAGAGGCGCCCGGGCGTTTTCGCCCGCACCGTCCCCGCCAAGAACTGGGGGAGGGTGAGAAAGCCGGGGCGGCACAACATACGATAGGGGCGACCCTCGCGGGTGCCATCACCTCATCCCCCGCCGAGCCGCCACCTTGGTCGTCAACTGCATCGGCAGCCTGCCTGGACGGGAATCCGGACCATGTCCCAGCTCAGCGCACATCTTGCCTCCGGGCGCTTCGTGGTGACCGCCGAGATCGCCCCTCCGAAAGGGATCGCGCTGGAGGACGCCCTGGCGTGCGCCCGCAACTTTTCGGATGTGGCGGCCGTCAACGTCACCGACAACCAAGGGGCCAACATGCGCATGAGCCCCCTGGCCGTCGCGGCGCTCCTCGCCCGCGAGGGGATCGAGCCGGTTCTGCAGCTCACCTGCCGCGACCGCAACCGCATGGCCCTGCAGTCCGATCTGCTGGGGGCCGCCGCCCTGGGGGTCGAGAACCTGCTGCTCCTCTCGGGCGACCACGCCCGCTTCGGCGACCACCCAGCCGCCAGGCCCGTCTTCGATCTCGATTCGGTGCAGCTGCTGCAGGTCGTTCGCGCGCTCGAAGAGGGGCGCGACATGTCGGGGCGCCCGCTGTCCGGCGCGCCGCGTTTCTTCGCCGGGGCCGCCGTCAGCCCGGAAGCCGAGCCTTTCGAGCTGATGTTTCAAAAATGCGCCAAGAAGATCGCTGTCGGCGCCCGTTTCCTCCAGACCCAGGCTGTCTTCGAACCGCAGCGGCTCGAGCGCTTCATGGAGACGGTGCGCCCCTTCGGCACCCCCGTGCTGCTCGGCGTCCTCCTTCTCAAAAACGCGCGCATGGCGCGCTTTCTCAACGACAGGATCCCCGGAGTCAGAGTCCCCGCCCATCTGATCGAACGCCTGGAGAAGGCGCCGCGCCCACTTGAGGAAGGGGTCGCCATCGCCCGGGAGATGACGGCCTGCGCCCGTGCTCTGTGCGCCGGGGTCCACCTGATGACGCTGGGGATGGAGGAGCGCATTCCAGAAATCCTCGGCGATGAAAGGGTCGGCGGCTGAGTTCGCGCCGAGATCCTGATAGACTCGTAGAGTGCACCACCGACGGGGGAGAACGATGCTGAAGAAGACGCCGCTCAACCGATCTCACCGACAACTCGGCGCCCGAATGGTCGAATTCGGCGGGTGGGAGATGCCCGTTCAGTACTGCGGGGTGATCGAGGAGCACCTGGCGGTGCGCAATGCCGCCGGACTCTTCGACGTCTCGCACATGGGGGAGATCGAGGTGCGGGGGCCGGGCTCCCTCGCCTTCGTACAGGAGCTCACGACCAACGACGCCTCGACCCTCGCTTTCGGGCAGGTGCAGTACAGCGCCCTGTGCTACAGTCACGGCGGCACCGTCGACGACGTCACCCTCTATCGCTTCGGCGAGGAGCACTTCCTTTTCTGCGTCAACGCCGCCAACATCGACAAGGACTTCGCGTGGATGGAGGAGGTCCTGCAGGAGGGGGGCTTCGGCGATGTGACGCTGCGCAACGTGAGCGACGACTTCGCCCAGCTCGCCCTTCAGGGGCCGGCGGCCGCCCCCATTCTGTCGCGTCTCACCGGCACCGACCTCGGGCGTATCGCCCGGTATCATTTCCACGAAGGGCTCGTCGCCGACGTGCCCGCCATCATTTCGCGCACCGGCTACACCGGAGAGGACGGCTTCGAGCTCTACTTCGCCCCCGCGGCGGCCGAGGCGGTGTGGCGCGCTCTGCTGGAGGCGGGGGCCCCCGACGGGGTGGCTCCGGCGGGGCTGGGCGCCCGCGACACCCTGCGTCTGGAGATGAAGTACGCTCTTTACGGGCACGAGCTGAGCCCTGAGATCACCCCGCTGGAGGCCGGTCTCGGGTGGATCGTCCGCTTCGAGAAAGACTCCTTCGTCGGCCGCGACGCTCTTCTACGTCAGAAGGAGCAGGGGATCCCCCGTCGGCTGGTCGGTTTTGTGCTGACCGAAGCGGGGGTGCCGCGTGCGGGGTACCCCGTCTTCGTCGGCGATGAGGAGGTCGGCAGCGTCACCAGCGGTACGATGTCGCCGTCGCTGCGCGTCGGCATCGGCCTGGCTCTGGTGCGTTTCGATTGCGGCGCCGTCGGCACCGAGCTGCAGATCGGCATCCGCAGCCGCCGTGTGGCGGCCCGGGTCGCCAAGACCCCTTTTGTCCGCAAGGAAGGGTGATGCTTGGGGCGAGGCAATGGTCCAGCCGTAGCAGATAAGGGTCTCGCGTCCCCCGCTCTGAGGGACGCCATGAACCCATCCATGGGGGCTTGACTGGCGCCATCCGGGCGCCATACACCCTCTGCGCGGGCGCCCCGAGACCCTCTGCGAACAGTTGCCGACAGATTTCGATTTTCGGGCGCCGGGGGCGCCCGGTTTCCCTGGAAGGAGGAGAGAAAAGATGGAATTTCCCGAGGAGTTGAAGTACACCGAAGAGCATGAGTGGATCCTGGTCGAGGAGGAGATCGTCACCATCGGCATCACCGATTACGCGCAGGACTCTCTGGGCGACATCGTCTTTGTCGAGCTCCCGGAGGTCGGCGCGACACTTGAGGCCGGAAAGCCCTTCGGCGTCGTCGAGTCGGTCAAGGCCGTCTCCGACATCTACGCGCCGGTTTCCGGCGAGGTCGTGGAGATCAACGAAGAGCTCGTCGGCGCCCCGGAAGTGATCAACACCTCTCCCTACGAAGACGGCTGGATGATCAAGATCAAGCTCAGCGATACCTCGCAGCTGAGCGACCTCCTCGACGCCGACGAATACCAGGAGTTCATCGAAGAGGAAGAATAGGGGCAGGCTATGGGCGATAGGCGATAGGCACGAGGCAATAGGCACGAGGCTATGGTGCTTGTTGCGGGATTCGGCCTCTTGCCCATTGCCTCTTGCCCCTTGCCCCATTGCCTGTTTTTTTCAGGAGATCTTTGATGCGCTACATCCCCCATACCGAGGACGATGTCCGCCGGATGCTGGAGGCGATCGGGGTCGGCTCCGTGGAGGAGCTCTTCGGGACGATACCCGAGGCCGTGCGCCTCGATCGCCCCCTCGCCCTGCCGCCGCCCCTTTCTGAGAGCGAGCTGCTGCGCGACCTCTCCCGCCTCGCCGCCCTGAACGCCACCCCGGCGACCCACCTCAGTTTTCTGGGCGGGGGGGCCTACAACCACTTCATTCCCGTGGTGGTCGATCACCTCATCTCGCGCAGCGAGTTCTACACCGCCTACACCCCTTATCAGCCCGAGATCAGCCAGGGGACGCTGCAGGCGATCTTCGAATACCAGACGCTCATCTGTCAGCTGACGGGGATGGAGGCGGCCAACGCCTCGATGTACGACGGCGCCTCGGCGTGCGCCGAGGCGGTGCTGATGGCGGTGCGCGTCACCCGCAGGCGCCGCGTCTTGCTGTGCCGCGCTCTGCATCCCGAATATCGGCAGACGGTCGCGAGCACCTGCCGATACCTCGATCTCGACATCGTCGAAGTCCCCCTCGCGGCGGACGGGCGCACCGATCTCGCCGCTCTGGATGCGCTTTTGGGCGAGGAGACGGCCGCCGTCGTCGCCGGCTATCCCAGCTACTTCGGC
>JBJHBH010000074.1:0-17876 GCA_050485365.1 Desulfuromonadales bacterium | reverse complement strand
GGTGAGACTGATGTTGGCGACCTCGTCGAGAAAGAGGGTGCCGCCGTCGGCGACCTTGAAGAGTCCCGATTTGCTCTGGAGCGCGCCGGTGAAGGATCCCTTGACGTGGCCGAAGAGCTCGCTCTCCAGCAGGTTCTCGACCAGCGAGGTACAGTCGACGGCGACGAAGGGGGCGTCTCGCCGCGTGCTGTTGCGGTGGATCGCCTGGGCGACGAGCTCCTTGCCCGTTCCGCTCTCGCCGGTGATCAGCACGGTGCTGTCGGTGGGCGCCACCTGCAGGATGCGCCGGTAGACCCTCTCCATCTCGCGGCTCGCGCCGATGAAGCGGTCGAATCCCTTGAGGTCGCGCAGCTCCTTTCGCAGATACATGTCGTCGAGGAGGATGAGCTTTTGCTGCAGCGCCGACTCGACCTTGGCGGCGATCTCCTCCGGCGCGAACGGTTTGGCGATGTAGTCGGTGGCGCCGTTCTTCATCGCCTCGACGGCCGTGTCGACCGTCGAGTAGCCGGTGATCATGATGATGGGGACCTCGGGCTGCACCGCCTTGATGTGCTTGAGGACGTCGATGCCGCTCATCCCCGGCATCTTCAGGTCGGTGACGACAAGGTCGAAGGCGCGCGACTCCATCCTCTCCACCGCCAGGGCGCCGCTGGCGAAGGCCTCCACAGCGTACCCCTTCCCCTCCAGGATGCGGCGCAGACCCTGACGGATCACGGCGTCGTCATCGACTACCAGAATGTTGAGCGTCCCCATCGCGCCGACTCCTCGAAGCAGAACCTCACCCGGTGAAATTTCACATATCAATTAGAATAGGTTAATAGTCCGTCTTCGTCAAGGACAAACCCCGCGTCGTGCCGATGTATAGCGAAATCATACATCGACAAAAATCGCTAAAAACCTTGCAAAACCGAAGAGGTGGCGCCTTGAGTTGGGGCGCGGCACCTTCTTCGCCCCTTCCGGACGCACGATTTCTCTATACATCCGGCCCTTCGCCGGCCCTCCCCTCGACAGAAGAAAGCCGTGTAAAGGCAAATAGTTGCGAGATTTGTTCGCGGTGGCACAGCGACTGCACAAGGCAATAGGCACGGGCATACAGCCCGCGCGGCATTCCCCCTGAAGAAGGAGGTCACCATGAAAAGACTCATCCAGGCGGCTCTCATCGTTTTATTGAGCAGTACGGCGGCTTACGCGACGGGGGCGGGGCAGACCGAAGGGCTCAGCACCCTCGCCATCGTCTTTCTCGTCTTCGGCGCTACGATCCTCGTCTTTCAGCTGATCCCCGGTCTCGCTCTGTTCTTCGCGATGATCAAGGGGCTGTTCGCGAGCTCGGACAAGGAGGCCCGAGGGGCGCTGGGGGGAGCAGAGAAGAAGTAAGTCCGGCGGCGCTGCGTGCTCGACTAACCCAAAGAAGGGGTAAAGGTCATGCTGGGACTTCTCATCGCAGATGAAAATGTGGACTCCAGAAAACAGATGGCCGACCTTTTCATCGAGGCGGGATACAACGTGATCGTGACGAATTCGGCCGCCAACGCTCTGTACGGAATCCTGAAAAAGACGGCGCAGGTCGTGATCCTGAGCAGCCGCTTCGACGAGATCACGGCCACCGAGCTCATCCCCATTCTCAAGAAGTGCAACCGCAAGGTGACGATCATCCTCGTTTCCGACACGCTGTCTTTGTCGCTCATCAGAAAAGTCCGAAAGGAGGGGATCTTTTATCACGCCCTCAAGCCGGTGCAGCCCGAAGACCGGGAGGAGATCCGCCAGGTCGTGCAGTGCGCCTTCAATACCCTGACGCAGACGCCGGCATGAGACGCGAACGCCATCAACCCGAAGCGACAACGAAAGGAGACCCGTCATGGAACGACTTCGCATCCTCTTCCCGACCGCAGCAATGGTTCTGCTCGCCGCGCCGGCCTTCGCCGTCGACACGACCCAGGTGTACAGCAGCGGAATCCTGGTGCTGCTCTTTCTGGGCATCTGCGCCCTGTTCGTCGTCTCGCAGCTCATCCCGGCGATGGTGATGCTCTTCGGGATGATCAAGGGGCTCTTCAGGGCGAAGAAGCTCGAAGCGGCCGTCGAGCCTGAAAAGAAGGGGTGACGGCGACTCTTCACACAAATCCAACCCAAGGAGGTTTCTCTCATGGATGCGATCATCTCGCGCTTTTTCAGCTCCATCGGCGAAGTCAAGAGCGTCTACACCCTGGTCGACTTCTACGAATACATCAAGGGGGTGGAGTACCTGATCTGCGTCGCCTTCTTCATCGCCTTCGTGAAGTATTTCAAGTACATCGACGCACCGGCCCAGGAGCAGCAGAAGCACTGAGCCCTGGGCGAGCGACCCTCCAACCCGCATAAGGAGAGATCGAAATGCATACGACACGCAGATGGTTGGTCGGCGGGATCTTTCTGGCCGCCCTGTGCGCCGCGCTGATGGACGACGGCGCAGCGCAGGACTTCCCTGAATTCATCGAAATCGACGCCTTGTCCGAGTACTACGGGCCGGCCTTCTTCGATCATCTCATGCATCTCGATGTGGCGAGCTGCGCCCGCTGCCACCATCACGGCACGGGGGTGCCGGTCGAGGACGCCAACTGCGCCCGCTGCCACAGCAATGCCGAGACGGTGCCGATCGTGGGGTGCGGCCAGTGCCATGCGCGCGACCCCTTCACCGCGAGCGACATCCGCGAAAAGGAGAAGGATCTTCATCTTTATCATCGCGACAAGCCGGGCCTCAAGGGGGCGTATCACCTGAGCTGCCTCGGATGTCACGAAGAGATGGGGGCGCCGACGGGGTGCACCGACTGTCACGCCCGAACCGAGGCGGGAGAAGCCTTTTTCCGGGGCGAGAGGCGCTGAGCGGCCGGCCGATCGAGGGGCGCCGGTGGCGGGGTGTGCAAGCGAGTTGACCATACAGCGAGGAGAGATCTCATGAGAGGAATCAGTCGAAGAAGATTTCTGGCGGCAAGTCTGGCCGGCGGCGCGGCGACGACGCTCAGCGTCACGAAGGAGGCTTGGGGGGCGGGGTCGTTCGGCGGGTATCCCGACGGCATGGGGGTGCTGGTCGACATGACCCGGTGCGTCGGGTGCCGCTCCTGCGAGGCGGCCTGCAACAAGGAGCAGAACCTGCCCGCCCCGGCCGAGCCGTTCGACGACATGTCGATCTACGACAAGCGCTTCCACGGCCAGAAACGCCGCACCGACGAGGGCGCCTACACGGTGGTGAACCGCTACGACAAGGAGGGTCAAAAGCCGGTCTTCCGCAAGATCCAATGCAATCACTGCAGCGAGCCGGCGTGCCTGACCTCGTGCTTCACCAGCGCGTACACCAAAACCAAGGAAGGGGCGGTCACCTACAACTCCAAGATCTGCGTCGGGTGCCGCAACTGCATGGTCGCCTGCCCCTTCGCGATCCCGGCCTACAGCTACTCGAGCGCCTTCAATCCCGTGATCAAAAAGTGCGTCTTTTGCTACGACACGCGCCTGAAGAACGGGGAGCCTCCGGCGTGCGTCGAGGCGTGCCCGCAGGAGGTGATGACCTTCGGCAAACGGCGCGATCTGATCAAGATGGCCAACGAGCGCATCCGCTTCCGCCCGGGTCGCTACGTCGATCACATCTACGGCGAGCACGAGGTCGGCGGCACCGCCTGGCTCTACCTGTCGGACCGCCCCTTCGAGGAAGTCGGCTTCGACACCTCGCTGAGTCAGGAGCCGATCATCTCCAACGTCAAGGAGTTTCTCTCGACGGTGCCGATGGTGCTGGCGATCTGGCCGGCCCTGTTCACCGGATTTCACCTGTTGGCCAAGAAGCAAAAGCATGAGGACGGAGCGCATGCCCACTCGGCGCACGAGGAGGACGAAAAATGAGACGACACATCATGCACGGCGTCAAGATGGTCGATTCCGAATACAAGGACGAGCAGGGGGAAGCGCGCAAGTGGACGCTGATGGAGAAGCTCCTTCTCGGACTGACGCCGCGCCAGTACCTGGCCCAGGCGCTTCGGAACCCCTTCAACTGGATCCTGGCGGCGATCTTCGCCGTCGGCATCCCCCTGATCGCGGGCCGCTTCATCTTCGGTCTGCACTGGATCACCCACAGCTCCAATGACTACCCGTGGGGGCTGATCCTTGCGCTGGGGCTCTTCACCATGGTGCCGTTGTCGGCCTCGGGGTTCATGCTCGGCACGGCGGTGGAGATCTTCGGCCGCCATGACTTCCACCCCATCGAGCGTCTGGCGCTTCTGAACGGGCTCCTCGGCTACTTCTTCGCCGTCTGTTTCCTGATGGTCGACCTCGGCCAGCCGTGGCGCCTGCCGTATCCGATGGTCGTCTCCTTCGGAACGGCCGCCGTCCTCTTTCTCGTCGCCTGGCATGTGGCCACCTACCTCTCGGTGCAGATCGCCGAGGTTTCGGTCTCTTTCTTCGAGTGGATCGGCTGGCCCCAGGGAGCGAAATTCATCCGCAAGATCATCATCGGGCTGACCGTGGCGGGGATCATCCTGTCCACCCTGCACCAGGGGGCCCTCGGCGCGCTTTTCACCTACGCCCACGGCAAGCTGCACCCGCTGTGGTACTACGCCTCCTTCCAGTGGATCTACTTCTTCGTCTCGGCCATCCCCGCGGGGCTGTGCATGGTCATCGCGGTGAGCACCATCGTAAAGAAAACGATGGCGTGGCGCTGCGACGACAACTTTCTCGACAACCTCGACTCGCTCACCCTCAAGCTCGCCAAAGGGGCGAGTCTGGGGCTGATCACCTATCTGGCCATCAAGATGATCGGGCTCGCCCACTACAATCTGTGGGGATACCTGGCCACCGGCTGGGGGCAGTGGTACCTGCTTGAGATGTTCATCGGGGTGGTGCTGCCGCTCGCCCTGTTCGGCTACGCCCTGCGACACAACAAAGCCGGGCTCGCTCGGATCACCGCCTTTTTGACGATCTTCGGCGTTGCCCTGAACCGGGTCAACACCAGCCTGATCGCCTACAACTACAAGATCTACCACGAGATCCCCCACTGGCGCGAAGTGATCGTCACCCTGACCCTCTTCGCCATCTACGTCGTCGTCTATCGGTTCATCCTCTACCGTCTGCCGATCCTCTACAGCTGGAAGGCGGTCCCCGAGACGGCCGAGGCGACGGCGAAGGAGCCGGCCCGCGTCCCCGCGGCGGAGCCGAGGCCGGTGAGCGTGTACCGTGAAATGAATTGAGACGCTCGGCGAGTCGGACCGGCGGGGACGCCCCGCCGGCCGATTCGGCCCCGATGCGGGCAGGCAAATGCACGTAGGGGAAACCACGGCAGTCAGAAAAAGGAGCAGGGGCTATGTTACGGAACCTGACGGCAAGAGCGATCGTCCCCGTGGCCATGACGGTAACCGGATTCGTCCTGGTCTGCTGTATCCTTCTGTACGCCGTCATCAAGGCGGACATGACCCGCGCCACTGTGCAACATTCGGTGAATCTGGCCGACACCGTCGTCAAATCGACGCACTACGCCATGCTGCGCGATGATCGCGAGAGTCTGGGAAACATCATCGAAAACATCGGCGAGCAGGAGGGGATCAAACACCTGCGGATCTTCGACAAAGCGGGGATCGTGCGCTTTTCGCACCACCCCGAGGACAACGGCCACGAGGTCGACATGAACTTCTCCGGATGCCTGGGGTGTCATGAGGGAGCGGTGCCGAAGCACACCCTCGAAGCGATGCAGCAGGCGCGGCAGTTCAGCGACGAAGGCGGAGGGCGTGTTCTGGCCGTCACCGCCCCCATCCACAACCAGCCGGTCTGCTTCAACGGCGCCTGCCACGCCCACCCCCCCGAACAGCAGATTCTCGGCATCCTCGACATCGGCCTCGATCTGGCGCCCCTGGAGCGCAGTCTCGCCGAGATGCGCGGCCGGATGGCCGTCTTTACGCTCATGGTGATGCTGCTGAGCCTCGGCGGGGTCGCCGCACTGCTGCGGCGCAGCGTCATTCTTCCGATTCAGATGCTCGCCGCCTTTACTGAACGCGCAGTTAATGATAAAACTATAAGCATCTTTCCGCAAAAAGAGGGTGAGATCGCCGAGATCGCCGCCAACGTTCAGCGGCTGCACCTGCGGCTGGTCGAGGCGGACAGGGAATTGGCGCGCTGGCGACGCCAGAGCGCTCCCCGCGGCGCGGCACACCAGAACCATCACCAGCCAGGCCCGACCGAAGGGCAAAAAGCGAGTCCCCATGGCGATCCTGAAGAAAAAGGCCCGGGCAGCGGCATCCCCGCGTGAGGAGATCGAGGCGACGATCCGTCGCCTCGAATCGTCCGCCGTTCGGGGGCTGTGGGCCATGGCCGCCTTCATGGCGACGAGCATCCTCGCGTGGCGCTACCCCGATCCCCTCGCGCACTTTCCGGAGCGCGCCGCGCAGATCCTCGGCGCGCCTCCTCCCACCGGACTCATCAGCGCCGCCCTCATCGTCTACATCTTCGCCGCCATCATCCTGATCCTCACCCGCATGGCGACCGGCGCCGAAGCGGCAGCCGGGTTCGGCCACGTCGGCTATCTGGCGGGGTTCTACTTCTTCTTTGCCGTCGCCGGAGCGATGCAGGAGAATTTCTGGGCCGTCCTGGTGGCCGGAATCACCATCCTCGCGCTGCAGGGCTATCATCTGTGGAGCCACTGCGCCGAGCAGGTGCGCACGCAAAAAGAGGCGCTTGCCGACCTCGATCGCCGGGAGAAGTTCGCCCCCTTGTGCCCGCCCGGTCCCCGCAAGAGCGAGCCCTAGTGCCGGGCGCGGACTTTTCAGGTTGCAAAAAGTCGGACGGCGTGCTAAGAATTCCGCTCTTGTCGGGGCGTAGCGCAGCCTGGTAGCGCACCTGCCTTGGGAGCAGGGGGTCGGAGGTTCGAATCCTCTCGCCCCGACCACCATTTCCAAACCATGCGCCAGTAGCTCAGCAGGATAGAGCATCGGCCTTCTAAGCCGCAGGTCGGGGGTTCGAATCCTCCCTGGCGCGCCAAAAGAACAAAGGGATTTCCGCTGGTTGAAAGATCATGCGGAAATCCCTTTTTGCGTCGGGAGCCGCACGACGCTCTCCTTTCCGCTGGCCGAAGTGTGACGACATCCTAACCATTTGCTATCGTTGAAAGAGCAATCGGCCGTGCGCGGTGCGCGCGGCGTAGATGAGGGGAGCCTCTGATGCCATTGACCAGAACCTCTTTGAGAATCGTCGCCGTCGTCATCGTTTTGGCCTCGGCCGGTTTCGGTTACGTGCTGTATGAGTTCGTCGGCAAGAGGGAGCGCCATCTGCCGATGGTCGTCCCGGCGGCGGTGCCAGAGGAGCTTTCCGCGGCGCCGTACGCGGTGCTGGCCACGGGGCTGGAGATTCCGTGGAGTCTCGATTTTTTGCCGGACGAGCGCATCGTGGTGACGGAGCGCCCGGGGCGGGTGCGGCTTCTGACGCCGCAGCAAGGGCTGTTGCCGGAGCCACTTTTGGTGGTGGAGGAGGTGGTGCACCGGGGGGAGGGGGGGCTGCTGGGGGTGGCGGTCCACCCGGAGTTCGAGCACAACCGCCTGATCTATCTCTACTACACCTATCAGGGGGCGCAGGGGCTGGCCAACAAGGTGGTCGCCTATGCGCTGCAGGGAGAATCCCTCACCGAGCCGCGCACGGTCATCGAGGGGATTCCGGGGGCGCCTACGCACAACGGCGGGCGCATCCGCTTCGGCCCCGACGGAATGTTGTACGTCGCCACCGGCGACGCGGAGGCGCCGCGCCTTTCGCAGGAGGTCACCTCGCTGGCGGGAAAGATCCTGCGTCTGCGCGACAACGGGACGATCCCCACCGACAATCCCTTCGCCGACTCGCCCGTCTACTCGTACGGACACCGCAACCCGCAGGGGCTCGCCTGGGACGACGAGGGCAATCTTTGGTCGAGCGAGCACGGTGCGCGGGGCCACGACGAGATCAATCGGATCGAGGCGGGGCGCAACTACGGCTGGCCCGTCATCCAGGGGAATGAGGAGGCGCAGGGAATGGAGCGACCCGTGCTGCACAGCGGCACCGACACCTGGGCTCCCTCCGGGGCGGACGTACTCGGGGGGACGATGTATTTCGCGGGGCTGCGCGGCAGGGCGCTCTACGCGTTCAATCTCGACCCGGACGATCCGCAGCTTCGTTCCTACCTCGAAGGGGATTTCGGTCGGCTGCGCGACGTGGTGAGGGGGCCGCAGGGGCGCCTGTATCTGCTGACGAGCAACCGCGACGGCCGAGGGGTGCCGACGGGGCGCGACGACCTGCTGGTGGTGATCGATCCGGCACGGCTCTGATTTTCTCTTGCGTCGGGGCCGCGTTTGTGGCTAGTATCGCGGTTCGGCATCGCCCGGGGCGTTGCCGCGGCGCCGGCGCCCCCAAAGGTGGGCCTTGGTGTCGAATTGGTGATTGACAAGCGGCGATCGTTTCAGTAGTATGACCCGGTTTTCATGGTGGGTGTAGCTCAGCAGGTAGAGCACTGGATTGTGGCTCCAGGTGTCGTGGGTTCAAGTCCCATCATCCACCCCATTTAATCGCACGGGCCCGACCACCGTTGCTCCAGGATGCAGGTTTTTCCTCTGCGCCGGGCGGCTGCGGTCGGGCTTTTTGCATATGTAAGACGTCGGGGGAGGGAGGCGGTCGTTTTTTCGCTTCGCCCACCCATCGCAACGCGAGAGTGGCGGAATTGGCAGACGCACTGGATTTAGGATCCAGCGGGCAACCGTGGGGGTTCGACTCCCCCCTCTCGCACCATCTTTACATCGATCCAAGCGCGCCCCTTTGACTCTTTTCGTTTCCGCAGGCCGCTCCGTCTGCGGCTCTTCTTTTATTCACACCATTCCATTCAACTGTGAGGTCGGGCATGAACGTCAAAATCGAGGATATCAGCAGCGTCAAGAAGAAGCTCTCGTTCGAGGTTGCCGCCGAAAAAGTCGACGCGGCCATGGACCAGGCGATTCAGAAGATCGGCAAGACGGCCAAGATCAAGGGGTTTCGCCCCGGCAAAGTCCCCAAGAAGGTGATCGAGCAGCAGTACGCTCCCCAGGTGGAGGAGCAGGTTCTGACGCGGCTCATCAACGATTCGTATTTTCAGGCGCTGGTCGAGCACCGCATCGCGGCCATCACCGACCCCGAGATCGTCGAGAACAGCCCCGTCGAGCGCGGCAAGCCGTTCAGCTACGAGGCGCACGTGGAAGTGAGGCCCTCCGTCGAGGCGAAGGACTACACGGGGCTTTCGCTCAAGAAGGAGAAGAGGGGCTCCGACGAAGCGGTGGTCGACGAGCGCATCGAGGAGATGCGCGCCGGACGCGCCGAGATGCAGGTCAGTGAGCGCGAGCAGGCCCGCAAAGGGGACTTCGTCACCATCGACTTCGAAGGGTTTCTCGACGATACCCCTTTCGAGGGAGGCAAGGCCGAGGATTTCGTCCTCGAGCTCGGCTCGGGGTCGCTGATCCCCGGCTTCGAGGAGCAGGTCGAGGGGATGGCGCGCGACGAGCAAAAGGATGTGCAGGTGACGTTCCCGGAAAATTACGGCAACAAGGATCTGGCCGGCCGCCCGGCGCTCTTCAAGGTCACCCTCAAGGAGATCAAGGAGAAGATCCTGCCGCCCCTGGACGACGAGCTCGCCAAGGGCTTCGGCCTGGAGAGCGTCGCCGAGCTGCGCGAGAAGATCGGCGAGAGCTACGGCGTTCAGGAGCAGAACCGCATCGAGGGCGACCTGCGCGAGCGGCTCGTCTCGGCGCTGATCGAGCGCAATCCCATGGATGTCCCCGACTCCATGGTCGCCTCGCAGCTCGATTTCATGCTGGGCAACATCCGCAAGCGCCTCCAGTCCCAGGGGATGAGCCTGGAGATGCTCGGCATGAACGAGGAGTCGTTCAAGCAGATGTATCGCGAGTCGGCGGCGAACCAGGTGCGCGGAAGCCTCATCCTCGAGGCGATCGCCCGCCAGGAGAACCTCTCCGTTGATCCTTCCGAGATCGATGGTAAACTCGAAAAAATAGCACAGATGTCCAACGCTTCCATCGATGCGGTGAAGTCGTACTACGCCAAGGAGGAGGCCCGCAGGGGGCTCATGGCCCAGATCCTGGAGGAGAAGGCCGTGGAGTTTCTCCTGGAGAAATCGGACATCGTCGAGGTCGACAAGGCGGAGCTTGAGCAGACGAACAAAGGCGAGGAGTGATACCGATGGCGCTGATTCCGATGGTTGTCGAGCAGACGGGACGCGGCGAACGAGCCTATGACATCTATTCGCGTCTGCTGAAGGACCGGATCATCTTCCTTGGGGGGGCGATCGAAGATCACATGGCCAACCTCGTCATCGCCCAGCTCCTCTTTCTGGAGTCGGAAGACCCCGAAAAGGACATCTTTCTCTACATAAACTCCCCGGGCGGGGTGGTGAGCGCGGGGATGGGGATCTACGACACCATGCAGTACCTCAAGGCGCCGGTTTCGACCATCTGCGTCGGGCAGGCGGCGAGCATGGGGGCCATCCTTCTGGCCGCCGGCACCAAGGGCAAGCGCTACGCCCTGCCCAACGCACGCATCATGATCCACCAACCTCTGGGCGGCTTTCAGGGGCAGGCCTCCGACATCAACATTCACGCGCAGGAGATTTTACGCCTGCGGCACAGCCTCAACGAGATCCTCGCCCGCCATACGGGGCAGGAGATCGAGCGCATCGCGGCCGATACCGAGCGCGACTTTTTCATGGGTAGCGATGCCGCGAAAAAATATGGTATCGTGGACGATATCGTAGCAAGGAAAGTATGACCCTCACACGGAGGCAGTTTACGTGACACCACAAGACGGACATTCGGGACAGCTCACCTGCTCGTTCTGCGGCAAGGCCCAGGATGAGGTCAAGAAGCTCATTGCGGGCCCGGCTGTTTATATCTGCGACGAGTGTATCGAGCTTTGCAAGGACATCATCGCCGAAGAGGCGAAGCTGGACGACTCGACGACCGGCGGCGGAAGACTGCCTCGGCCGGCGGAGATCAAGGATATCCTCGACGAATACGTGATCGGCCAGGAAAGGGCGAAAAAGGTCCTCGCCGTCGCCGTTTACAACCACTACAAACGTGTGGAGTTCGCCGGCAAATCCGGCGAAGTGGAAGTTCAGAAGAGCAACATCCTGCTGCTGGGCCCCACCGGCAGCGGCAAGACCCTTCTGGCGCAGACGCTGGCCAAGACCCTCAACGTCCCCTTCGCCATCGCCGACGCGACCAACCTCACAGAGGCCGGCTACGTCGGGGAGGATGTGGAGAACATCATCCTCAACCTTCTGCAGGCGGCCGACTACGATCTGGAGAAGGCCCAGCGCGGGATCATCTACATCGACGAGGTCGACAAAATCGCCCGCAAGTCCGACTCTCCGTCCATCACCCGCGACGTCTCAGGCGAAGGGGTGCAGCAGGCGCTGCTGAAGATTATCGAGGGAACGATGGCGAGCGTCCCTCCCAAGGGGGGGCGAAAACACCCGCAGCAGGAGTTCCTCAAGGTCGACACCACCAACATCCTGTTCATCTGCGGGGGCGCCTTCGCCGGACTGGAGAACATCATCGGGCAGCGCACCGGCGCCAAGAGCATGGGATTCGGCGCCGACGTGGCGCAGCAAAAGGACAGGCCCCTCGGCGAGACGCTGGCTCTGGTGGAGCCTGTCGATCTGCTCAAGTACGGCCTGATCCCCGAGTTCATCGGGCGCCTGCCGGTGGTGGCCACTCTGACCGAGCTCGACGAGGAGAGCCTCATTCAGATCCTCAAAGAGCCGAAGAACGCCCTGGTCAAGCAGTACCAAAAGCTCTTCGAGATGGAGAAGGTCAATCTCAAGTTCACCGACGGCGCGCTGGTTGCGGTCGCCCGCCAGGCGCTCAAGCGAAAGACGGGTGCTCGCGGTCTGCGCTCCATTCTCGAAAATGCCATGCTGGAGGTGATGTATGAAATTCCCTCCCAGGATCGGGCGAAGGAAGTAGTCATCAACGAAGACGTCATCCACAACCGGGCGCGCCCCGTCATTCTCTACGAGTGCGCCGAATCGGCGTAGGATTGCGGTTGCCGGAGGGCAAAGGCTTCGGCATCTCTTTGACGTTGCTGGCTGCAGAAAGGGATGGGCGAAAGCGATGACGGATGTTTTCGAGAAAGAGGAAGCACAGGAGGGTTTCGAGCTCTATCCCCTCCTTCCGCTCAGAGATATCGTAATCTTCCCTCACATGGTGGCGCCCCTGTTCGTGGGGCGCCCCAAATCGATCCACGCCCTCGAAGGGGCGATGGAGAAGAACAAGCTCATCTTTCTGGCGACCCAGCGCGATCCGAAGATCGACGACCCCGAGGCCGACGACATCTTCGAGATCGGCACGCTGGGCCAGATCATCCAGATGCTCAAACTCCCCGACGGGACGGTGAAGGTCCTGGTCGAGGGGAAGAGCCGCGGGCGCATGCGCGCCTTCGTCCCCCAGGAGGACAGTCTCTTCGTAGAGATGGAGAGCCTCTCCGACCCTCCTTCCGAGGTCACCTCCGAGCTTGAGGCGCTGATCCGCACCGTCAACGAGGTTTTCGAGAACTACGTCAACCTCAGCAAGAAGGTGCCGCCCGAGATGGTCGCCTCCGTGGCGGCCCTCACCGAAGCGGGGCGCCTGGCCGACACCATCATCGCCCACCTCAACGTCCGCATCTCCGACAAGCAGGAAATTCTCGCTCAGCTCGACCCCCACCAGCGCCTCGAAGAGCTCATCGCCCTGATGGAGCGCGAGGTGGAGATTCTTCAGATCGAGAAGAAGATCCGCACCCGCGTCAAGAGCCAGATGGAACGCAGCCAGAAGGAGTACTATCTCAACGAGCAGATGCGCGCCATCCAGAAAGAGCTCGGGGAGAAGGACGAGTTCAAGCAGGAGCTGCGTGCGATCGAGGAGAAGATCCAGAAGAAGAAGATGTCCAAGGAGGCGACCGACAGGGCCTTGGCGGAGTTGCGCAAGCTGCGCATGATGTCCCCCATGTCGGCCGAGGCGACGGTGGTGCGCAACTACATCGACTGGCTCGTCTCCCTGCCCTGGAAGACCGGCACCAAAGACCGGCTCGAGATCGGACGCGCCGAGGAGATCCTCGAGGCCGACCATTACGGTTTGGAGCGGGTGAAGGAGCGGATCATCGAGTATCTGGCGGTGCAGGCGCTGGTGAAAAAGATCCGCGGCCCCATCCTGTGCCTCGTCGGCCCCCCCGGCGTCGGCAAGACCTCGCTGGGGCGCTCCATCGCCAAGGCGATGGGGCGCAAGTTTATCCGCATCTCCCTGGGCGGGGTGCGCGACGAGGCCGAGATCCGCGGCCATCGCCGCACCTACATCGGCGCCATGCCCGGTAAGATCATCCAGAGCATGCGAAAAGGGGGTGTGCGCAACCCGGTCTTTCTCCTCGACGAGATCGACAAGATGAGCAACGATTTTCGGGGGGACCCCTCCGCGGCGCTTCTCGAAGTCCTCGATCCCGAGCAGAACAGCACCTTCGGCGATCACTTCATCGACGTGGAGTACGATCTGTCGAACGTGCTCTTCGTCGCCACGGCCAACACCCTCTACTCCATTCCCCGGCCGCTGCAGGACCGCATGGAGATCATCCGAATCGAGGGGTACACCGAGGAGGAGAAGCTCAACATCGCCAAAAAGTATCTGGTCCCCAAGATGCTCGAAGCCCACGGTCTGCCCGCCTCGCAGGTGAGCATCTCCGATCCGGCCCTCCTGGAGATCGCGCGTCGCTACACCCGTGAAGCCGGGGTGCGCAACCTCGAGCGCGAGATCGCCAACGTCTGCCGCAAGATCGCCCGTGAGCTCGTCAAGTCCAGGGACAAGACGAAGCGCTTCGTCGTCAACGCGCAGCAGGTCAAGAAGTACCTCGGCGTGCCGCGCTACGCCTACGGCATGAAGGAGGAGGAGGACCGGGTGGGGCTCGTCACCGGGCTCGCCTGGACCGAGGTGGGCGGAGAGATCCTCACCATCGAGACGACGATCCTCCCTGGCGCGGGAAAGCTCACCGTCACCGGGAAGCTCGGCGACGTGATGCGCGAGTCGTCCCAGGCGGCGCTCAGCTACGTGCGCTCGCGCTGGCGCGAGCTGAGGCTGGAGAAGGACTTCTATCCCCGCATCGACATTCACATCCACGTCCCCGAAGGGGCGATCCCCAAGGACGGCCCCTCGGCGGGGATCACCATGGCGACCGCCCTCGCGTCGGCCCTGACGGGGCGCCCGGTCGACCGGAACCTCGCCATGACCGGCGAGATCACCCTGCGCGGCAGGGTCCTCTCCATCGGCGGGCTCAAGGAGAAGCTGCTGGCGGCCAAGCGTGCGGGGATCTCCAAGGTGCTGATCCCCAAGGACAACGAGAAGAACCTGGAGGAGGTGCCGGCGCAGATTCTCAAGTCGCTGGAGGTCATCCCCGTCGCCCACATGGACGAGGTTCTGAAGGAAGCCCTGCTCGATGCGCCGAGCGATGAGCCGGAGGAGAAGGAGGCCTTCGCGCCGAGCGGCTCGGAGGAGCAGCTCCACCACTAAAAAAGCGCAGTGTCGTCGAGAATAAACTCTTGACACCCTTTTTTAAACTCTGCTATATATTAGCCCGGTTTCGAGAGGGTTTAATCATTCTCATTTTTTTGGAGGTATGTTGTGACCAAAGCCGAAGTTGTCAATGCAATGGCCGACAAGGCGGGGATTAGCAAAGCCGACGCTGAAAAAGCGCTGAAGGCGTTTGTCGACACAATCACGGACGCACTGAAAGCCGGCGACAAGGTGGCTTTGGTCGGTTTCGGCACCTTCAGTGTCGGAGAGCGTGCCGCCCGCACGGGCCAGAACCCCCAGACCGGTGAGAAGATCGAAATCTCCGCTTCCAAGGCGCCCAAATTCAAGGCCGGCAAGGCTCTGAAGGACGCCATCCAGTAAGTCGCTTCACCGCCCGACCAGCGGGTGGAAAACTAGTTAAGAAAAACAGGAAACAGACGAACTGTTCCATTTTTCCCCTTCTTCGCTGTTTCCTGTTTTTGTCTTTGCGGGGCTGTAGTAGAGTCGGTTACAACGCCGGCCTGTCACGCCGGAGGTCGCGGGTTCGAGTCCCGTCAGCCCCGCCATTTAATACGAGGGCGAATAGCTCAGCTGGGAGAGCATCGGCCTTACAAGCCGAGGGTCACAGGTTCGATCCCTGTTTCGCCCACCAGATACTCGGCGCTTCGCCGCAGGATAAAAATAGTTTGGGGCTGTAGTAGAGTCGGTTACAACGCCGGCCTGTCACGCCGGAGGTCGCGGGTTCGAGTCCCGTCAGCCCCGCCATTCACCGATCAAAGGGCGATGTCTCTACAGGAGATGTCGCCCTTTGATCGTTTGGGCCGTATCTTCCGCCGCCGTCGGCGCTTTTCTTTATTAATTCGGTTGCCGCCCCCCTTCGCTTCGGATTATCATCGTCTCCCGAAAGTATTCGTCCTCACGTTCCCCTTCGTTCGGATTGACCGCGCATGATCCAGCTTTACGGCGTCACCAAGGCCTATCAGAAAGACTCCTCGGCGCTGAACGATCTCTCGCTCAAGATCGACAAGGGCGAATTCGTCTACATCACCGGTCCCTCGGGCGCCGGCAAGTCGACCCTGATGCGTCTGCTGTACGGCGCCGAGCGCCCCAGCCGGGGGCAGATCCTCGTCGACGGTCAGAACATCACCCGTCTGCCTTCGTCGCGCCTCCCCTTTTTGCGAAGGCGCATGGGGATCGTCTTTCAGGATTTCAAACTCCTGGTGCGTCGCACCGTCTTCGAGAATGTCGCCTTCCCTCTGGAGGTGCAGGGGCGTCAGCGCTACGAGATCAGCAAGAAGGTCTATCAGGTCCTAAAGCTCGTGGGGCTTGAGCACAAACTGCACCGACTGCCGCTGGAGCTCTCCGGCGGCGAGCAGCAGCGCGTCGCCATCGCCCGCGCCCTCGTCGTCGACCCCGCCGTTTTGTTGGCGGACGAACCGACGGGGAACCTCGACGCGCAGGTGACGCTGGAGATCATGGAGCTGTTCAAGATCGCCAACGCCCGTGGATCGACGGTTCTTCTCGCCACGCACTCCAACGAAATGATGCAGCTCTTTCCGCGGCGCACCATCGCCCTCGAAGCAGGCCGTCTGGTCGCCGACACCGTCCCGTGAGGGATGTCCCGCTCCCTTGAGGTTTGAAGTGTTCGAACGCCCCCTCTATCTGCTTCGCCGGGCCGTGCGCAATATCAAGCAGAGCCCCTACCTGTGCGCCGCCGCCGTCGGCACCGTGGCCGTCGCCCTGACGCTGCTCGGCTTCTTCGCCATCATTGTGGTGAACGTGCAGTCGATGACGAAGGACTGGAGCCGCGAGGTGCAGGTCGTCGCCTATCTCGACAACGTGCCCGACGAGCGCGCCCTCAAAGGGCTGATGGAGGAGATCGCCGCCAGGGAGCAGGTCGAAGGGGTCGCCTTTGTCTCGCGCAGCCAGGCGTACGAACGTTTTGCCACGCGCCTTGCGCAGGATGCGGACCTGCTCGCCGGGCTTGAGCCCGACTTTCTCCCCGCCTCCCTCGAGATCACCCTGAACGAAGCCTTTCGCAACACCGAAGGGGTCGCCTCCCTCGTCTCGTCGCTGCGCCAGAACCGCGCTCTGTCGGATTTGCGCTACGGCTCTGAATGGCTCGAGCGCTTCGACGCCTTCGTGCGCCTGCTCAAGGTCGGGGGGGGGATCCTCGGAGGCTTTCTCCTGTTCGCCGCCCTGTTCATCGTCGCCAATACCATCAAGCTCACCCTGTACGCCCGCCGCGACGAGCTCGAGATCATGACCCTGGTGGGGGCGACCCCTCTTTTCATCAAGCTCCCTTTTTTGCTGGAAGGGGCGCTCCAGGGCGCCGTCGGAGGGATCCTCGCCCTTGGCGGCACCTTCGCCCTGTTTCACCTCTTTCTCCAGGAAGGGATGTCCGCCCTGCTGCTGGCGACCGGGACGAGCCACATCGTCTTTTTGCCGTCCCACTACCAGTTGGCGATCGTCGCCGGCGGCGCGTTTCTCGGTTTTTTCGGCAGCCTTCTCTCCCTTCGCAAGTTCGTTCGGCTCTGACGCATGCGCATCGCCTCTCGCCTCTTCATGCTTCTCGTCGTCTTCCTGGTTGGAGTCTGCGCCGCCTCGGCCGGCTCGCTGGAGGAGAACCGCCGCGCCCTCGACGAGATCGAGAAGCGGATGAAAAAGGCGGCCCAAGGGGTCGAGGAGAAGCAGAAGGCGGCGCGTGCCCTTCAGGGCGATCTGGAGACCCTCGAGCGCGAGTCGTCGCGCATCCGCTCCCGCATCTCGGCCCTGGAGGCGGAGACGACTCGGCTCGCCGCCGAGATGAAGACCAAAAACGGCGAGATCGCCGCCATGCAGAGCGCCATCGGCGGCACCGAAGCGCAGGTGCGCCGGCGCCTCGTCGCGCTGTACAAAAGCGGCGGCGGCGGGGCGCTGCGCCTCCTCTTCTCCGAGACCTCGCCGACGCAGGCCTCTGAAACCTACGACTTTCTCGGCCGGGTTGTGCGACGCGACAGGGAGTTGCTGGAAGAGTACCGCCGACAGCTGCACCAGCTGCAGAGTGCCCGCGAGGAGCTCGCCCGCATGCAGCACAGCCACAGCGTCTCACTCGACGCCCTGCGCGAGGAGCAGCAGGCCCTGCGCCGCGCCAACGAGCTCAAGGGCCGGCTTCTCGCCCAGACGCGAGCCGAGGAAAGATCGCTCAGCACAGAGCTCGACGAGCTGCGCGAACGATCCCAGCGACTTTCCGCGATGATTCGGGAGCTTGAATCGGCCAGAGCGCGGCAGTATACTCAAAGAGGCGCTCCGAAGGGGACGGCCGACGGCCCTTTCGCTCGTCAGAAAGGGCGTCTGCCC
>JBJHBH010000073.1:0-18183 GCA_050485365.1 Desulfuromonadales bacterium | reverse complement strand
TCGTCACCCTCGTGCGGAACTCGCCGTGGGTTCTGGCGGGCCGCACCGAGGCTGTCGTGATCGTGGTCCTGATGTTCATCAGCGCCTCCATCGATCTGGTGCTGCGCTGGCAAGCAGCGCAAGCGGGCACTGGGTCCCAGTCATGGGCATTCGTGTTGACACCGCTGTTCTTCGGGGTCGTCGGCGTCGTGCTGCTGGAACGGCGCGGGCACTTCGTGTTCGGTGTCCACGACCACGACTTCCGCGACGCGCTCGCGAACGCGTTGCGCGATGGAGGCTACACGTTCGACGTGCGCGTCGACGCGCATGAGCGCCCGACCACCGTGGTCCTGACCGGCCGCTGGCAGGGCGTGGAGGTGGCCGCTCGGTCGCGCTCCGGCACGGGCACGCTCAGGGGCATGTGCGACAGCGGCCGGTTCGTCGAGCAAGATCTCGCGCAACGAATGCAAGCGACGTTCGCTGGCCGCGGCGCCGCGCCACATCCCTGATCATGTGCTGCTCGCGCACCACGAAGCGCAGCCGCGGAACGGGGAGGCCGTGACGCTGGGCCAGCCGCTTGGTCTTGAGCTTGTCGTCGACCAGGGGATAGAGGCGGCGCTCGTTGTAGCGTCCGATGAAGTCGATGTTGCGGCAGTTCATGCCGAGGATGCCGCGATTGCGAAGCTCCAGCGCTCCGATAAACCACTTCATCGGCGCAGCCTCATGCGCATGGCGCGGAAACGGCGCAGCTCGGAGAGCTTGTAGCCGGTGTAGTTGCCCATGAGCAGAATCAGCGCCAGAATGATGAGATTCGTCTCGGGGAAGTGAAAGCTCAGGTGCGCCGTCACCGGCCACGCCATCAGCAGATAGGCGAGCACCGCCACCAGCAGGCTCCCGCCCCCCTGCACCAGCACCTCGCGCGGCCCCTCGTCCTCCCAGAGGATCGACATGCGTTCGATGGTCCAGGCGATGATGATGATCGGAAAGAAGGTGACGGTCATCCCCGTGTTCAGCCCGAGCTGGTATCCCAGAAGGCTCGAGAAGAGGATGACCGAGATGACGATGATGACGATGGTGGCGATACGCGCCACCAGCAGCAGGTTGAGCCGCGACAGGTAGCCTCGAAGGAGCAGTCCGAAGGCGACGATGGAGACGAAGCTCAGCATCCCCGGGATCAGCGTCGTCTGCAAGAAGGCCAGGGCGATCAGGATCGGCATGAACGTCCCCGAGGTCTGCACCCCGACCATGATGCGCATGAAGACGACCACCAGCGCCCCGATGGGCAGCAGCAGAACCATCTTGAGCATGTTCTGCTCTTCCACGGGGAGCTTGTTCAGCCCGAAAAAGGCGAAACCCGACTCTCCCATCGTCGCCTTGGCGAGCTGCACCGCCGGAACGGTCTGGTTCAACATGGCGAAGCGCACCTGCGAGTTGTGCCCCCCCGCGACGTCGAGGAGCGAGCGGCCATCCTGGTTCCACAGCACGAAATCGGGGGGAATCCCCTGCCGGGCGGTGTGCGGGTCGAAGTGAACCCAGCGCTCCTGGGCGTAGACCTCCAGCAGCGGCACGAGCTGCTGGTTGCGTCGGCCATCCTCCAGGTGCAACCCCATGACGGTGCGGGTGGCAATCCCGGCCGTGTTCAGGAGCCGCTCCAGCAGCACCACCCGGGGCGTATCGACCAGGAGCAGGGCGGCGTTTTGCCCCGGCGTCGGGTTCGCCACGAGCTTGATCAGCTCGCGGGCGAAGCTCTCGGGGGTGCTGGAGGTGGCGCGAGCCGAGGCGAGGAGCTGCCGGGCCGCCAGCGCCTGCGAGTCGTTCCAGTGCACCATCGTCGGCTGCGGGGGCGGGCCGACGTGCGCGGTCGCCCCCTCGTCGCGGCGAGGGACGAGCTGCGCCTTGTAGTAGAGGGTCTGCTCACCTCTGGCGGTGCGGACCGACCATTCGCCGCGGCGGTTGCCGTTGTGATCGACCACCGCGAAGCCGTAGCCGGGCGAGGCGGTCAGCTCGGAGACGATCAGAAACCCCGGCGGATCGTCGGGGATGTCGAGGCTCACCGTCACCGGATCGCCCGTGGCGAAGAAGTCGATGCGCGCCTCCACCAGCCACAGCTCCGACTGGACTCCGGGAAAAAAGGGGATCTGCATGTGGTGGTGGCGAAGCCACGAGATGCTGATCCCCCCGACGATGAGCCCTGCCACGAGCAGATAGAAGACGAGGCGCGACGTCATGGCGTGCGGGGGTTCTCGGAGTCGGGGTCGATGACGGGGGGGGCGATGTGGGAGCGGCTGACGTCGACGACCATGATGTCGCGAAGGATGTTGCGGCCGATGAGGACGGGGTATTCGAGGTGCCGTCGGTCCGAGAGGGTGAACTGGGCCGTTTGGGTGGAGTTGCCGACGACGACTCCGAGCTCCACCACGGGGCGGCGCTCGGATTCCTCGGCCGCCGCGGCGATGATGCGCACGTTGCGCGCCAGGCGGCACTCCAGCACGACACGGCGGCCGTCCTCGGGGTCGATCATGGTGAAGCGCACCCAGCGCTCGCCGTTGCGCTCGAACTTTTCGATGTCGCGGGCGTCGAGAGAGGAGGTGGTGGCGCCGGTGTCGATGCGCGCCGGAAGGAGCGTTCCCGGCGGCGAGAGAAAGACCTTCTCCACCGCCCCGACGACCTGCTTCTCTCCGGGGCGCGCCACGGCGGCGGAGGGTACGGCGCTTCGTGCGGCGCTGCGCCCGACGTCGGGCGATCGGCTCGCCTGGGAGCGGCTTCGCACCAACTCCTCCATCTCCTTTTGCCGCTCGGCCAGCGCGCCCTGCTGCTCGGCGATCCGGCGCAGCTCGTGGAGGGTCTCGAAGTGCAGCTCCATGGCCGCGTAGTACGCCTCGCTCTGCGCATGGCGGTGATCGGCCTGCTGGCGCGAGAGGTGGTGCAGCACCTGCTCCTGCTCCTGCATGCGCAGCTCGATCTGCTGCAGGTCGGCTTCCTTGATCAGCAGATGCCCCGCCGGTGCGCAGGCCGACAGGAGCGCAAGCGCGGCGATCAGCAGCAGACGCGACAGGGAAAAGAAGTTGTTATGGCAATGTCTCATTAAGGGCGGCTTGGAGGGGGCAGGGGACGAAACGGTTCGCATCGGCTGTATATCAGCCAACTGTACGAAGTTTCGCGTTTTCTGTCAAGAGTGCCTCGGGAATCTCAGGCGGAGGATGCGTGTTCGGTGCGCATGGAGCCGGAGCCGGCGAGGGGGGCGGCGCGGTTGTCGAGCCAGCGGGCGAGCTCCTTCGGGGGGAGGGGGCGGCTGAAAAAGTAGCCCTGGATTTCGCAGCAGCGGTGGCGGCGCAGAAAGTCGAGCTGCTCCTGCGTTTCGACCCCTTCGGCGACGACCCGCAGGTTCAGGTCGGCCGACATCGACAAAATCGCGCGGATGATGGCGCTGTCGTCGGCATTGGTCGTCAGGTCGGCGACGAAGGAGCGGTCGATCTTGACGGTGGAGATGGGGAGGCGCTTCAGATAGTACAGGGAAGAGTACCCGGTGCCGAAGTCGTCCAGGGCGATGGTGATCCCCTGACAGGTGAGCTCCTCCAGCACCGCCTTGGCCTCGGCCATGTCGGACATCAGGGCGCTCTCGGTGACTTCGAGCTCCAGGGCTTCGGGGGGGAGCCCCGTCTCGCGCAGGGTCGCCAGGATCTTCGGCGCCAGATCGGCCTCGTGGAACTGGCGGGCCGAGAGGTTGACGCTGACCTTCAGGCCGTCGTGCCCCGCTTCGCGCAGCTGCAGGGTCTGCAGGCAGGCCGTTCTGAGAATCCAGTCGCCCAGCGGCACGATGAGCCCCGTCTCCTCGGCGATGGGGATGAAGGCGTCGGGCGGCACGACGGTGCCGTCAGGGTGCAGCCAGCGCACCAGCGCCTCCATGCCGGTGACCCGGCCCGCGGCCAGATCGATCTTGGGCTGATAGTAGAGCTGGAAGTGTTTCTCCTGCAGCGCCTTGCGCAGGTTGTTCTCCAGCGTCAGGCGATGCATCACCTGCTCGTTCATGTCGGCGGTGAAGAGCTGGTAGTTGCTGCGCCCCGTCTCCTTCGCCCGGTACATGGCGGTCTCGGCATTGCGGATGAGGGTCTCGGGGTCGGTGCCGTCGTGGGGGTAGAGGCTGATACCGATGCTCACGCTGGTGTAGATCTCCTGATCCTGAATCAGAAAGATGCGGGCCAGGCTCGCCATGACCTTGTGGACGACCTGCGCGGCGCCCTCGGCGCTCTTGATGTTCTGGACGACCAGGACGAACTCGTCGCCGCTCAGGCGCGCCAGCGTATCCTCCTTGCGTACCATCTGCAAAAGGCGCTCGGCCACCTGCTGCAGGAAGAGGTCGCCGGTGATGTGGCCGAAGCTGTCGTTGATCTTCTTGAAGTGGTCGATGTCGAGGGAGAGGACCGCCAAACCCTGGTCCTCGCGCTGGCAGCGCCCCAGGGCGATGGCGAGGCGGTCGCGCAGCAGAAGATGGTTGGGCAGCCCCGTCAGCGCGTCGTGATACGCCTGGTGGCGCACCAGCTCGTCCTTGCGCTTGAGCTCGGTGATGTCGTGAAAGACCGCGACGTAGTGCGTCGTGGTCCCCCGCCCGTCGGTGATGGCCGAGATGCTCAGCCACTCCGGATAGGCTTCGCCGCTCTTGCGGCGGTTCCAGATCTCCCCCTGCCACTGCCCCGTCTCGATGAGGTCGTGCCACATGGCCTTGTAGAATTCGGGGGGGTGGCGATCCGAGCGCAGAATGCGGGGATTGGCCCCCAGCACCTCGCCGGGGGCGTAGCCGGTGATGTCGGTGAAGGCGGGGTTGACCAGCAGGATCGTCCCCTCACGATCGGTGATGGTGATCCCCTCGATGCTGCTTTCGAAGACCTTGGCCGCCAGCTTGAGCTTCTCCTCGGTCTGCAGCCGCTCGGTGAGGTCGCGCACCGTGGCGAGGACGACGTCGCGCCTCCCCAGCGTCATCCGGCGCAGATAGACCTCCACCGGAAAGAGCGCGCCGTCGCCGGGGCGTCGGGCATCCCATCGAAAGGACTGGTCGTCGCCGGCGATGACCCGGCGCCAGATCTGCGGGAGGGTGTCGACCGGAGCGGTCGGGGCCGAGTAGTCGTCGGCAATGGAGAGGGTGAGGGCCTGCTCGCGCGTGACGCCGTACATCGCCAGCATCCGCTCGTTCACATCGAGAACGCGCCCTTCCAGGTCGTGAATGAAGATGGCGTCCTGCACGCTGTTGATGACGGCCAGCAGATTCTGGTGCGACTCCAGCAGCGCCTCGGCGGGGAAGTCGCAGGTGCTGCTCAGGTACAGGAGCTTCTCAGTCATGGGGGGACCGAATCGGCAAAGGGGATTAAAACGATCATGAAAGATCGTAAGGGATATACCACAACAGCACCCTTCGCGACAACGTTAATCCGGAGGGGTTAATCCGGAGGGGTCGCAGAGGTCCTCGGCGCGGCGCAGCGGGATGCGCACCGTGAAGGTCGTCCCCTCGCCGGGGGCGCTCTCGAAGGTGAGCTCGCCGTCGTGCTTCTTGACGATGTCGTACGAGACGCTCAGGCCGAGCCCCGTCCCCTTGCCGACCTCCTTGGTGGTGAAGAACGGCTCAAAGATTCGGGGCTGGTCGTGCGGGGCGATGCCGCGCCCGTCGTCCTGCACCCTGATCTCGACCCACGGGCCGACCTGCGCGGTGCGCACGCGGATCTCCCCGTCGCTCTCGATGGCCTGGGCGGCGTTGACCAGAAGGTTCATCACCACCTGCGAGAGCTGCTGCGGGTGGCAGTAGACGGGGGGCAGAGGGGCGAAGTCGGTGTGGAGCGCGGCCTTGTACTTGATCTCGTTTCGCACCATGTTGAGGGTGCTGAGGATCGTCTCGTTCAGGTCGGCAACGGTCATCCGCTCTTCGTCCTTGCGCGAGAAGGTCTTGAGGTCCTGAACGATCTTCTTGACCCGCTCTGCCCCTTCGGCCGACTCGGTGAGCAGTTCGCGGATGTCGGCGCAGATGAAGTCGATCTTCTCGCGGCGCCTGAGCTCGCCCAAGGCGTCGCGGGCCCCCTCGTCGAGGGGGGCCGACTCCAGGGCCTCCCCTTGTACCTCGATGAAGTCGATGAGCCTTCGGGTGTACTTGGCCAGCGTCGCCAGGTTGCTCGAGATGAACCCCATCGGGTTGTTGATCTCGTGGGCCACCCCGGCGGCGAGCTGTCCGATGGAGGCCATCTTCTCCTGCTGGATGATGCGGGCCTGGGTCGCGCGCAGCTCCTCGTAGGCGCCGGTCAGCGCCGCCTGGGCGGTTTCGAGCTCCTTTTTCTCCAGCAGCAGCGACTCCTGGAGGCGCCGGCGCTCGGCGACCTCGTTCTCGAGGATCGCCTTGGCGTCGAGCAGATCGCGGGTGCGCTCGCGCACGCGGGTCTCGAGGGAGCGGCTGAGGGCCTCCAGGCGCTTCTCGACCTGCTTCTGGTCGCTGATGTCGACGCAGGAGCCGATGTACCCCAGAAAGGTCCCGTCGGGGGAGAAGTGAGGAATCCCCGTGTCGAAGATCCAGCGGAAAACCCCGTCGTGGCGCCGCAGGCGGTACTCCATGGAGAAGGGCCGTCGGGCGTCGAAGGCATCACAGTAGGTTTTCAGGCACCTCCTCCGGTCGGCCGAGTGAACCCCTTCGGCCCAGCCGTCGCCCATCTCCTGCGCCTGGGTGCGGCCGGTGAACTCGAGCCAGAAGCGGTTGAAATAGGTGCACAGTTTGTCGATGCCCGAGATCCAGATCAGCACCGGGGCCGAGTCGGCCATGGCCCGAAAGCGCCTCTCGCTCTCTTCCAGCGCCACCTGGGCCGCTTTTCGTTCGGTGATGTCGAGGGCGATGCAGCCGATGCCGGTGATTTCGCCGGCGGCGTTTCGCAAGGGGAATTTGGTCGACAGGTAGGTGTAGGGCTTCCCCCTGATGGGGATCACCTCTTCGAAGGTGGACGGCGTCCCCCCCTCGATGACACAGCGGTCGTTGGCCAGGGCGGCGGCGGCGAGCTCGGCGTCGCCGAGGTGCTCGGCGGCGGTGCGGCCGACGATCTGTTCGAGGGGGCGGGCGAAGAGGCGCTGGTACTCGGCGTTGACCATGAGGTAGCGCCCTAGGCGGTCGCGGATGAAGATCGGCATGGGGGAGTGGTCGAGGATGGAGCGGAAGAGCTTCTCCGTATCGCGCAGCGCCGTCTCGGCGGCCTGCCGCCCCGCCACCCCTTCGCGAAGGCGCACGATCTGGCGCAGAACGCGCCCCACAACGCCAGGGCGAAGGTGCGCCTTGGGGATGCAGTCGCCCACGCCTGCGCGCAGCGCTTCGGCCTCGAAGTCGGGCTCGGTGCCGTCGTGCAGCAGCACCAGCGAGACGTTGGGCCTTTCGGCGGCGGCCCGTCGCACCAGTTCCATCCCAAGGGTCACGTCGACGAAGCAGAGGTCGAAGGCAGTATCGCCCAACGCGCGCAAAGCCCCCTTGGGGCTTTTTCGCCACGTCAGGCCGAAGCGCGGCTCGATGCGCCTCAACAGCGATTTCACCTCGTCATGCAGGGCGGGGTCGGCGCTCGCCAGCAGCAGCCGATGGGACAAGGAGCTCATTCGGTCGCCTCCGCCGGGAGAAGTTCGGCATCGGTCACGATGCGCAGCGCCTCGCCGAGCACATCGCCCCTTGCGTCGATCCAGTGAATGTGCGTCCCCTGGCGCTCCATGCGCCGAAACCACGTCTGCTGCTTCTTGGCGAATTCGCAGATGGCGGCGGCGAGCTTCTGGGTCATGTCGTTGCGGTTCAGCTCTCCTTTGAGGTGCCGGGCGAGGAAGCGGTACTCCAGCCCGTAATATTCCATCGCCTCCCAGGGAAGACCGTCGGCGTGGAGGCGCTCGGCCTCGTCGATCATCCCCTCGGCCAGCCGGGCGCGCAGGCGCTCGCGGATGCGTCGGCGAAGGGCCTCGCGCTCCCAGGCGATCCCCAGCACCAGCGGGCGAAGGGGCGGCAGCGCAGGGAGGGCGGCCGAGGCGGCGGCTTCCCCTTCGGCGATCTCGATGGCCCGCACCAGGCGCTCGCGATCAAGCAGATCGGTAGAGTTGTGCAGGGTCTTGCCGGTGCCGCGAAGGCGCTCGCCGAGAGCTTCGGTCGAGATCGCGGAGAGCTCGGCGCGCAGCGCCTCGTTGCGCGCGACCTCCACCATGCGGTAGCCGCGCAGCACCGCGTCGAGGTAGAGCCCCGTCCCTCCGGCGAGGATGGGGAGGCGGCCGCGGTCTCGGATCTGCTCGAAGGCTTGGAAGAAGAGACGCTGGAAGTCGAAGACGCTGAATTCGGTGCCGGGCTCGGCGATGTCGATGAGGTGGTGGGGGACCTCGCCGTATTCGGCCAGATCCTTGCCGGTGCCGATGTCCATCCCGCGAAAGACCTGGCGGCTGTCGGCCGAGACGATCTCGGCGCCGAAACGTCGGGCGAGGGCGACCGCAAGGCGGGTCTTGCCCGAGGCGGTCGGGCCCAGAACGACGACGAGGTTGGGGGGGGAGGGGGACGTCATGGCGGGTACTTTAGCCTTTTCAGTGCACTTAATCAACGATTCGCGGCGATTGAGCCTTTATTTCGGCGCCCGTTTCTGCTACTTTGCCGGGTCAGGCGCCCCCGACTCGGGCGGGCCGATTCCCTGAAGCGAGCACGACACCTTATAGTCCATGACGACAGAGCACGCGCCCACATCCTCACCTCCTCCGGCGATCCTGCCGCGCGCCGAGCACGCGATCTCCCGCCAGTCGATCGATCCGCAGACCCTCAAGGTGCTGTACCGCCTTCACCGCAGCGGCTTCAAGGCCTATCTGGTCGGCGGCGGCGTACGCGATCTGCTGCTGGGACGCGCGCCGAAGGATTTCGACGTCGGCACCGACGCCACCCCCGATCAGGTCAAGAAGCTCTTTCGCAACTGCTTTTTGGTGGGGCGGCGCTTTCGGCTGGCCCATGTGCGCTTCGGCAAGGAGGTGGTGGAGGTCGCCACCTTCCGGCGCATGGCGACGGCGGACGACCTCCCCGAGAGCCCCGAGGACCACGGCCACTTCGTCGAGAACGTCTTCGGCACCCCGCAGCAGGACGCCTTTCGCCGCGATTTCACCATCAACGCCCTTTTCTACGACATCGGCGACTTCTCGGTCATCGACTACGTCGGCGGGCTGGAGGATCTGGCGGCGCGGCGCCTGCGCGTCATCGGCGATCCGCTGGTGCGCTTCACCGAAGACCCCGTGCGCATGCTGCGGGCCCTCGAGTTCGCCGCTCGCCTCGGCTTCTCCCTCGACGAGGCGACGCGCGAGGGGATCTACGCCCGCGCCCCCCTCATTGCCGAGGCGGCCCCGGCGCGCATCCGCGAAGAGGTCATGGAGCTCTTTCGCCACAAGGTCGCCGGGCGGGTGCTGCGAAGCGCCGCCGCCATGGGGCTGTTGCCGCACCTTCTGGCCGGCTACGAGGGGGACGAGGCGACTTTCGACCTGCTCGAAAAGATCGACGGGCGCACCGCCGCGGGGGCGCCCATCGGCGAACCTCTCGCCCTGGCCGCCCTCTACCTGTCGCGCTTCCTGCGCGCGTGCCCCCCGCAGGGGACGATCACCGACATCGTGCGGATCGCCGGGCTCGTCCTCTCCCCGCACTGCAGCTACTTTCACGTGGCCGCCGGCATCCGGCACCAGGCGCGCGAGCTCCTCATCGGCATCCACCGCCTGCGGCGCGGCCCCGGACAAAAAGGGGAGCGGCGCTTCCTGCAGCATCCTCAGACCCCGGCGGCTCTCGACCTGTTCACCCTGTGGTGCGAGGCAAACGCTGAGGATCGCAAGCTGGTCGACGCCTGGAGCGCCCGCCTCAAGGGGAAGGGCGCGGAGGCGGAGGCGGGCGCCGAAGCGCCTGCGGCCGCCAAGCGCCGCCGCCGCAGGCGCCGCCGCAGGCCGGGCGCCTCGAAAAGCCAGGAGTGAGGGGCGTTTCGCGCGCCCCTCATCGCTCAGCCGCTTCGCGGCGCCGAGCGCACCTCTTTTGCCCCTGTTTCATCCTTCATTTCTGCCCCCCTTTCCGACCTCCTTCAGAATCTCTTCGCATCGCCTGAGCTCCTCGTCGCTCAAGGGGCGGTCGCGGTAGAGCGCCCCGCCGAAGATGGCGGCGAATCGCCGGCAGGCCGGGTCGTCGAGACGCTCGGCGAGCTCCAGCAGCCCCGTCGAATCGGGGATCTCGCGCAGCCCGTGGCGCCGCCGCACCACCTGGAGGTAGCGCCGCAAGAGGCGCTGCTCGCGCCCCTGTGGGCCCCCCGTCCGGCGCACCAGCCAAAGGAGGGTCGCCAGCGCAGCGACAGCGGCGACGGCGATCGACGGCAGGGGCGGCGCGCTCCAGTGCCGGGGGGCGGCGGCCGTCTCGCCGGCCTGTCGAAAGAGCTCGATCTGCTGCTGCAGGTCGTAGGCGATGACGATGCGGTTCCAGAAATAGTCGACGGCGTCGAAGAAACCCCGCCCCCAGTTCATCCCCGCCGGAGAGAGGACGTCGCCGGCGTTGCGCGCCAGCGTGGTCGGATCGAGGCGCACCCACTCGGCGCCGTCGACCAGCGCCTCCACCCACAGGTGCGCCCGTTGCTCGGTGACGAGGTAGTACCCCCCCACCGCGTTGTAGGTTCCGCCGTAATATCCCCCAACCAGCCGGGCCGGCACCTCGGCCATGCGCAGCATCAATGCGAAGGCGGCGGCGAAGTGCTCGCAGTAGCCCCTGCGGCTCTCGAAGAGGAAATGGTCGACCGGATCGTCTTCGGCGCGCCCCGTCTCGAGGGAGTAGGTCAGGCGGCGCTCGAGAAAAAACGCCTCCAGCGCCGCGATCTTCTCGCGGTCGCTTTGCTGCGGGCGCACCATCGAGGACAGGGCCTCCTCGATCCGGGGAGAAATCTGCGGCGGCAGCTGCAGGTAGAAGTCGCGGTCGATGCCGCCGTCGACCAGAAGGCGGCCGCCGGCGCGCGAGAGGGCCTCGTAGCTCAGGCGCCGATCGCGGGGGCTGCCCGAGAAGACGAGATCGGCGTCGCGCCGGTGACGCACCCCGCTCAGCTGCAGCGGCAGGTCGAACAGGGGGAGATAGGCGTCGGGACCCGGCTCGGGGAAGAAGATCTGGCGCAGCGGCTCGCCCCCTTCCACTCGGACGGTTTCGCGCGGGGGCGCCCTGCGCTGCCAGGTGTGGCCGTCGATATGGTTGAGGACGACCCCCCGCCAGTAGAGCTCGTTTTCGGGGAGGGGGGGGCTCTGCACCCGGAAGGCGGGGCGCCTCTGCTCGGCGGCGGCGGCCAGGGAGCCCGGCTGCACCTGATCGCTCAGCCCCCCGGCCGCCGCGGCGGGCTGCACGATGTGCCACAGCGGCTGCTGGGTGCGGGGGAGGATCAGAAAAAAGGCGAGCATGAGGGCGAGGCTCGCGGCGGGCAAAAGGAGGCAGACGCCGGCCAGACGGCGCGCTTCGGTGCGGCCGAAGACCGCCTGCGGGTCGATTTTGTGGAAAGAAAGGAGCACCAGCCCGGAGGTGATCCCCACGATCATCGGCACCAGGTACAGCAGGTAGGCGATCCCCAGGCTCAGCAACGAGGAGGCCGCCAGGGCGAACAGGGAGAGGGCGAAGATCTGCAGGTAGTCGCGCCCCCTCTTGGGGGACAAAAGGCGCACCGCCAGCAGGAGCACCACCAGGTTGATCGCCGGCTCGACGAGGTGGTTGCGGCTGATCTGCGCGGTATAGACGACGAAGACCGCCACGCTGAAGAGAGTGGCGAAGGCGGGCTTGAGGGGGAACGTCTCGCTGCGGTCCCACCAGGCGCCGAGCGCCAGGGCCGCGGGGAAGGCGAGGAGCGCCGGCCCGTCGAGGTGCGCCGCGAGGGGAAGAAATCCCAGCAGCGCCACGCCGTACGCCAGAAGGTTCAGGAGCGTCTTAAGCCGGATCATGCAGGGCGAGCTCCCTCAGAAGACGCATCCGGTGCCCCGTCGAGAGCTCCGGGGCGATGAGGCGCCCGGCGAGCCGGAGCCCCACCGGGCGCTCCTCGCGCATCAGGCGGTTGACCAGGTAGACGGCGCGCTGCAGCTTCTCCTCCAGGTCGGCGCCGGGGAGGTGGGCGGGATCGAGGACGAGCGGCGGGCGCGCCGGCGACCCGGCGTGCTTCACCTTCAGATCCCCCTGCCGGGCCGAGAGCTTCCAGTGGATGCGCTTGAGCGGTTCGGCGCCGGTGTAGTCGTCGATGCGGCTGAGATCGCCGTCCTCGCCCCGCCTCTTTTGCATCTCGGCGGCGGCGCTGCGCGCTGCGCCGACCGCCTCGCCGGGAGGGCAGGGGCGCGGTGCGGGGAAGACGACGAGCTCGTGATCGACGGGGAAGGCGAAGGAGCGCACGAAGAAGTTGACGGGAAAGATGGAGGCGATGCGCACCTCGGCGAGGTGCTGTCGGCCCCGGCCGCAAAAGGTCGCCGTCATCGAGGCGCGCGCCTCTTGTTGCGCGCCGACGCAGCGTACCACGGCCTCGCCCCCCGCGAGGCGCACCTGCAGCAAAAAGGCGCTGAGGCGGCGCCTGCGGTTTTTCACCCGCACGGTGACGAACGTCTCGACGCCGTCGTAGATCTCGTCGGGCAGATCGAGGCGAAGCTCCAGCTCGCGCAGGTTGGCGCGCCCCAGAAAGCCCGAGACGCTCATGAGCCCGAGCAGGGCCGACACCATGAGATAGAGGAGGTTGTTCCCGGTGTTGACGGCGCCGAAGCCCAGAAGGAGCAGCGTCACGATGTAGAGGATGCCCGCCCGGGTGAGCTTCAGCCCCGGGGAACGGGCAGATCGGCGACGATCGATCTCAGCACCTCCTTCTTCTGAAGCTGTTCGTGCTCGGGGCGCAGGATGAGGCGGTGGGCTCCGACGGGGACCGCCAGCGCCTTGACGTCCTCGGGGACGACGTAGTCGCGTCCCTGCAGGTAGGCCGCCGACTTGGAGGCGTCAGCCAGGTTGATGGCGCCGCGCGGCGAGATCCCCGACGAGACGAAGCGGTGCTCGCGGGTGGCGCGCACCAGGGCGTGGATGTAGTCGACGACCTTCTCCGAAAGATGAATCCGCTCGCGCACCGCGCGGCGCGCCGCGCCGATCTGCTCGGCGTCCAGCACGCAAGGGATCTGCTCGATCTCCTCGCGGATGCTCCCGCCGCGGATGATCGCCTTCTCGATGTGATCGGGGGGGTAGCCGATGCCGGTGCTGATCAGGAAGCGGTCGAGCTGCGATTCGGGCAGCGGATACGTCCCGACCTGCTCCGAGGGGTTCTGCGTCGCCACCACCAGAAACGGGTCGGGGAGGCGGTAGGTCGTCCCCTCCACCGTCACCCGGCGCTCCTCCATCGCTTCGAGCAGGGCGCTTTGGGTCTTGGGCATGGCGCGATTGATCTCGTCGGTGAGCACGAGGTGGTGAAAGATCGGCCCCGGCACGAAGCGAAAGGCGTTCTCGTCGCGGTCGAAGATCGACAGCCCCGTGATGTCGGAGGGGAGGATGTCGCTGGTGCACTGGATGCGGCCGAACGACAGCCCCAGCGCCCGCGACAGGGCCAAGGCCAGGGTCGTCTTGCCGACCCCGGGGATGTCCTCCAGCAGCAGGTGCCCCTCGGCCAGCAGGGCGACGAGGCTGAGGCGCACCGCCTCCTCCTTGCCCTGCAGATATTTTCGGCAAAGAAGGTGAAAGACCTGCAGGATCTGCCCCCTGCCCTCCAGCGCCGTCCCCTCCGGTTCGGCCCGGCTGGTCATCCCCCTCCCGATTGTCGCACTCATGCGGACTCCTTTGATGTCGTGGCTCGGCCGCGTGGCGGCGTCATGTTCCTTCGGTCCGGGAGATCGGGTGAGCCGTTGTGGCTCCTTCCTCCCCCTCCTCCATCAGCACCAGCAGATAGCCGTCGGGGTCGTGGACCCAGATCTCGCGGCGGTTGAACTCGTCGTCGTGCAGCTCGTACAGAACGGGCCACTCCCACCGGTGCAGCGAGCGGCTGATGGGGCGCAGATCGCCCACCGTGAACTCGAAGCTGACCCCCGTGCCGGCCTGATGGCGGTCGAGGTGCTGAAAAACGGCCGGGTGCAGCGCCTCCAGGACCTCTCTTTGCCGAAAGAGCAAAGTCGCGTCGCCGCGCCGCACAAGGAGCGCCGGCGGATGACCCTGGGCCGCAACGATGCGCCGCGGCGCGAAGTGCAGCACCTCGGTGTAGAAGCGCTCGGTCCGATCGAGATCGCGCACCGCGAGGGTGAGGGTCAGGGTCGACGGTGCTTCGCTCATGCAATATCCTTTCCACCGAGGGGGCCTCGGGTGCGTTGACTCGCGCAGGGGGGTGTGGTTTAATCGGGCCTTTCGACCCCTTGCCGGCGCAGGTGAACCGTGCAGACAGCCTATCTCGCCCTCGGCGCCAACCTCGGAGACCGGCTCGAAAACCTGCGCGGAGGGCGCGCCGCCCTCGACGCCTCCGAGGGGGTGCGGCTCGATGCGTCCTCGGCCCTGTACGAAACCGAGCCCGTCGGCGGCCCGGACGCTCAGGGGCCGTATCTGAATGCGGTTCTGAGGGTGAAGACGACCCTGCCCCCCCGCGCCCTTCTGGCTCTGTGCCTCGAGGTGGAGGCCCGTTTCGGCAGGCGGCGCGAACAGCGGTGGGGGGCGCGCACCCTCGATATCGACCTGCTGTTGTACGCGGAGCGGATCGTGCGCGAGCGAGATCTCGTCGTCCCTCACCCCCGGATGCACGAGCGCCCCTTCGTCCTTATCCCCCTGCTCGATCTGCAGCCGGCGCCGCGGCATCCGCTGCTGGACGCCGCGCCCGACGAGCTTCTGCGCGCCTTGCCGAACGCCGCCGGGGTGCGGCGCACCTCCTTATCGTGGTGAACCGATGACCAAGATCCTCCTGCTCATTCTCCTCTTTTTCCTCGCCTACACCGCCTATACGGCGATGGTTCGCCTCTTTTCGGCCAAGCCCGACCGCCTGCCGAAAGAGAAGACCCCCGAGGGCGAAGACATGGTCAAGGACCCGGTCTGCGGCGTTTTTCTGCCGCGCTGCGACGCCGTCGAGGAGACGATCGCAGGGAGGCGCCACTACTTTTGTTCCACCGAGTGCCGCGACCGCTTTCGCATGAACGATCCCAACCATTGAAGGATACCACGGCCGCCGTGCGGTTTGCCGCATTTTCCCGCAAGGCGCGACGCCAAGGCTTTACCGAAGCGCCAACCCCTTTTCCGAAACAGGAGTCAGCACCATGAAATTCTTCATCGATACCGCCGAAGTTTCCGAAATCCGCAAGGCCCACGATCTCGGCCTCGTCGACGGGGTCACCACCAACCCCTCGCTCATCGCCAAGAGCGGACGCAGGTTCGAGGACGTCATCGCCGAGATCACCTCCATCGTCGACGGCCCCATCTCGGCCGAGGTCATCGCCCTCGACGCCGAGGGGATGGTGCGCGAGGGGCAGGAGCTCGCCAAGATCAACCCCAAGAACATCGTCATCAAGGTTCCGATGACCGAAGAGGGGCTCAAGGCGGTGCACGTCTTCACCGCCGAGGGGATCAAGACCAACGTCACCCTCGTCTTCTCCCCCCTGCAGGCGCTGCTGGCGGCCAAGGCGGGGGCGACCTACGTCTCGCCCTTCGTCGGGCGCCTCGACGACGTCGGCCACGACGGCATGGAAGGGATCGAGCAGATCCGCACCATCTTCGACAACTACGGCTACGACACCGAGATCATCGTCGCCTCGGTGCGCAACCCCGTGCACGTTCTGCGGGCGGCGCTGACCGGCGCCGACATCTGCACCCTGCCGTATTCGGTCATGACGCAGCTCGCCAAGCACCCCCTGACCGACGTGGGGATCGAGAAATTCCTCGCCGACTGGAAAAAAGGACAGAAATAGCCCTTCGCTCTCCCCCCGGCACTTTCGCGGCCGCTTGCCTCTGCTATACTTCGGCGGAGCAAGCGGCCGTTTTTCGTTGATCCGGCCGATCCGGCGCGCTCCCCACTGGCGGCGCCATTTTTTGTGTCCGCACAGAGAAAATTTTATTCTGGCTAAAACAATCCCGCTGAGGTATACCTAAAGTGGCCAGACCAATGAAATATTTCACCTTGTGGGGTCGCGGCTCACATGGCAAGGGTGTCTGGCGCCATGGACGGCGCCAGTCAAGCGGCCATGGACGGCGAAAAGCGTCCCTTGGCATGGGAGTTGGGACCCCGTGCTGAACAGTTACGGAAATGTTTTAACCCGCACCGTGAGAGGACCCGATGAACATTCACGAGTACCAGGCAAAGGAGATTCTGCGCAAGTACGGGGTGGCCGTCCCCGACGGTCATGTCACCTACAACAGCGCCAGCGCCCGGGACTGGGCCAAGCGCCTCGGTGACGGCCCCTGGGTGCTGAAGGCCCAGATCCACGCCGGCGGGCGCGGCAAGGGAGGGGGGGTCAAGCTGGCCCACACCCCCGACGAGGTGAAGCGGATCGCCCGCGAGATGATCGGCATGACCCTCGTCACCCCGCAGACCGGCCCCGAGGGGAAAGTAGTCAAGCGGATTCTGGTCGAGAAGGGGTCGCGCATCGCCCGCGAGCTCTATGTGAGCCTGCTGGTCGACCGCGCCACCTCGAAGGTGACGCTGATGGCTTCGACCGAAGGGGGGATGGACATCGAGGAGGTCGCCGAGAAGACTCCCGAGAAGATCATCAAGGAGCCGATCGACCCGCTGGTCGGCCTTGCCCCTTTTCAGGGGCGCAAGATCGCCTTCGCCCTGGGGCTCGAAGGCAAGCAGGTGAACCAGGCGGTTCAGCTTTTCGGCGGGCTCTACAGGGCCTTCGTCGAATCGGACTGCTCCCTTCTCGAGATCAATCCCCTGGTCGTCACCGCCGAGGGGGATCTCATCGCGCTGGACGCCAAGCTCAACTTCGACGACAACGCGCTCTTTCGGCACCGGCTGATCCGCGACATGCGCGACTACGACGAGGAGGACCCCTTCGAGATCGAGGCCTCGCAGTACGATCTGTCCTACATCGCGCTGGACGGCAACATCGGCTGTCTCGTCAACGGCGCCGGGCTCGCCATGGCGACGATGGACATCATCAAGCACTACGGCGGCGAGCCGGCCAACTTCCTCGACGTCGGGGGGGGCGCGACCATCGAGCGCGTCACCGAGGCGTTCAAGATCATCCTCTCGGACGAGAAGGTCAAAGGGATTCTGGTCAACATCTTCGGCGGGATCATGCGCTGCGACTTCATCGCCTCGGGGATCATCGAGGCGGCCAAGCAGGTCGGAATCACCGTGCCGCTGGTGGTGCGTCTCGAAGGGACCAACGTCGAGAAGGGCAAAAAGATGCTCGCCGAGAGCGGGCTCAACATCGTCACCGCCGACGGCATGGCCGACGCCGCGGAGAAGATCGTCAAGGCGGTGAAGGGATAAGGCAGGCGCGAGGCAATGGGCACGAGGCAATGGGCAAGTGCAAAGCCCAGATCCTGAAGCCCATCGCCTATCGCCTATTGCCCATAGCCCATTGCCCATAGCCTGAATTCAGGAGATTTTTCCATGAGCATCTTGGTCGATAAGAACACCAGAGTCATCACCCAGGGGATCACCGGCGCCACCGGCCTCTTTCACGCCAAGGCGGCCAGGGAGTACGGCACCCAGATGGTCGGCGGGGTCACGCCGGGCAAGGGGGGGACGCAGATCGAGGGCTTTCCGGTCTTCGACACCGTCTCGGAGGCGGTGCGCGAGACCGGCGCCAACGCCTCGGTGATTTACGTTCCTCCCATGCACACCGCCGACGCCATCATGGAGGGGGTCGACGCCGGCCTCGACCTCATCTGCTGCATCACCGAAGGGGTGCCCGTCCTCGACATGGTCAAGGTGAAGCAGTACATGAAGGGGAAGAAGACCCGGCTGGTCGGCCCCAACTGCCCCGGCGTCATCACCCCCGGCGAGTGCAAGATCGGCATCATGCCCGGCTACATCCACAAGCCCGGCCCCGTGGGCATCGTCTCGCGCTCGGGGACCCTCACCTACGAAGCGGTCTGGCAGCTCTCGGCGCAGGGGATCGGCCAGTCGACCTGCGTCGGGATAGGCGGCGATCCGGTGCACGGCACCGACTTCGTCGACGTGCTCGCCATGTTCCAGGACGACCCCGCCACCTAGGCGGTCATCATGATCGGCGAGATCGGCGGCAATGCCGAAGAGGAGG
>JBJHBH010000072.1:0-18186 GCA_050485365.1 Desulfuromonadales bacterium | reverse complement strand
ACTTGAAGGTCGAGCGCGCGTTGTCCCCCTGGCACAAAACCACCGCCACCTGGGGGCTCGCCCCCACGGCCGCGACGCCGAGGATGCGCGAGATCTGCGAAATCGTCGCCTGCCCCCCCGGGGTGCAAAGCGACGCAGACGCCTCTCCGGCCACCAGCGCTCTGGCGTAGGCGCCGCAGCCCGGATAGCCGCAGGCGCCGCAGTTGGCGGCCGGGAGGATCTCCAGAACCGCCGCCTCGCGCGGGTCGACCTCGACGGCGAACTTTCGGGCGATGACCCCAAGAATCAGCGCCGCCGCCAGACCGATCCCGCCAAGGCTGAGAACTGCTTCGAGCATGGAAAACCTCTTTAAAGGCAGTATCCAGGAGCCGGAAGCCAGAAGCCGGAATGAAGGCTTTTAAGAGCCCAACCCTTTGAGGGGCTCTGGTTTTTCTCCTGGATTCTGGCTTCCGACTCCTGGCTTCTGTTCTTCACCCCTTCACCAGCCCCGCGAACCCCATGAACGACAGGGAAAGGAGCCCCGCGGTCAGCAGCGCAACGGCAGTCCCCCGAAAAGCGCGCGGCACGGGGGACATATCGATGCGCTCGCGAAGCCCGGCGAAGATGACCATCGCCAGCGTGAAGCCCACGGCGGCCCCGAAGGCGAATACGACCATCTCCAAAAACGAATGTCCCGTCTGCACCGTCAGGACGGCGACCCCCAGAACCGCGCAGTTGGTGGTGATCAGCGGCAAAAAAATGCCGAGCGACTGGTACAGGACGGGGCTCGTCTTCTGGATGATCATCTCCACCATCTGCACGAGGGAGGCGATCACCAGAATGAAGGCGATGGTCTGAAGATACTCGATCCCGAAGGGGATCAGGACGAGGTAATGGATGAACCACGTCACCACCGCGGCGATGGTCATGACGAAGATGACCGCCATCCCCATCCCCAGCGCCGTCTCGACCTTCTTCGAGACGCCCAGAAAAGGGCAGATCCCGAGAAAGCGCGCCAGAACGAAGTTGTTCACGAAGACGGCGCTGATCAGTATGAGGAGAAGCTCGGTCATAATTTGGATGTTGTCGCCAGATGGATTAGATCATGGGTTATAGCGAGGGGGGCGCTTCGTGTCAAATGCTTTAGTTAGCTTAAACTTTTTCATCCAGGGTGAAATTTTATTTGTAAAATTGGCAACTTCCCACTTCCGCTGAAACGGCCGTTTCGCCGATGGCGCCGGAGATCGAAGGGGGAAATGGGAGATGGTAAAGCGGTCTTACCTGTTGCCCGAGAGGGCGCCGAAATCGATGAGCAGCGCGGTGGGGATGAAGGTGTCGAGCTCGTTTCGGGGGGCTCCGAACAGCGCATGGGTGAAGCGCTGAAAGAGAGCGAGCTCGCGTTCGAAGAGGCGGCGAAACTCCCAGCGCAGCTCGGGGAGGGCGAAGGGGTCGGCGGAGGTGAAGTTGAGGGTGCAGAAATCGTTCTCGAACACCTCCTGCGTCAGGTCGATGTGGGGCAGCCCGTGCAGGCGGCACGTCATCGGGCGCGCCTCGTACAGCAGGCAGCGCCCTTGTTCGCTCAGCAGCACGCAGGGGGTCTCCTGCGGCATCGCCGTCCATTCCCCGTGCGGCAGATCGTTCAGCACGAAGGGGGGGCCGAATCCGTGCCACTGTCCCTGAAGCTCCTTTGCGACGCGGCGCGCCTTGGTGAGCACGCCACGGCGGCGCGATTCATCCAGGGCATCGAAGGCGCTTCGCAACAAAGCGGCGTCGAGCAGGGTGATGTCGAAGAGGCCGCGGCAGCAGCCGCTGCACCCGCCGGCGCAGGCGATCTGGTCGGGGAAGGCCGCGGCGCAGCGCGAGAACCAGGCGTCGACCTCTTCGAGCAGAAGCCGATAGTCGCGCACCATCGGTGCGAGGCACTCGTTCATGCCCACCACGACTCGGCGGCGGCGGCGCGCTCGAGGCGGCGGCGCAGCAGACGCCTGGCTCCGTCGGAAAGCCCCAGGCGGGGGAAGTCGCGCTCCAGAGCGGAGATCGTGCCGTATCCCCCCAGGTAGCCGTTGACCCGGGCGACGGCGGTCGAGTCGGTGAAGGCGATCGGATCGGGGTAGATCCGTTCGAGCTCGGCCCAAAGATCGCTTTCGCGCCGCAGCAGGTATTTCTGATGATAGTCCTCGGCGCGGGTGAAGACCCCGGCGGGCTCGATGGCGGTGTACAGCGTGCGCCCGCGCCGATTCGCCTCGCGCTCCATCGACTCGGCGGCGATGCGCCGCTGCGTCTCGTCGTGGCAGAAGATCGCCGAGCGGTACTGGCGCGACACCGCCGGACGGCTCGGGTCGTGGGCGACCCAGAACCACGCCAGAAGCTGCGCAAAGGAGATCGCGGCGGGATCGTAGTCGATCTGCAGCGCCTCGCTGTGATCGCCCAGGGCGTAGTAGCTCGGCGACGCAAGCGTCCCGCCGCAGTAGCCGACGCGGGTGCGGATCACGCCGGAGAGACTCCCGAACCGGGAGTCGGGTTCCCAGAATCAGCCCAGAGCCAGGGTCGCCGTTTCGACCCGCGGCGGCAGATCGACATCGATGGGGGGGAGGTGCGGCTGTTCGCTTGTCATGGACAACACTCCTTTGGTCTTGGTTTCCATCTTAAACCGGCCGCCCCGGCAAAGTCTCCCCCCGCCCTACTTCTTTTTCCCTTTTTTCGGCTTGGCGGCCCGAAACAGATCGCCGAGAGTCCCCATCCCCTTCGGCTCCTCGGCCGCCTTGCGGCGAAACTCCTCCATCGTCTTTTTCTCGATGTCCTGCTCCCTCGCCGCCTCGGCCGGCACCAGCGAGATGCGGCGCGCATCGGTGTCGACGCTCTCGACCCGCACCTCCAGCGCCTCCCCTTCCGCAACGGCCTCGCGCGGGTGGTTGATGCGCTTGCCGGCGCCGAGCCGCGAGATGTGCACCAGCCCGTCGACGCCGGGCTCCAACTCCACAAAAGCGCCGAAGGGGGCGAGGCGCACCACCGTGCCGGTGTGGATCGACCCGTCGGGGTACTTGGCGGAAGCCTGGCGCCAGGGGTCGGCCGAGGCCTCGCGCAGACTGAAGGCGAAGCGGTTCGCCTCCCAGTCCAGAGACTTGACGACGACCTCCACTTTCTGCCCCGGCGAGAGGACCTCGCGCAGATCGTCGACGCGCCCCCAGGCCACCTCCGAGACGGGGACGAGCCCCTCGACGCCTCCGATGTCGACGAAGGCGCCGAAATTCTGCACCGAGGTCACCTCGCCGCGCACCGTCATCCCCTCGCTCAGACGCTCGCGCAGCTCCTCGCGCTTTTTGTCGCGCTCCTCCTCCAGAATCGCCCGGTGAGAGACGACGACGTTGCGCCCGCCTTCGGCGAACTGCGTGATGCGAAAGGCGAGGGTGCGCCCGAGATACTCCTCGGGGTTCTCCGCCCTGCGTAGCCCCATCTGCGAGTAGGGGCAGAAGGCGCGGGCGGCGCCCGCCACCTTCACCTCGTATCCCCCCTTGACCTCCTTGACGACCGTCCCCTCCACGGGGATGCCGCTGCGGTGCGCCTCTTCGAGCTGCGCCGCGCCGGCGCCGGAGGCGCCGAGCCGGGTGGTGAAACGCCTCTCCCCGCCGCGCGACGAGACGAAATACGCTTCGAGATCGTCCCCTGCGCTCACCGTCAGATTCCCCTCGGGATCGAAGAGCTCCTTCTTGTCGAGCACCCCCTCCCCTTTTTGTCCGATGTCGAGAAAGACCCAGTCGGCGCTGATCGTGAGCACCTTCGCCTTCACCTTCTGCCCCGGCACCAGGGGGGCCGACTCGACCAGAGACTGCTCCAGAAGCTCGGCGAAACTCTCCTCGGCCCCCTCGTCGAATTCCTTGTCGTCCATGGATCCTCACTCTTAGATAGATATGGTTCGTGTCGTCGCTGCGGCTTGCGGCCAAGTCTAAAGGGATCTCCCCCCTTTCGCAAGACCGTTCGCGCCGCCGCGCAAAAAGGCCTTCGCGCGGGGGCGAAGACCTTTTTGCGCACCCAGGTCGAGGGGGCGCGGCTCAGACCACGCGGACGGCCATGAAGATGATCATCATACAGGCCGAATAGCTCAGACAGACGACGGCGATCAGCAGGGTAATCAGGTTGGTCATTTCGGCTTTCCTTTCGTGTCTTCGATGCAGCGCCGATGCGCCGGGCGAAAAGACAGCAAGAAGACTGCCAAAGGATGACTTCATGAAATGAGCTCGCGCCACGGCGACGGCCGCAGGTTTGCGCCTCTCGGACGGCGGGTTCGCGTCCCCTCGGCTTCACCGCATTCTTGCGACGTTTCGGCAATTTGAACCTTCGTCGCTGTAGCAGCGAAGACACGCCGGCAGGGCAAATCCGCCACACCTGCCCATAAAGCCGAGACCCCTTTTGGCCCCCGATTCGGGAATTGGGCGAAAGACACGGTTTGATAATGCAAGAGACCGAAAGAGCGAAAAATTTTTTTTCATCTCCGCGCCGTTCATCTCCCCGGGAATTTCTCGCCCTCTCCCGGCCCGTCGAACGCACATCAAACATTTTTTTACAAATTTGGGAGGATTGACTCTTTGGATCTTTGGTCTTACCTTTACCCTGAAAACAGAGGTCAGCCGACCGCAGGAGGGGAGAGAAGGAGCACCATCATGGAACTGAGCCGCGTAAAGATGCTGGGCTACGAAATCAAGAAGAGCTTTTTCGCCGACATGCACCGAATGGCGACGGGATGGGCTCCCGGTGTGCTCCCCCGCCCGAAGGCCACGGCCCCGGAGTCGGGGCTGAAATTCTCGCTGCGCTCACGTCAGAGACTGGGGTGGATGGGGTTTCTGACCCGCATCGGACCGGTCAAAGGCTAGTCGACGCTTCGCCCCCGAGCCCGCGAACGACGAGAACGCCTTCCCTTTACCGCGGGTGAGCGCCGCAGTAAGATGGGGCCATGCACGTCATCTCCGCGAGCCGCCGCACCGACATCCCCGCCTTCTACGCGCCGTGGCTCCTTCGGCGCCTGGAGGCGGGACATGTCCGGGTCCCCAACCCCTTCAACCCCCGCCAGATCTCGACCGTCGATCTTCGCCCCGAGAAGGTGGCTGCCGTCGTCTTCTGGACCAAGGACCCCCGCCCCCTCCTGCCTCACCTGCGCAACATGGAACGGCGCGGCTACCGCTTCATCTTTCACGTCACAATCACCGGGCTCCCTCCCGCCCTCGAACCGGGCGTCCCTGCCGGGCGCGAGATCGCCGAGGCGGTGGCGGCGCTGTGCGGCGTCATCGGCCCGCAGCGCATCGTGTGGCGCTTCGATCCCATCGTCCTGTCGACCCTCACCCCCGACGATCGCCTCGTGCACACCTTCGACGCCTTGGCCAAGTCGCTGCAGGGAAAGATACGCCGCGTCGCCGTCAGCTTCGCCCGCTACTACCGTCAGGTCCATCCCCGCCTTCGTCGAAGCGCCGCGGGCGCCGCCTTCGTCGATCTCGATCGCCTCGATCCCGCCCGGCGCATCGAGCGCATCGCGGGGGTGACCGAGGGGATCTGCGCCGCGGCCGCAGCGCACGGCATCGAGGTCGTCTCCTGCGCCGAGACGCTCGAGCTCTCCCCCTTCGGGGTGCGCGCCGCCCCCTGCATCGACGCCGCGCACCTTGGCACCCTCTTCGGGCTCGATCTTTCTCCCCGCAAAGACCCCGGACAGCGAGCCGAGTGCGGCTGCATGCGCAGCATCGACATCGGCATCTACGGCACCTGCCGTCACCGCTGCCTGTACTGTTACGCCCGCGCCGACGCCGCCCTGGTGCGCGGCGAGCGTCACGACCCATTCGGCGCGCGGCTCATCGGTGAAGACGACGCCGAAGACGGGGCGCAGCCGCGACTTTTCTGATGGCGCGCCATCGATTCCGCTTGTAATCTTCCAGACGAAACTGCAAGATTTTTCGTAGTTATTCACCTTGTGGGGTCGCGGCTCACATGACAAGGGTGTCTGGCGCCATGGACGGCGAAAAGCGTCCCTTGGCATGGGAGTTGGGACCCCACGCTGAACCGTTACGATTCACGATCCGCCTCATCTCCCCATACCCGGAGTCCGCCGTGCGCCGCACCCTTCGCTCCCTGATCTCAGCCTCCGCGCTCCTGCTCCTCCTCGCCGCCTGCGCCGCTCCCCGGGTCGAGGTGGCCGACGTGGAGATTCTCGACCTGCTGCGGATGCCGCAGACCCCCTCGGCCTACCTGAGCGAAGAGACGCGCGATCTGCCCCTGTGGCCCGATCAGCGTGCGCTGGCCGACGACTACCTCGCCCGGCACTTCTCCCCCTGGGACGGCATGGACGCGCGCCCTGCCTCGCAGGCCTTCTGGTTCGAAGAGTGGGCAAAGGAGCGCGCGCTCTTCACCGAAAACCTGCGCCCTCTGGAGCCCGAGCGTTTCGCCGCCCTTCTCGCCTCGGCCGCCCCGCACAGCTACCCGAGCCTCGATGAGCCGGCGGTGACGGTGCGCCCCACCCACTGCCGCGCCCTGCCGACGCACCGCCCCCTCTTCCAGGACCCGGCGCGGGCCGGGTCGGGATACCCCTTCGACTACCTGCAGAACTCCGCCGTCGCCCCCAACACCCCCTTGCGCGTACTGCACCGCAGCACCGACGGCGCATGGGTCTACGCCCAGGGAGGCGCCGTGCACGGATGGTTCCCGGCGCAGGACGTCGCCCTGATCGACGAGGAGACAGCCTTGCGGCTGCGCTCGGCGCCGCAGGCGGTGGTGATCCGAGACGGCGCTGCGCTCATCGACGACGCCGGCGCCTTTCGCTATCAGGCGCGCATGGGGAGCCTCTTCCCTCTGCTGGAGGCGCAGCCGCAAGGATATCGGGTGCTGTACGCGACGGCCGGGGACGACGGCAGAGCCCTTCTTCGCGAGGCGATCCTCAGCCCCCGTCTCGTCGCCCCCTTCCCCCTGCCTGGGAGCGCGGCGCAGGTGGCCGCCCTGGCCGACACCCTGCACGGGCAAAGCTACGGCTGGGGCGACCAGTTCGGCGAGCGCGACTGTTCGTCCATGGTGCGCGACCTCTTCGCCCCCTTCGGCGTCTGGCTGCCGCGCAACTCGGCCCGGCAGGCAGAGGCGTGGCGCCTCGTGCCGGTGGAGGAGCTCTCCGGCGAAGAGAAGGAGAGCGTGCTGCTGCGCGAGGGGATCCCCTGGGCGACCCTCGTCTGGATGGACGGGCACATCATGCTCTACATCGGAGAGGACCGGGGGCGCGCCGCCGTGCTGCACGCGCTGTGGGGGGTGCGCACCCGCGGCGCCGACGGGCGCGATGGGCGACACATCGTCGGACGCGCCGTCATCACCTCCCTTCAGCCCGGCATCGAGCTCCCCCACCTGGCGCCCAACGGCGACCTGCGCCAGAGGATTCGCGGCCTCGCCCTCCCCGGACAGCCCTGAAAGGGGGCGCGGCGGATTGCCGAGGGCGCGGGATACGGTATTATTTCATTAAATGTCAATACCATCCGCAGGAGGTGACGTCATGCTGCAACGCGATGTGGTAAGCCATCTGATGGGATACTGCCTGCAGAGCAGGGAAAACGCGGAGGAGCTCTTCGACGCTCTCATCGCCCGCAAGGAGCGGGACGTCGTCATCGAAGAGGAGAGGATCGAGCTGAGCGAACAGGAGCGCGGCGAGTTCGTCGAGCGCTTCAGCGCCGAGATCGAGCCGACCCTCTGGGAATCGAAACGCCTCAAGCACTGACACATCTTGCCGCCGGGGCGCGCCATGGCGTGCCCCGGCGCTCCCTCAGGGCTGACGCTCCCGCGGGGGGCGCCCCTCGCGCAGGCGGGCGCTCAGTGAGAATATCCATCCGAAAAGGCGCTCCATGAGGCGCTCCAGCCTCGGGCGCTCCCTCCATTCGCGCAGACCGATCTCGCGGCTCTTGGCGAAATCCGAAACGAAAATCGATCGCACCTTCTCCACCAGCGCCGGATCTTCGAGCTCCTGGTTCGCTTCGAGGTTCCAGCGGTGGTTCCAGTGGTCGAGATTGCTCGAGCCGATGCTCAGCCAGTCGTCGACGAGCAGGACCTTGGCGTGCAAAAAGCGCGGCTGGTACTCGAAGATGCGCACCCCGTCGCGCAGCAACCTGCCGTAGTAGCGCCGCCCCAGAATCCGCACCGAGGGGTGGTCGGTGCGCGGTCCCGGCAGCAGCAGCCGCACGTCCTTGCCTTCGCGGGCGGCGCGCCGCAGCGCCCGGCTGAGCTTCCAGGGGGGGAGAAAATACGCGGTGGCGAGCCAGACACGCCGCTCGGCGTTGCGCACCCGGGTGACGAAAGAGCGCGTGATCTCCGAGCGGGCGGCGGCCCGGGCGTGCAGCACCACCCGCCCCATGCGGCCGCCGCGGGCCTTGCCCTGCGGGGCGGGCAGATCGAGGGGCCGACCGGTGCTGCGCGCCCACGTCTCGCAAAAGACGCTCTGCCAGTCGGGGACGCAGGGGCCGCGGATCTCCACCATGATCTCGTGCCAGAAGGTGTCCGGGGATACGGCCGGATCGAACTGGTCGGTGATGCCGACGCCGCCGGTAAAGGCGACCTCGCCGTCGACCAGCAGCAGCTTTCGATGGTTGCGGGGGAGGTTGAGCAGGCGCCGGGCCGGGCGCAGGCGGTTGAAGAAGGCGAGCTCGACGCCCCCTTCGGTGAGCCGCTCCCGATCGCGGCGCCACAGGTAGAACGCGCCGAAATCGTCGAGCAGGACGCAGACCCTTACCCCCCTGCCCGCCGCGGCGCACAGTGCCTCGATGAAGCGCTCGGCCACCTGCCCCGACTCGAACAGGTACATCTCGAGCAGAACGTAGCGTCGGGCCGTGGAGATGCTGGCGAGCATCGCCGGAAAGAAGGCGTCGCCGTCGACCAGCAGCTTGAACCGGTTCCCCTTTCTCCAGGGGAAGCGGAACTTGGGCTGATGCCCCAGCACGCTCTGGCGGTTTCTGCGTTGATACCCCGTGGCGCGCACCCTCTCCATGCGGTCACCCCCAAAGCGCTTTTACGGGAGCAGCGAGATGCGCAGGATGCGGGTGAGCTTCCCCCGCGGCCCCTCCTCCCTCGGCAGCGGGCGCAGCAAAGTGCGCACCCCCGATGAGGCGGCGATTCGCCCGTCGGCGGCGAACGCCTCGCGGTTCTTCTCGATCTCGTCGGGCTTGTACAGGTAGTTCACCATCATCCCGTACGACTGCCGGATCCCCTTGGGCGAGAGGTCCCCCCCCCAGTTCAGCCGCTCGATGCGCGCGCCGTTGCCCAGGTGAAAGCGCTCCACCGGATCGAGCGGCCCGCCGTCCTTCCCCTTTTGCTGAAGGTAGCGGGCGCACAGACGCTCGATGACGGGGCGAAGGATCTGCTCGACCTCCTCGCGGCGATGCCAGTCGGGGAGCGCGAAGATCTCGTCGATCACCGGCGGCAGGCCGAGCGCATCGGCGACGGCGATCACCCCTTCGCGGGCGCTCTCCTCCAGGGGGTCGTCGCTGTTTTTCAGCAGAATCTCGCCGAGCCACGCGGAAAAGCCCGGCAAGGGGGAGAGGGTGGCGAAGGTGCGCAGGTTGGGAAATTCGTGGCGCAGCTCGTCGACGACCTGCTTGATGAGGAAGTTGCCGAAGCTGATCCCCCGAAGCCCCTTCTGGGCGTTGGAGATGGAGTAGAAGATGGCGGTGTCGGCCGTCTCGGGCTTGAGCTCCGGGGCGCTCTGGTCGAGCAGTTCCTGGACACTGTCGGAGATGCCGTTGACCAGGGCGACCTCGACGAAGATCAGCGGCTCGCCCGGCATGGCGGGGTGGAAAAAGGCGTAGCAGCGCCGGTCCGATTCGAGGCGGTTGCGCAGATCGTCCCACGAATGGATCTGGTGCACCGCCTCGTAGGCGATGAGCTTCTCCAGCAGCGCCGCCGGCGAATCCCAGGTGATGTGGTGCAGCTCGAGAAAACCGATGTCGAACCACGTGGCGAGCAGCCCCCGCAGCTCGGCGTCGAGGCTCCTGAGCGCCGGGTCCGAGCCGATATGACCCAGCAGCTCGCCGCGCAGATCGACCAGAAACTTCATCCCCTGCGGCAGGGCGAGAAACTGGCGCAGCAAACGGATGCGCGGCGAAGCGAGCTCGTCGCGCAGGCGCTGCTCGGCGCGCAGATACGCCTTGTCGTCGTCGCCGGCCTGCAGCACGGCGCGGGCCGCCTCCTCTACCCGGGCGCGCTCGGCGCGGAACTCGCGGGCGAGCAGCTCAAGAAAGCGCCGCCGCCCCTCCTTGTTGAGGGTGAGATAGCTCTGGCCGATGCCGGCGGCCCTGCGGCGCACCGTCACCTCGCCGCCGCGCCCGGCGACGCAGTCGTGCATCTGGCGTCGCAGCAGGGCCAGATCCCCTTCCGAGAGGGATGGCTGAACGCTGGGGACCTTGTCCGCGTCGCGCAGCGATTCGGAGATCCCCTGCCAGGCCTGTCGAAGATTGCTCAGCGTCCCTCGGATCACATCCATCGATCTCCCTTTCATCATCATCGAAATCGAAACGAAATTGTGTCTATTCACCTTGTGGGGTCGCGGCTCACATGACAAGGGTGTCTGGCGCCATGGACGACGCCGGTCAAGCGGCCATGGACGGCGAAAAGCGTCCCTTGGCATGGGAGTTGGGACCCCATGCTGAACAGTTACACGAAATTATTCACCGAAGGGGGAGTGCGGGGGTCGAGAAGGCCCCTCGCACCCTCCCCCCTTCAGGCGTTGAAGCGGCTGCGAATGCCGCTTTTCTCCTCCAGCGCCTCGGGCCCCAGCGTCTCGAGAGCCTCCTCCAGAAGGGACGAGACCTCGAAGAACCCTTCCCAATGGGCCATCTGCAGCACGACCCGCCACGAGTCGCGGGGCGCCAGAGCCTTGTAGGTGGCGCTGTCGGGGGGAAGATCCTCGGCCATGTGGGCGAGGAGCCAGTTCACCGCCTCGCGCTCGGCCTGCTGCTCGCGATGGGCGCGGGCGATCTCGGCCATCGATATTTCCCTGCTCACTCGCTCGGACATTCCGGGCCTCCTGAGTCGGAGAGGCTCTTTTTGGTCGGCAACGGTCACCACAGGGCCTCGCGCGCCCCGAGACCTTCTTCACCTCGGGTGAAGAAGGGTCACCCCTATTTTACCGGAAAGGCCGGAATCCGCTTCAGGCGCCAGATGTCGCGGTTGTAGTCGTCCATGGTGCGATCGGTGGAGAACTTGCCGCTGGCGGCGCTGTTGAGGATGCTCATGCGGATCCATCTCGGCCTGTCGCGGTAGGCGGCCTCCGCGGCGTTCTGCGCCTCCAGGTAGCTTCTGAAGTCGGCGGCGCTCATCCACAGATCGTGGGGATTTCGGATCGCCGCGATGATCCCGTCGAAGATCCCCGGCTCGAACTGGTTGAAGTGACCGCTCTCCAGCAGCTGCATGACGCGGCGCAGATCGTCGTCCCCCTCGATGATCGTCCCCGGATCGTAGTCCCTGCGGCGCTCGACGACCTCCTCGGCGCTCAGCCCGAAGAGGAAGAAGTTCTCCTCCCCCACCTCCTCGCGGATCTCGATGTTCGCCCCGTCGAGGGTGCCGATGGTGACGGCGCCGTTCATCATGAACTTCATGTTCCCCGTCCCGGAGGCTTCCTTGCCGGCGGTGGAGATCTGCTCGCTGAGGTCGGTCCCCGGCGCGATGACCTCCATGGCGGTGACGCGGTAGTCCGGGAAGAAGACAACCTTGAGGCGCCCTCCCACGTCGGCATCCTCGTTGATGACGCGGGCGACGTTGTTGACGAGCTTGATGATCGTCTTGGCCATGAAGTAGCCCGGCGCCGCCTTGCCGCCGATCAGCACGCAGCGGTCGACCCACCCCTCGGTGTCGCCGCGCTTGATGCGGTCGTACAGGTGGATCACGTGCAGAATGTTCAGAAGCTGACGCTTGTACTCGTGGATGCGCTTAACCTGCACGTCGAAGAGGGCGTCGGGGTGAAAGTCGATGCCGCACTCGGCCTTGACCATCTGGGCCAGGCGCTCCTTGTTGCGGCGCTTCACCGCGTCCCAGCGCTCCTGGAATTGCGGGTCGTCGGCCAGCGGGGCGAGGCGCGAGAGCTGGAAGAGGTCGGAGACCCACCCCTCGCCGATCTTCTCCGTGATCAGCTCCGAGAGCTCGGGGTTGCACCCGGCGAGCCAGCGCCGGGGGGTGACGCCGTTGGTCTTGTTGTTGAACTTCTCGGGCCACAGCTCGTAGAAGTCGCGAAAGAGCCCCTCGGTGAGGAGGCGCGAATGGAGAGCCGCCACGCCGTTGACCGAGAAGCTGCCGACGATCCCCAGGTACGCCATGCGCACCATCGGCTCGGGCCCCTCCTCGATGAGGGACATGCGCCGCTGGCGCTCCACCTCCCCCGGCCAGCGCCGGGCCACCTCGGCGAGGAAGCGGGCGTTGATCTCGTAGATGATCTCGAGCAGGCGCGGCAGCAGGGCGCGAAACAGGCGCACCGGCCACTTCTCGAGCGCCTCGGGCAGCAGCGTATGGTTGGTGTAGGCCATGGTGGCGGTGGTGATCCGCCACGCCTCGTCCCAGCCGAAGCGGTGCTCGTCCATCAGCAGGCGCATCAGCTCCGGCACGCAGCAGCTCGGGTGGGTGTCGTTGAGCTGGAAGACGTTCTTCTCGGCGAAACGGGTGAAGTCCTCGCCGTCGGTGCCGACCCAGCGCGCCAGCACGTCCTGCAGGCTCGCCGAGGCGAGGAAGTACTGCTGGCGAAGGCGCAGCTCCTTGCCGCTCTCGCTGGCGTCGTTGGGGTACAGGACCATGGTGATGTTCTCGGCGGCGTTCTTGGCCGCCACCGACTCGGGGTAGAGCCCCGCGTTGAACTCGCCGAGGTTGAACTCCTCGGTCGCCTCGGCCTTCCACAGGCGAAGAGTGTTGACGGTGCCGTTGTTGTAGCCGGGGATGGGGACGTCGAAGGGGACGGCGAGAACGTCTCGGGTGTCGACCCAGCGCGCCCGCAGCGCCCCGGCGTGATCGCGGAAGTGCTCGGTGCGTCCGCCGAAGCGGATGCGCTGGATGTACTCGGGGCGCTCGATCTCCCACGGGTTCCCCTCGCGCAGCCAGTGGTCGGGCTCCTCGACCTGGTGCCCCCTCACGATCGTCTGGCGAAACATCCCGTATTCGTAGCGGATGCCGTAACCGGTGACCGGCAGCTGCAAGGTGGCGCAGCTGTCGAGAAAGCACGCCGCCAGACGCCCCAGACCGCCGTTGCCGAGCCCCGCGTCGTTCTCCGCCTCGGCGATCTCCTCCAGCTCCAGCCCCAGACACTGAAGGGCCAAGGGCGCATCGCCCGACAGGCCGAGGTTCAGAAGAGCGTTGCCGAGGGTGCGCCCCATGAGGAACTCCAGCGACAGATAGTACGCGTGGCGGGCATCGGCCGCCTCGTACGCGTAGCGCGTCGCCTTCCAGCGCTCCATCAGCCGGTCGCGAATCCCCAGCACCAGGGCGCTGTAGGCGTAATGGGCCGAGCGGCAGTGCCGGTCGCGCCCCAGTGTGTAGGTGTAGTAGCGACGGAAATCCTCCACCATGCTGTGAACGTCCATCCCCAGCGGGGGCAGATCGGTCAGGTTCGGCAAAGGTTCAAGATCCTTCGTCTCTTTTCTCGACATCATGGGCACTGTTCTCTTTTATTTGGAAGGAAGGAGGTGTGGCCGCATCGCCAAACCCTGAAAGTCTACCCGAAAAGAGGAAAAATTGCCCGCCAGGGGGGCGATTCGCTATGATAGTGGAGATCGCCGCCGGATGACAACAATCAAAAAGATGTTCTACTCCAGGGGCGTCAGCGGACGCGGAGGGCAGGCCTCAACTCCCCCGCGCTGACCGTGCTCGATTTTCCCCTCGTCCGAGGCGGGACGTTCGTCGCCTTTTTCGGGTTTTCGTCCATAATTCCTCCACTTTCATTCGCTATCGTAGAGTCTCTTCCCGACTGATCGATCTTGCGGGAAGGACAAGGCCGAGACGGGCGCGCCTCCCCTCAACAGGCGGGACGCGCCCGAGACAGGAATAAAATGACATCCCCGCATATCCCGAAAGCCTCTCCCCCTCCCCAGCGCAGGCCTTCTCGACGGCGCCTTTTCGCCGCCTTGGCCGCCCTGGCACTCCTTTTCGTCGGGGGCGCCCTCGGCTGGAGCAGGTTCGCCGCCGGGGGGAGCGAGGCGGAGGGGCTCCAGACCGCCGTCGTGCAGCGCGGCGACATCGAGGATCTGGTGACCGCCACCGGCACGCTGCAGCCCCGCGATTTCGTCGAGGTCGGCGCCCAGGTTTCGGGGCAGATCACCCGGATTCACGTGGAGGTCGGCTCCGAGGTGTCGGCCGGAGACCTGTTGGCCGAGATCGACCCGACCGTCTTCACGGCCCGGGTCGACGCCACCCGCGCCCAACTGCGCAGCCAGCGCGCCCAGCTCGAGGAGCGCCGCGCCCAGCTCGCTCTCGCCGAAATCCAGCACACGCGCCAGAAAAACCTCATGGCCGAGGAGGCGACGACGATGGATGCGCTGCAGGTCGCCGAGGCATCGGTGCGCTCTGCCCGGGCGCAGATCGAGGCGCTGAACGCGCAGATCGACCAGACCGAATCGACCCTGCGGGCCGAGGAGGCGAACCTGCAGTATGCGCGGATCTACGCGCCGATGAGCGGTACGGTCGTCTCCGTCAGCGCCCGCCAGGGGCAGACGATCAACGCCGCGCAGCAGGCGCCGGTGATCCTGCGCATCGCCGATCTGTCGACCATGACGGTGCAGACCCAGGTCTCCGAAGCCGACATCGGCAGGCTGCACATCGGCATGGAGGCGTGGTTCACCACTCTGGGGGGTCAGGGGCGGCGCTGGCACGGCACGCTGCGCAAGGTCGAGCCGACCCCCGATGTGCAGAACAACGTGGTGCTGTACAACGCCCTTTTCGACGTCCCCAACAGCGGCGGTGCGCTGATGACCCAGATGAGCGCCCAGGTCTTCTTCGTCGCCGCCTCGGCCAAAGACGCCCTGCTCGTGCCGATGTCGGCGCTGACCCTCTCGGCCCCCGGCGAGGCGAGGGGGCGCGGGGGCGAAGAGCGCCGGCAAGAGGGCGCATCCGACACCCCCCCGCTGCGGCGGGGAACGGTGCAGGTCGCCCTACCCGGCGGGGGGGGCGAAGAGCGCGAGGTCCGCGTCGGCGTCGTCAACCGCATCCAGGCCGAGATCGTCTCGGGGCTCGAGGAGGGAGAGCGCGTCGTGACGGGGGTGCGTTCTTCGGCTCCCGGTGCGCCGACTCCGCACCGCCCCGGACGGGGGATGGGCGGAGTCGGCGGGGCGAGGCTGCGATGAGCGGGCGCGATCAGGTGCGCTCCGGCGCGCACGCGCCCTCGGCGCCGCCCCCTCTCATCGAGCTTCGGGGGGTCACCCGCACCTACGCCAACGGCGATCTCGAGGTGCAGGTTCTGCACGGCATCGACCTGTCGATCCACGCCGGCGAGTTCGTGGCGATCATGGGGGCCTCGGGCTCGGGCAAATCGACGCTGATGAACATCCTGGGGTGCCTCGACCGCCCCACCACCGGCACCTACCGCTTTCTGGGGCGCGACGTCTCGCGCCTGGAGCGCGACGAGCTCGCCCGCCTTCGCCGCGAGGCCTTCGGCTTCGTCTTCCAGAGCTACAACCTGATCTCCACCGCTAGCGCCGCCGAAAACGTCGAAATCCCCGCCGTCTATTCGGGCCTCCCCCTGGCGCAGCGGCGCGAGCGCGCCTGCGAGCTCCTCGGCGCGCTGGGGCTCTCCGACCGGCTGGAGCACCGCCCGAACCAGCTCTCCGGGGGGCAGCAGCAGCGCGTCTCCGTCGCTCGGGCGCTGATGAACGGGGGGGGGATCATCCTGGCCGACGAGCCGACGGGGGCCCTGGACAGCCGCAGCGGCGAGGAGGTGATGAGGCTGCTGGCCGAGCTCTCGCAGCAGGGGCACACCGTCATCCTGATCACCCACGCCGCCGAGGTCGCCGCCCACGCCCGGCGCGTCATCGAGATCCGCGACGGCCACATCGTCGCCGACCCGGGGCCGCCGCCCCCCGCCGCCTCCGAAGAGCCCGGCGGCGGCGCGGCGCCCGCACGGCCGCGGCCGATCCTCCCGGCCGAGCACCCCGAGCGCCGCTCGCACCTGGCCGATCTGCGCGAGGCCGCCCGCACGGCGGTTCGCGCCCTTTGGGCCAACACGTTCCGCTCGATCCTCACCCTGCTCGGCATCGTCATCGGCGTCGCCTCGGTCATCACCATGCTCGCCATCGGCGACGGTGCGCGCGAGACGGTCATCGAGCGGGTCAGCGCCATGGGGAGCAACATGCTCCTGGTGCGTCCCGGCGCCCCGAACATGCGCGGACCCGGGGGGATCGCCACTCTGGTGCCGGAAGATGTCGACGCCATCAACACCCTGCCCAACATCCTGGCGGCCGTCCCCGAGCTCGGCGGAAGCGCCACCCTGCGCTTCGGCAACGCCGACACCTCGACGAGCGTCACCGCGACCTCCGCCGCCTATCCGCTGGCCCGCGGCTGGTACCCTTCGCAGGGAACCTTCTTCAGCGAAGAGGACGACCGCACCTACGCCACGGTGGCGGTGATCGGTCAGACGGTCGCCTCGGCCCTCTTTCCCGGCCGCGACCCGCTGGGCGAGTACGTCATGGTCAACAACATCCTCTTCCAGATCGTCGGCGTCATGGAGGCGCGGGGCGCCGCCCCCTGGGGGCAGGACCAGGACGATGTCGTCTTCGTCCCCTACTCGACCGGGAGCCTGCGCCTGTTCGGCCAGCGCTTCCTGCGCAGCGTCACCGTCGCCGTCCAGGACGTCTCGCGCATCGACGAGACGCAGGCGGCGGTGCACGCCCTTTTGCTGGAGCGCCACCGGGTGGAGGACTTCCAGATCCGCAACATGGCGTCCATCATCGAGACCGTCTCCGAGACGCAGAACACCATGACGATCCTTCTGGGGTCGATCGCAGCCATCTCCTTGCTTGTGGGGGGGATCGGGGTGATGAACATCATGCTGGTGAGCGTCACCGAGCGCACGCGCGAGATCGGCATCCGCATGGCGGTGGGGGCGCGCATGCGCAACATCCTGCAGCAGTTTCTGGTCGAGGCCCTCGTCATCTCGGCGGCGGGGTGCCTCATCGGGCTGGGGGCGGGCTTCGGCGTGGCGGCGCTCATCGGTGCCTGGGGGACGCCGGTGGTCCTTTCCTTCGGCCCGGCCGTCGCCCTCGCCTTCGGCTGCACCTTCTTCACGGGGCTCGTCTTCGGCTATCTCCCCGCACGCAAGGCGGCCCGGCTCGACCCGGTCGTCGCGTTGGCATCGGAGTGATGATGATGGGATCGAACGACAATCTGAAGAGCAGTCTTGCGCAGCGCACCGCTCCCCCTCTCTTGATGGGAGGGGGTTGGGGGGAGGGTGAAATGAGAACGGATCACCCCGGCCCTCCCTCGTCAAGGCAGAGGGGGTGCACCGGGCGATGGGCTCCAACCTTTTTCCTGATCGCCTTTTTCATCTTACTGACGGGGTGCGCGCGCATCGACAGCGCCCCTCCCCCCGATCTCGCCCTCCCCGCCGGGTGGGCCGAACCGGTCGCCGAGGCCGCTGCGGCGCCCGAGACGCACTGGTGGTCGCTCTTCGGCTCCCCCGCCCTCGACGCCCTCATCGCCGAGGCCCACGCGGCGAGCCCCGACCTGCGCATCGCCTTCGAGCGGGCGAGACAGGCCGAGATCGCCCTGCGCATCACGGGGGCCTCCCTCTTCCCCTCCCTCAACGTCGACGGCTCCACGTCGTGGCGGCGCACCGACCCGAGCGGCGCCCCCGCGGCCACCGCCGAGTCGACCTCTGCGGGGCTGGTCGCCGCCTACGAGGTCGACCTGTGGGGGCGACTCGGCGCCCAGGTGCGCTCGGCCGAGCATCTGGCGGCGGCCGGCCGCCACGACCTCGACGCGGTGCGCCTGAGCCTGACGGCCGCCGTCGCCACGGGATATTTCCAGATCCTCGCCTTCGACGAGCGGATCGCCATCGCCCGGGAGAACCTCGCCATCGCCCGGCGCGTCCTGCAGATCGTCGAGGCGCGCCAGCGCGCAGGGGTCGCCTCGTCCCTCGACGTGAGCCGCCAGAGGACGGCGGTACTGTCGCAGCAGGCGGCCATCGTCCCCCTGGAGAGCCAGCGCAACCAGGCCGTCTACGCCCTGGCGATCCTGCTC
>JBJHBH010000071.1:0-18210 GCA_050485365.1 Desulfuromonadales bacterium | reverse complement strand
GCCTTGATCCCCTGCCGGATCCAGACCTCCTCCTGGGCGAGCTTCTTGTCGAAGCGCGCCCACTCCTGGGCTTCGGCGTGCAGAAGCTCTTCCTTGCGCACCAAAAAGGTGTCGTAATCGACGGCGAAGTCGAAGAGGCGTCCCCGGTCGATCTCGACGATGCGGGTGGCCACCGCCCGCAAAAAGGCTCGGTCGTGGGTGACGAAGACGAGGGTGATGCGCTCGCGAAGGAGAAACTCCTCCATCCAGGCGATCGACTCGATGTCGAGGTGGTTGGTCGGCTCGTCGAGCAGCAGGATGTCGGGCTCGCTCACCAGCGCCCGCGCCAGCAGGACGCGGCGCTTCACCCCGCCGGAGAGGCTCGACACGGGGGCGTCCTCGGGGAGTTTGAGACGCGAGATCGCCTGCTCGACGCGCTGCTGCAGCGCCCACCCGCCTCCCTCCTCCAAGGCGCGCTGGGCTTCGAGAAGCTGCGGCAGAAGCGACTCGTCCCCGCTCTCGGCGATGCGGCGCCCCAGCTCGTGGTAGCGGCAAAGCCCCTCTCCGCCGCTGCCGAGCCCCCCCGCCACGACCTCGAAGACGCTCCCGTCCATCTCCCGCGGGACGTCCTGCACCAGCATCGCCGCGCGCATCCCCTGCCGGCGCTCGACCACACCGGAATCGGGAGGGATCTCGCCGGCCAGAAGGCGCAGCAGGCTCGATTTTCCGGCGCCGTTTCGCCCCAGCAGACAGATGCGCTCTCCCGGCTCGATCTGAAGGCTGACGCCATCGAGGAGGGGAGCGCCGCCGAAGGCAAGGGAAACCTCGCGCAGACTCAGTAAGGCCATGACGTACTCACGGATGAATTTCGGAAAAAGGGCGATTATGGCAGAAATGCCCGGCCGAAGGAAGATCCGGATTTCAATTGCACGCTCCGCCCCTTGCCGAGCGCCTCCGGCGTGCTAAAAGACATGAAGAAGACGTAAATACAGGAGGAGCGATGAACGACAAGGAAAGCCCGCAGGAAGAAAAATCGACGGTCGACCGTCGTCTGGAGATCTACCTCAACGACCATCTGGCCGGGTCGGTGGCGATGAGGGAGCTCGTCGCGCGCCGGCTCTCCGACGATCCGGACGGGGCGTTGGGCGACTTTCTCCGGCGCTTCGACGAGGAGTTGGAGGTCGATCAGTCGCAGGTCAAGGAGATGATCGCCCGCTTCGGGGGGAAGGAGAATCCGGCCAAGAAGACCCTCGCCTGGCTCGCCGAGAAGGCCGGTCGGCTGAAGATGAACGAATCGCTGACCGGGTACAGCGAACTGAGTCGCCTGGAGGAGCTCGAGTTCATGGTGGTCGGGGTCCGGGGAAAGCTCGCCTTATGGACCGCCCTCGAGGCGGCGGCCGCCACCAACGAGCATCTGCGCGAGTTCGATCTGGCCGCCTTTCGCGAGAAGGCCCAGCGTCAGATGGACGAAGCCGAAGCGCTGCGGCTGGAGGCGGCGAAAATCGCCTTCGGGTGAGAAGGTCGTAGACATTCGGGATTTCTCTTTGGCTCTGATCCGTATAGAATGCCGCCTTTCAGCAAGCGCATTCCGATCTCCTTTGAGAAAACCCGGTGAACAAGCGATCCATCTATCTTCTATCGACAGGGCATCTGGTCACGGACCTGAACCAGGGGGCGATCCCGGCGATGCTCCCCTTCCTGATCGCCGGGCACGGCATGAGCTACGCGGCGGCCGCCGGGATTCTCTTTGCCGCCAACGTCACCTCGACCATTGTTCAGCCCCTCTTCGGCCTGCTGGCCGATCGCATCTCCAGAAACTTCGTGCTGCCGATCGCCGTGCTGCTGGCCGGATCCGGTGCCGCCCTGATCGGCGTGGCGCAGAGCTACCACTGGCAGCTTGCTCTGGCGGCCGTCAGCGGCATAGGGATCGCGGCGTACCACCCCGAGGCGGCCCGCCGCGTGAACCTGGTGGGGGGAGAAAAAAAGGCGGCCGCCATGAGCCTTTTCGGCATCGGCGGAACGCTCGGTTTCGCCATCGGGCCGCTCTATCTCTCCCTGGCGCTCCTGCTGTTCGGACTCCCCGGCACCCTTTGCCTCCTCGTCCCCGTCGCCCTGGTTGCGGCCCTGCTTGCCATGAACCCCACGAACGTGCAGCCGGCCGCCGGGAGCGCCGCCGCAAAGGCAGGCGGGGAAAGCCGTGACGCGTGGGGACCCTTCGCCCTTCTCGCCGTATCCGTCACCTCCCGCTCCGTCTTTTTCTTCGGGATGCTCACCTTCATCCCCCTGTACTGGGTCCATGGGCTGGGGCAGACAGAGGCCGCCGGGGGGTTCGCCCTTGCGGTCATGACGATCGCGGGCGTTGTGGGGAACCTTTTCGGCGGACGCATGGCCGATCGCTTCGGAAACACGCGCGTCCTCCTCGCGGGCTTCGCCACCCTCACTCCCCTCACCCTCTTGCTGGTATGGGCTGCAAGTCCGCTCACGGCGCTTCTCGCCGTCATCCCCCTCGGATTCGCCCTGATGACGACCTATGCCCCCTCCATCGTCCTGGCCCAGAGATACCTCCCCAACCACATCGGCTTTTCCTCCGGAATCACGCTGGGGATCGCCGTCGCCGCAGGCGGAATGGCCGCCCCGTTTCTCGGACACGCCGCCGACCTGCGCGGCATCGCCACCGTCCTCACCGCACTGGCACTCCTCCCCCTGCTCAACGCCGCGATCGCGCTGCTTCTCCCCGAGCCTTGTCGCGGCAGCTCCGGAAATCAAAGCTCACGGACTCGATGAGCGGGCTCAGGTGATCGGATTCTGGTTCAACCGCTTGAGGAGAAGATTGATCGCTGCGCGCGCCCTCCTGCGAGGGACGGAGGCGGTCAGCCCACCCGAATCGATGGCCATTTCCGGTTTTTTCCCGGTCAAAACGTTCAGGATCAGGAGGGGGTCCGCCGTCATCCAGGCTTCCAGAACGACCCTGCCATCCTCGGTGCGGACCTCCAGAAAAGCAGGGGCCATGAGGAGCCTCCCCTTTCGATAGAGCCGCCGGTTCGGTGATCTCTCTTTTTCGACGAAACCGGTCTGATCAGCCCAACTCTCGATGGACGGCCAGAGATCTTCGCTATAACGAAAGTTGCGCACGGTGCGTCTCGACATCATGTTCGGTTCACAACCTTTCTGCCGGAGCGGGTTTATCGAGAGTCGGTTCGGTCATCGATCTTCAGCCCCACCCCCGCCTTCATAACCCGCCCCGTCAGCGGCGTCTCGTACCCCCCCAGCGCCTCGATCTTCCCGTGGACTTCAGGGCTCTGCAGAAGATCCAACAGCGACCTGATCTTCGGGTCGTCGGCGAAGCGCCCGGGGATGACGAGGTCGTAGCGCTCCCGGGCGAGGGGGACGAAGTCGAGGCCGAGGGCGCGGGCGGCCGAGTTGATGCCGAGGCCTGCATCGGCGGTACCGGCCGCCACGTTCACCGCCACCGCCATGTGGGTGAATTCCTCTCGCTCGTAGCCATGCACCCGCGTCGAAGCGATGGACGCCCGCCTGAGCTCCTCGTCGAGGAGGATGCGGGTGCCGGCGCCGCGCTGGCGGTTGATGAAGGCGACGTCCTCCCGGGCGAGGTCTTCGATTCCCTGAATCCCCTTCGGATTCCCCGCAGGGACGATGAGCCCCTGGTGCCGGATGGCGAGGTTGACGACGAGCACTTCCTCCCCCGGCAGATAGCGCTCCAGGAAGGGGAAGTTGAAGTCCCCCGACTGGGGATCGAAAAGATGGACCCCGGCGAACATGGCCGATCCGGCCTTCAGAGCGCTTAAGCCCCCGAGGCTGCCGACATTGCTCGAGACGAGACGCAGCGGCTCGGCAAGCCCCATCAACTCGTCGGCGAGAAGGTCGAGGGTGTTGTCGTGGCTACCGACGTGCACCAAGACGCCCTCCAGCGCCGCCGCGGGGACAAGGAGCTCGGCTTTGAGCGTCTCGCCGGGATCGATCCCCTCGCTGGAGGTCGGCACCCGCACCATCGCCTGGGCCCGCGTGAGATTGGTGATCATGCCGGGTCCGCGCCCCAGGGGAACGGCCATCGTCTCACCGGCGATGCGCCCCACCGCCAGGCGGACGAACTCTTCGCTCCCCAGGCGCGAGGGGGTCTTGCGGGCGACGCGCACCTCGATCTTCTCGCGGGTGGGTGGGTGTCGCCGCCCGAGCCAGGCGACCAGGGGGGCGAGGACCTCCTCGAAACAGACGACGGCGCTCCCCGGATAGCCTGGGGCGCCGACGAGGAGCTTCCCCTTCGCCGCCCCGATCAGGGTCGGCTTGCCGGGGCTCACCGCCAGCCCGTGGACGAGGAGCTCGCCGACCTCGACGAAGATGCGGGCGGTGAAATCCTTCTCCCCCGCCGAGGAGCCCGCCCCGACGACGACGATGTGGGCTTCGGAAACCAGTGCGTCACGAACGGCCGCACGCAAACGATCGGGGATGTCCGGGACGGGAGGGACCCTGCGAGGGATCGCCCCCCAGGAGCGCGCCAGGGCGCAGAAGATCTGTGAATTGCTCTCGATGACCTCCCCCGGCCTCGGCTCGGGGCGAAGGGTGAAGTCGAGGACTTCGTCGCCGGTGGGGATGAAGACGAGGCGCACAGCCTCGCGCACCTCCACCTCCCAGATCCCCGCTGCAAGGAGGGCGCCGACGTCGTAGGGGGTGAGCAGATGGTTGCGCGGGAAGATCATCTCCGAGGCGACGATGTCCTGCCCCACCCGCCGCACATGCATCCAGGGGAAGGCGGCCGACTCGATGAGGACGGCGTCGTCGCGGTCCGGGACGATCTCCTCGATCTTGATCACCGCGTCGGCCCACTCGGGAAGGGGCTGTCCGGTGTTCACCGGCGCGTAGTCGCGCCCTCGCTGCAGACGCAGCGGCTCCCCCTCGCGGGCGCCGAAGGTCGTCTCCGCGCGCACGGCGATGCCGTCCATGGCGGCGGCGTGGAACGAAGGGGAGGAATAGCGGGCGAAGACGGGGGCCGCCGTCACCCGCCCCGCCGCATCGCATGAGGGGACCGTCTCGGCGTCGATGAGCGCATCGCGGTCGAGAGCGTTTTTGGCCCGTTCCAGCGCCTCGGAGACTGGGATCGTTTTGAGATAGATTTTTCGGTCCATGGACATTCCCAAGATCAAGTCTATTTACCGCGGAGAGCGCGGAGGACGCGGAGAAAAACATTCAACCCCTTAGGGTTTCCTCCGCGATCTTCGCGACCTCCACGGTGAGAAGCTCTTATTGGCTCACAGAATCCAGATATCAACCTCCGCCCCTTCCCTCAACCCTTCGGCCTCTTCGGGGATGCGCAAAAGGCCGTCGCTCTGGAGGAGCGTGCGCAACAGCCCCGATTTGCCCATGACGGGATGGGCCAGCGGAAGCCCCCCTTCGCGCAGCTCGAGACGCACCCGCACGTAGTCCTCCCGCCCCTGCCGGGAGCCGACGTTTCGCGCCAGACGCGCCCGCCGCCAAGGACGGAGCGACTCGTCGAAAGCCCGGCCGTCCCCCGCGAGGCGTCGCACCAGAGGTTGGCCGAGGACGGCCATGACGACCTGGGCCGAACCGGCCTGCCCGGGGAGGCCGAGGACCGGCTTGTCGCCGATACGCGCCAGGATCGTCGGCTTGCCCGGAGAGAGACGGATGCCGTGGACGAGGATCTCTGCTCCGGGGATCGCCTCCAGCGCTTCGATGGTGACGTCCCCCGTTCCTTTGGAGCTCCCCCCCGAGAGGATCACCGCGTCGTGCTCCGCGAGGACCCGGGCGACCGCCTCGGTGAGCGCCTCCAGATCGTCCTTCACCAGGCCGCAGCGCACCGCCTCTCCCCCGGCCTCCTCCACCAGAGCGGCGACGGTGCAAGAGTTGACGTCGCGGATCTGCCCCGGCGCCGGTGCCTGCTCCACCGGTACCAGTTCGTCGCCGGTGGAGAGAATCGCCACCTTGGGACGGCGGTAGATGGAGATGGCTACGAGGCCGAGGGCCGCCAGCAGGCCGACCTCCTGGGCACGAAGGCGCGTCCCCGATCGCAGGACGAGCTGACCCGTGGCGGCGTCCTCCCCCCTGGTCATCACGTTCTCCCCCGGCGCCACGCTCTGGCGGATCTCGATCGTCGCGCCGCCCATACGATCGGTGTACTCGACCATGACGACGCTGTCGGCCCCTTCGGGGAGAAAGCCGCCGGTGGGAATCCAGGCGCACTCGCCGGAGGCGAGGGAGAAGTCGGGGAAGCGGTTCACCTCGATGGCGCGGACGCACTCCAGATAGGCGGGGTTGCTCTCCGAGGCGCCGAAGGAATCGCGGGCCGAGAGGGCGTAGCCGTCCATGGACGAGCGGCTGCCGACGGGGAGGTCTTCGGGGGAAACAAGGTCCTGCGCCAACACGCGCCCGCAGGCCTTGGAAAATTCGACCGTCTCTATCGCCACCGAAGCGAACGACGACAGCAGAGCCTCGACCTCGGCGCGGCTTTTGGTATCGAGAAAATCCTGACGCATTCTTCCTCCATTGCCCCTTGCACTGCCGCTACTTCCGGTGCGGCGGCATTGGGTTTATCCATTTTCATCTTAGCCCGATGTGGCCCGGGAAAAAACCTGTAAAACCGGTCTCACGCGACGACGCGACGAAATCAAAGGAAAGACCATCAAAAATACGCATTAGGTTTTTGACCTTGACGTCGCGTCGTTGCTTCGTCGCGTGATCAAAATGGTTTTGACTGAATTGCCTCCTTCCACCCCAACCGATCGATCACCGAGCCGAACGCCGGGCACAGGGGCGCCTTGACGGTGATGCTTCGGCCGTCGCGCGGATGGGGAAAGCGCAGCTTGGTCGCCGCCAGCAAAAGACGGTGGCAGCCCAAATGCTCCCGGAAAAAGCGGTTGTGGCGCCCTTCGCCGTATTTGGTGTCGCCGATCAGGGGGTGGAAGAGATGCTTGAGATGACGCCGGATCTGGTGGCGGCGCCCGGTTCGGGGAAAGACCTCCAGAAGAGCGTAGCGTGTCGTAGAGTGCGGTCCCACGGCCACCGGCAACTCGGCGATGGCGAGGCGGCGAAAGTCGGTGAACGCCTCCTGCAGCGCCCCGTTCGAAGAACGCGCCCCGCGTTCGTCGACTTCGGGGAGAGGATGGTCGATCGCCCCCTCCTCAGGGGGCCACCCCCGCACCACCGCCAGATAGCGTTTCTCGACCTCCCCTGCGGCGAAGGACGCGCAGAGACGATGCGCCGCCTCGGACGAGAGCCCGAAGAGCAGCACCCCCGAGGTCGGTTTGTCGAGGCGGTGCGCCGGATAGACGCGCCGGCCGAGAAGATCGCGTGCCTCCTGAAGGGCGAAGCGCGTATCGCGACGGTCGATGGGGCTGCGATGCACCAGAAGCCCCGACGGTTTGTGGAAGGCGGCCACCTCATCGTCCCTGTAAAGAAGCGTCAGTTCGTCCATCTCTCATCCTTCTGCCTCGAATCAGCCGGGAAGTGTAGCATGCTTTTTTCATCGACGGGAGCGCGTATACAAAATGGCCCCGCTGTACTACTCTGGTGCGGCTCGGCGCGTCAAATGAAAAATCCCATGCTAATGGAGTCACGCTCATGCCCACCACTTCGAAAAAAGTCGCTCTCCCTCTCGGCGATGAGCGACTGGTCTGCACGCGCCCCTTCGAGTGGTTCGAAATCCATCCCGGCGGCGACGTCTTCGCCTGCTGCCCGGCATGGCTCAAAACGCCCTTGGGGAATCTTCTGAGCGACCCCCTCGAAACGATCTGGAACGGCCCGGCGGCCCGGCGCATCCGCACGGCGATCGTCGACGGCTCCTTCCAGTGCTGCCGCAGATCGCGCTGTCCGAAGCTGCGCAGCGCGGCAGGCCCCGTGCGCCGGGTGGCCGATATCGTCGACAACGAGGTGCGAGAGGCGATCCGCACGGGAACGACCGCTCTGCCCTACGGCCCGAAGCGGCTCCACCTCTGCTTCGATCGCGGCTGCAATCTCGCCTGCCCAAGTTGCAGGACGCAGTTTCACTGTCACGCCGAAGACAATGGCAGCAGCGTCGCCCTCCTGCGCCGTCTTGAGGAAGCGGCACTGCGCGAAGCCGCGGAAATCCGCCTGAGCGGCACCGGCGACCCCTTCGCGAGCCCCGTCTACTGTCGGATGCTGCGGGATCTTCAGCCACGGAACCATCCGCGCCTTCGGCGCATTCACCTGCACACCAACGCCCTTCTGTGGGACGCGCCGATGTGGCGGACCCTCAGCGGCATTCACCCGCTCGTGCGCTCGGCCGAGATCTCCGTCGACGCCGCCACCGAAGAGACGTACGCCCTCAACCGCCGCGGCGGCGACTTCAGCCGGCTCCTACGAAATCTCGACTTCGTGAGCTCCCTCTCGCTGCGCGTCACGCTGAGCTTCGTCGTACAGGCAAACAACTGGAGGGAGATGCCCGCCTTCGCGCAGCTCGGCGCCCGATACGGGTTCGGCGTCTACTTCAGCCGTCTCGTCAACTGGGGAACGTTCAGCCGCGCCGAGCTCGCCCGCCGAGCGGTCCACCTGCCCACCCACCCCGAGCATCCTATCTTCATGGAGACCCTTGAAGCGCTGGCGCCTATGGAACACGTCGACCTCGGAAATCTGATGAACGCCCCAGGGCCTGTGAGCGGCCGTGATCGCCAAATCCGCATTGACAACCGCGCGGCTTTGCGGTAAATACATGGATCTTTACAGCAAAATGCCGCCCTAGCTCAGTTGGTAGAGCAACTGATTCGTAATCAGTAGGTCGTCGGTTCAAGTCCGATGGGCGGCTCCATAAACGAAAACGGGTTCCAGCCCTCATGATCTGGAACCCGTTTTCGTTTCATTTCGGCCTCGGGTGCCAAGCCTCCATGCGTGCGCTGCGTGGTCCAGCGCGCCTCACCGGCTTCCCTCTGCGCGCACCCGATCCGCCTCGGCGATGAGCTGCGTCCCCGTCCTGCCATGGACGGCCGCTCTGGCCTCCTCGTCGAGGGCGTCGACGGCGGCGCCCCCTTCGGCGAGGATCGATTCGTCCCCGATGCGGCTGAAGACCAGCAGATGAAGCGCTTCGTCGAACCGGCCCCTCTGTTCGCTCGGCAGCGCCTCGCGCACCCTGGCGGCCGAGGACTGGAAGGCCTCCTCGCTCGAAGCATCGATCGTCGGCTGACCGCACCCGAGAAGGGACAAAGCCATCAAAAGCGCCGCAGCGCACTTTCGTATCATCGTTTTCTCTCCCGATCGTTTGCTCTGCACAACCCCTCCACCCTACCGCATGCGTCACTTCGAGGCAAGCGCGTCCGCCCGGAATCGCCGGGTGACATGGTCCCGAAATAGCACACATGAACCAGATCAGCGTGGCCGAAGGATCGTGCAAAGAATAAGGATATTGAAGAAATCATTAACTTTAACATTGACAGTTCAGCTGTTTGGCGATTTAATTATGGCGTTGCTGAACATCTTTTCTAAGGAGGCTTTCATGAAAAAGGTTCTGATTGGTGTCATTCTGGTTGCGCTCGCCAGCGTACCGCTCATCGCTGCAGACGCTCCGGACAGCGTGACTCTCGAAGCACGCAACGGAAACGTGACCTTCAGCCACAAGGGTCATGCCGCAATGATGGACTGTACCGTCTGCCACGTCGCGGATACGTTCAAGCTCGAGTTCGACAGGGACAGCGGCCATGCCCTCTGCCTCGACTGCCACAAGGAAAAAGCTGCCGGCCCGACCCGCTGCGGCGACTGCCACAAGAGATAAGCCGCTTCTCCCGACACCGGGCGATGCACCCAAAGGGCTCCTTACCGGAGCCCTTTTTTCGTGCGGTCCGCGCCCCTTTCATTTCTTGGCGACCATCACGATGGCGATTGAACGATGAAAAGACCTTCGCAGAGCATCGAGCGGCTGCCGGTCTTCGTCTACGGCACCCTGCGCCGCAGGGGGAAAAACTACCGCCGCTATCTCGCAGGGCGCACGCTGAGCGAGCGCGCCGGCACGGTGCGGGGCGAGCTTTATTTCGTCACCGACGGCGGCTACCCGTATATCGTGGAGGGGGACGCGACAGTGTACGGCGAAGTGATGGAGCTCGCCCCCGCCCTCTACGACGAGACGCTGCGGCGACTCGACGAGTTGGAGGAATACGACCCCCTCGACGAGGCGCGCAGCGTCTACCTGCGCCGCCGCGTCGCGGTGCGCCTGGAGGAGGGGGACGAAGTCGTCGCGTGGACCTACTACTGGAACCGACCGCAGGTGCGCGGCCAGAAGGTCCCGGGGGGAGACTTCCTAAGGATGAGGGATGAGGGATGAGGGATGAAGAAAGAGTGTGCGGAGCGGGGTCGTCCGGTCAGAAGGACGAACCGGGCTCCTTGAGAAATTCGATCTCCTCGGCGCTCGACTCACGGCCGAGAACCCGGTTGCGGTGGGGGAAGCGGCCGAAGCGGGCGATGATGTCGCGGTGGCGCACCGCGTAATCGTAGAAGCTGTCGCACACCCCCTTGAGCGCAGGGGGCGCATCGTCGCGAAGGCGGCCGAAGAGCGCGACCGAGCGCTCCTGCAGCGCCAAGTCCTCGGCATGCTCCAGGGGAAGGTAGAAAAAAGCCCTCTCCATCATCGCAAGAGGGCGGTCGAAGCCGCGCTCAAGGCCTCGCAACGCGACGTCGAGCGCCTTGGGATCGCAGGCGTAGGCCGCAGGGGTGTCGCGGTGGATGTTGCGGGGGAACTGGTCGAGCAGGACGATCAGGGCCAAAGACCCGCGCGGCGTCTCGTCCCAGTGGTCGAGCTCCCCTTCGGCGCCGCGCTGCAGCACTGCGGCGTAGCCGTCGCGGATCAGCCGATCGGCCTCCTCTCCGCCATTGAACCAGAAGCGCAGGCGCTCGGGCGTCGGCGCGTCGCCGGGAAGGGCCGAACCGAACCAGAACTCGAGAATCTCCTCCATCGTCCCACTTCCACTTGTCATCGCAGATCCTCCAGATAAAAAAAGCGCCCGTGAACGACAAGCGTAGCACGGGCAGCCTTCTTTACGGGCGATTTTTCCTGCAGCGGCTCAGCGGTTGATCTCGATCAGCTCCACATCGAAGACCAGCACGGCGTTGGGGCCGATGACCGGGTGGGCGCCGCGTTCGCCGTACGCCAGGTCGGCAGGGATGAAGATTTCCCACTTGGCCCCTTCCTGCATCAGCTGCAGCGCCTCGGTCCACCCCGGGATGACGCCGGCCACCGGAAAGGTCGCCGGCTCGCCGCGCTGGCGGGAGCTGTCGAAGACCTCGCCGTCGATGAGGCGTCCCTCGTAGTGGACGGTGACGACGTCCTGGGCTCCGGGGGTGGCGCCGCTGCCTTCCTCGACGACCCTGTACTGCAGGCCGCTGTCCAGCACAACGACCTCCTCGCGTTCGGCGTTGCGCGCCAGAAACGCCTCGCCTTCCTGCAGATTCTTCTCGGCGACCCCCTTCATCATCGTTTCCTGCTTCTCGATCATCTCCATCTGATAGGCCATGATCGTCTCGCGGATCTGCTCTTCGCTCAGCATGGGCTCGGCCCCTGCCACGGCATCTTTGATGCCCAGCGCGAGCAGGTCGGGATCGATGTCCATCCCCTGCGCCTGAAAATCGGCTCCGATATTCAGCCCGATGCTGTAGCTCACTTTGTCCTTCAACGTCGTCAGTTCGGGCCTGGCTTCGGCGTTCGTTCCGCCGGCGGTGCACCCGAACAGAAGAAGCCCCGCGGTTGCCGTCGTGGCCCATGCAGCAATACGATTACCCATTGCGAATGTCCTTTCAGGTTGTAAAAACGAGTGGCAAGCAAATGTGCACCTTAACTCCCGGGAGGCACGGCTGTCAATGGGCTTGACGCCCCAACCCCGCGACAAGACAGAACCCGACCGTCGCCACCGCCAGCAGAACGAGGAGAAAGGCCTCCCACCCCAGCAGCCGGTAGACAAAGCCGGGGAGAATCGAACCGGCGGTCCCCCCCGCGTAGTAGAAGGAGACGTAGAGTCCGTTGACGACCCCTTTGCTGTGGCTCTGCGCGTGCCGGTTGACCACCCCGGAGGCGGTGGCGTGAACGAGGAACATGGCGCCGCACAGAACGAACATGTCGACGAAGAGCACGATGGGGGACGTTGCGGCCAGACCGGCCAGCGACAGGGCGAAGAGCGCCATCCCCGCCACGAGGACCGGACGCTCTCCGCCGCATCGTCTCGCCAAGCGCACCGCGCCGAGCGAGGCGACGATCCCCATGAGATACCCCGAATAGATCATCCCGATGCGAAAGGCGTCCGCCTCCTCGCTGATCTCGGTCAGGCGAAAGGGGATGAAGTTCATGACCGCCGCGAAGACGAAAAAGAGGCAGAAGACGACCAAGAACATCCGTAGGAAAAACGGGCGACCCACGGTCTCGAGAAGGAGGCGCGGCGAAGGGCGCGCCAGCCTGAGGGGTGCATCGTCCCTGATGCGTCGGAGCAGAAAGAAGCACAGCAGCAGACTCGCCGCCAGCACCAAAAAGGGAGCGCGCCACCCGAGCAGCGAGGCGATGAGCCCCGAGGCGGCCCGCCCCAGGAAGCCGCCGAGGATGGTTGCGGCGATATAGACTGCGAGCGCCCGCGACACGGCGGCGCCGGTGTTTTCGCGCGCCACATAGGTCATGAGGGCGGTGAGCATGGCGGGGATCAGAAGCCCCTGAAAAAAGCGGATCGCCACCAGCAGGGCAAAAGAGTCCGCCGCGAAAAGCGCGATCTCGGAGAGCGCCAAAAGCAGAACGGCCCCGCGCAGCATCCGGCGCGCAGAGAACGATTCGAGCAGATAGCCGTAGAAAAGGGGCGCGATGCTCAGCGGAATGAAGCAGACGGTCGTCAGGAAGGCGGCCGCCTCCCGGCTCACGCCGAACTCGGCGACAATGAGCGGCAGCAGAGGCTGCGGGGCGTAAAGGGCCGAGAGAGCGAGGACGGTGGCGAAAAGGACGACGATCATGGGCGGGGAGTGTAGCAGGAATCCGTGAAGCGCGCCACGGCAGCGGTGCAGGAAGGCCGTCCGGAGCGCGATTTCCATTGCGGCGCCAAGAAAGACCCATTAGAATCGGCGAAGCGTCCCCGCTGTAAACCCGCGCCCTCGAAGGATTTTCCCGTAGATGGTTTTCGATCAGTTTCTCCTTTACATCCTCTACCTCTTCTACGGGATGGCCTTCTTCACCATCGGCGTCGCCATCACCTCCCGCGACAAACGCTTCAGCCACCTTCGCTTCGCCCGCTATCTGTGGCTGCTGGCCGCCTTCGCCTACATACACGGGATTCACGAGTGGCTTGAAATCTTTTTCATTCTACATTTCAACGACATCCCTCAGCGCTTCCTTTCGTTGATCATCCTGATCAAGCTCAACTCGACGCTGATCTCCTTTGCCTTCTTGCTCGCCTTCGGCCTGGCGATGATGAATTTGGCCCTTAACCGACCCAAAATCCTGTACTTGGCCGTTCCGGCCGCCCTCGCCTCGGCTCTCATTATTACGCTGACGATGTACGACCCTTCGCCCGGATTGCAGTTCCTGGGAGAGGCCGACATCCGCATCCGCAATTTCATCGCCCTTCCCGCCGCCGTCTTCTCCGGACTCGGCTTCATCCTCAAAGCCGGCACCGTGCGCCACCTGAGTGAAAAGGGGGCTTTCAACCTGCGCGCCGCCGGCGTCATGATCCTGTTCTACGGCATCTTTGCCGGGCTCGTCCCCTCGGGGACGACCTTCACAAACCTCAATCTGCCCATCGAACTCTTTCGGGGCCTGAGCGCCTTCATCCTGCTGCACTTCCTGATGAACGGGCTGCATATCTTCGAAATCGAATGGAAGAGGATCGTGGAGGATCGCCTCAACCGCTTCGCCCGCTCGGAGAAGTTCAACGCCCTTGGCAAGCTCGCCTCCGGGGTCGCCCATGAGATCAACAACCCGCTGGCCAACATTCAGATGAACGTCGAGCTTCTCAAGGCAGATCTGGCCCAACTCCCCCTCGACGAGATTCATGCGAAGCGCCTCGCGGGGATCGAGCGCAACGTCGACCGCGCCTCGAAAATCGCCCGCGAGCTTCTCGTCTTCTCGCGCGAAGCCGACGACGAACCCGTCGAAACCGATCTGCACGAGGTCATCGACAGCGCCCTGCTTCTGCTCGGCCCGCGCCTCGATCCCTACACCCTCATCAAGGATTATCAGAGCGGCTGCCCCGAGATCATGGCAGTCCCCTGGAAAATCGAGGAAGTGCTCATCAACATCCTGATCAACGCCCTTGACGCCACCCCGGCCGGCGGGGTTTTGCAGATCCGCACCCGCTACGACGCGAAACGGGTCTACGCCGACATCACAGACAGCGGCACCGGAATCGCCGACGATGACCTCGGGCGTATCTTCGACCCTTTCTATACGACCAAACCGGTGGGAGAGGGTACCGGGCTCGGCCTCTCCATCTGCTTCGGAATCATGGCAGCCCACGGCGGCTCGATCGAGGTGATGAGCAAAGGCGGCCAGGGAACCACGATGACATTGATCTTCCCCAAAGGAGAACTGCGCGATGCCCAAGATTCTGGTAGTGGACGACGACAGTGAGCTTCGCGGCAACATCTGTGAAATTCTCACACAAGCCGGGTTTGCCACGGTGGAGGCCGAAAGCGCCGAAAAGGCGCTTGAGCTGACCGGCCCGGGGATCGATTTGGTCCTTCTCGACATGATCATGCCAGGGATGGGGGGAACCGCCGCCCTCCCCCTGCTCAAACAGCGCAATCCCGGCGCGCGCATCGTCATGGTCACCGCTTTCGCCACGGTCGAGAACGCCGTCGACGCCATGCGCCGCGGCGCGGACGACTACGTCACCAAGCCGTTCAAGGCCAACGAGCTCCTCATGGCGGTGATGAGAAATCTCGAGGAAGCCAAATTCTCCGAGTGCGCCGCGGATCTGAATGTGGGCGAAATCCTCAACACCCTGTCGAACATCATGCGGCGAAATTTGCTGCACGTCATCGCCCGCGATCAGCCTATCCGCTTCATGGACCTCGCCCGCCGCGTCGAAGTCGAGGACCACACCAAGATGAATTTCCACCTCAAGATCCTCAAGGACGCGGGGCTCGTCCAGCAGGACGCCCGCAAGCTCTATTCCCTCTCGCCCGAAGGGAAGAGGGTCATCGAGTGTCTGCAGATGATTGCGGGTTATCTCGGCCGGCCGTAGACTGTTTTTCTTCCCCCTTCCCCACCCCTTACCCTCCCCGGTCCGAACTTCCTTACCAATCTTGTCATTATGTGAAGCGAAACTCACCGATTCGGCGAGATCGTGAAGGCCCATTTATCTGGACCACAAATTACTACGTTTATAACATTGCACCCGATCTCGCACCGGCAACGGCTGCCACGGACCGATAGCCCGGTGTGGGTGTTTTTCTTCGAAGCAATTGCTTCACAACCGCTAGGAGGTAAGGAATGAAGAAAAGACGTGTATTCACCATCATGGCCATGGCGGGCACCTTGGCTCTGGGAGGAGGGCTCGCAGGGTGCGGCAACTCCTCCGACTCGCCCGCGATTGGTCCGAATCCCCCGGACAACCCGACCCTGGAAGCCCAATTGCGCGACGGCTATGTCGGCTCGGCGGCGTGCATCCAGTGCCACAAAGGCAAGTACGACGGCTGGGCGCAGACGGCGCACGGCGACATGATCCAGGTCGCCAATGAAGAGACGATCGTCCCCGGCGCCCTGGCCATCCTGAAAGACGCCCTCGAAAACCCCAATCAGGCGTTGAGCGCAGGCACCGCGGTCAAGGCCCACTCGTCCATTCACGATATCGCCAACGGAACCAAAAAAGGACTTCTGGCCTATGGCGGCAACGCGACCACCGTTCCCGATGTCCGCTATATCGAATCGCTCGATGAGATCAAATACGTTGTGGGCGGCAAGTGGAAACAGCGCTTCGTCGTACAGACCGAGAACGGTCACGTCTTTTTGCGCTGGCAGTTCTACGATTCCCCCGCGACCCCTGGCGGCGCCCCCGATCCCCGCGCCCATGAGTACGGCCCCGGGCGCGTCTATGAAGACCGCTGCCTCGACTGTCACTCCACAGGATTCAGCCTCGAGCTCGCAAACTCTCTCGACCGCACCGCTCCCGACTATTCGCTCGGCCGCATCGTCACCGAGCTCGGCATCGGCTGCGAGAAGTGCCACGGCCCCGGCGAGAGCCATGTCAATTCAAGGCTTGCGGCAGACATCCTGAATCCGGCGGATTTCACCGTCAACCAGCAGACGGCCTTCTGCGGCTCCTGCCATGGGCGCAACGCATCCCACACCGAATGGACCAATCCGCCCCGCGAAGACGCCATCGGCTTCAACCTCGGGGACTCATCGGACGATCTGCACGCCTTGGTGCGGATGCTCGACCCGACCGACCCCGAAAACGGCAACCTCGCCCACAATCCCGGCGTCGGCTACTTTGCAGGCTCGAACCAGCGATTCCACGACGACGGCGCCAGCCGCAGCCACCGTCAGCAGTACAATGACATGCTGCAGGGCCCCCATGCCGGTATTCTGAGCTGTACCGATTGCCACGACGTGCACAGAGGCAATGCCTTGAAGGCCTCGACGACCGTCTCTCTGTGCGCCAGCTGTCATGACGGCACCATCGCCCCCGGCCGGATGTTCACCCAGGCGGACATCGACGCCATCATGCCCAAACGGGCTCAGAGCACCAACCGCCCCGACATCGCGACCCACACCTTCCTCTACGGCGGCGTCGGCAAGCCGAGCCCCGACATGCCTCGCAACGCTGCCGGGGAAGCCACCTTCGACAATGCCGAATTTGTGGCGAAAAATGCCGACTATCTCGGCACCCAGATGTGCCTCATGTGCCACTCAGACAAATCCGGCTGGTCCAATACCGCCCATGGCGACATGATCCAGGTGGCCTCCAGCGACACCATTCGACCTGTAGCGCTCGAGATGCTCCAGACGGCACTGACGTCCCCAGCCACCCCTTTGACTGCAACATCCGGCAATTGGGGGGATAACGCGACCTACGGTGATCTGCTGAAATACGGCCCCCACTCCATCAGCGGCAATGAAGGGTCCATCTCCAGCCTTGATGAGATTAAATATGTCGTCGGCGGCAAGTGGAAACAGCGCTACGTCCTCCGGACCGATGACGGCCACGTCTTCCTGAACTGGCAGTTCTACGATTCGCCTGATGGCACCAATCCCCGTGCGCACACCTACGGCGAATTCCGCTCCTACGAGGACCGCTGCCTGGCGTGCCACTCCACGGGCTTCGACGTCGACGCCATACCTCCCCTTGCGGAGCGGGCAACCAACAACTACAGGCTCGAAGACCTCGCCTCTGAGCTCGGCGTCGGCTGCGAATCGTGCCACGGCCCGGGAAGCCTTCACATCGAGATGCTCACCGGCAACGGTCAGATCGGCAACATCATCAACCCCAAACGCTTCAAGTCTCACGAGCAGTTCGACGCCTGCGGCTCCTGCCACGCCCGCAACGATGGAAGCAAGCACTTCGCAGGCCGCAACGACGCTCCGGGCTTCCTGATCGGCGACGACCTCGAAGACCATGTGACCGTCACCCGCTGGCCCAACGAAGCCCGCTTCCACGATGACGGGGCAGGCTTCTCGCACCGCATGCAGTACAACGACATGGAGCAGGGGCCGAAGGCCGGGATGAACTGCTCCACCTGCCATGACGTGCACAACGACAACGCCCTGAGGATGGAGTCCTTCGATGCGCTGTGCGCCAGCTGCCACGGCCCCGGCCATGGGTATGACATCGACAAGGTGATGCCGTTGCGCTCCCGCAGCACCAATGTGCCCGACATCCGCACCCACACCTTCATCATCGGGACTGACGGTATTGCTGTCGGCAATCAAGAGCCGTAAACAATAAAAAAGTCCCTGAAATGAAATTTACCCCGGTCCGCAAGGACCGGGGTTTCTTTATGCGCCATCCGGAATCGATAGAAATTCCAACTCCGCATCGTCTGCGGTGAACTTTTCTTCACACCCCCCCACTCTTATGTGATGACAACTTATCTAGACCACATCTCACAAAACATCCTATCTTTGCCCCACAAGTGCGCATGTGCACAGTCGGCCACCGCATATGAGGCCACATAGTTGAAATGCGGCTGCCCGGTGAGCGGCCTATCCACATCGTAAACGAAGGAGGCAGCATGAAACTTTGGCAGGGGATGATGTGCAGCGCAGCCCTGGCCCTGATGGCGCTGGGACCG
>JBJHBH010000070.1:0-18458 GCA_050485365.1 Desulfuromonadales bacterium | reverse complement strand
GGCCTATACGGCGATGCCGGGGGGGGACGCCGCCGCCCGGGAGCCGTGGCGCATGGCCCTGTCGTGGCTCCACCGCGTCTACGGAGCGGACATCCCCCCGCTCCCCTTTTTGGCGCAGATCGAGAGGGCGGCGCTGCGCCTGGTGCCGCAGATGATCGAGAAGGGGGTCAACTCCCCCCTCACCTCCAGCTGCGGCCGTCTCTTCGACGCCGTCGCCGCCCTGTGCGCGGTGCGCACCCACATCGGCTACGAGGGGCAGGCCGCCCTCGAGCTGGAGATGATCCTCGATCCGCACGAGACGGGGAGCTACCCCTTCGCGCTGCGCCGGGAAGAGGGGGTGTGGATCCTCGACCCGGCCCCCCTGATTCGTTCGGTGGCGGACGACGTGCTGCGGGGGGTCGAAGCCGGCGTCGTCAGCGCCCGCTTCCACCGCGCCCTGGCCATGACGCTCACCGAGCTGTGCAGCCGTCTGCGCCGTGAGGGGGCGCCCGGGCGCGTCGTTTTGTCGGGCGGGGTCTTCCAGAACCTCTTCCTCACCGAATGCGCCTCGGAGCTTCTGTGCGCCGAGGGGTTCGAGGTTCTCACCCACTCCCTCGTCCCCCCCAACGACGGCGGGCTCGCTCTGGGGCAGGCCGCCGTCGCGGGCCGTTGCGCCGATCTTTGAGACGGTGCTGCAGTCCCGTTTGTGCAAAGGGACGAGCACGGGAGCGATTTGTCATGTCGGGCAGGCATGATAAAATTCACTGAAACACACTCTACTCACAGACCGCAAAGGAGGTCGCCATGGCACAAAGTGTACGCCACATGGTCACCGAGCTCCTCCGGCGGTTTTTCCCGGCTCCGGTTCCGATCCCCGTCAGGGTCGAGGAGAGGCCGTTCAGAAAGTGAAGCCCAGCCTCCGCCGCCCCTCCCAAGCGGCGGAGGCGTTTTTCCCCTGCCGATCTCATTCCGGGTTTGCGTCCCTTTTCATTCTTGATATGGAATTTTTGTCATGCCGATGGAGAACGTTCTTTTTGCTTTCAGTCTGACGCTGATGGCCGGTCTTGCGACCGGAATCGGCAGCACCATCGCCTTTTTCGCCCGTCACACCAACACCCGCTTCCTCTCCGTGGCGCTCGGCTTCTCGGCGGGCGTCATGATCTTCATCTCTTTGGCCGAGCTGCTCCCCGAGGCGCAGGAAGGGCTCGCCGAGACCCTCGGCAGCGCCCACGCCGGCGCGTGGTGGGCGCTGGCGGCCTTCGTGGCGGGGATCTTGTTGATCGGCATCATCGACCGCCTCGTCCCCTCGTACGAGAATCCGCACGAGATGCACAAGGTCGAGGATATCGCCGCGGCGGAAAAGCTCCCCCAGGATGCGCGCCTTCTGCGCATGGGGTACATGACCGCCATCGCCATCGCCATCCACAACTTCCCCGAAGGGCTCGCCACCTTCGCCGTCGCCCTGCACGACCCGGGGCTCGGCATCTCCATCGCCGTCGCCATCGCCATTCACAACATCCCCGAGGGGATCGCCATCTCGGTCCCCATCTACTACGCCACCCGCAGCCGCGCCAAGGCCTTCTTCTACTCCTTCGCCTCGGGGCTTGCCGAGCCCCTCGGCGCCGTCGTCGGCTTTCTCATCCTGCGCCCCTTCTTCAGCGAGACCCTCTCGTATCTGCTCTTCGCCGGCGTCGCGGGCATCATGGTCTACATCTCCTTCGACGAGCTCCTCCCCGCCGCTCGCGAGTACGGCGAGCACCACCTCTCGCTGTACGGTCTGGTGGCCGGGATGCTGGTGATGGCGGTGAGCCTGATCCTCTTTCTTTAAAACGCACCAGAGGCGACCCCCTTGCGAAGGTCGCCTCTGGCATTCGTGGTATCGGTTGCGGGGGTCAGTGCAGCGACCTCTTTTCGCCGCGCAGCGGGATCACTTCACCGGGCGCGGCCCGTCGTTTCTGCTCCATATACCCCTCGGGGTTGCGGATGACCGCCTCGAACTGCTGCACCCCCTCCCAGAAGATCTCCACCATGCGGTTCATCCGGGAAATCGGGTCCTTGCACAGGTTCAGCTCCTGATCGAGCCGAAACTGAATCCCCTGGGCGCGGGCGCGGTATTCGGGAGGAAAATTTTCGATCGCCTCCTCGATCAGCTGTCTGCGCAGATCCTCGAACGCGTCGGGATCGTCGCGGTGGAGCTCGCCCAGGCGGTCGATATCGATCACGTCAAGAAGCGCTCGATTGTGACCTTCCATCGGTTTCACTCCTTTCTTCCTTCCTTATACTGTAGCGCTTTTCCCCCGAAGTGCAATGATTTAAATTAAAAAATATAAATATGCCGGCGGTTCGCGATTGACATCGCTGCAACCCGCCTTATGGTGGTGTGAGGAGAACGAAGGAAGCGAAACGGGAGCGGGAAAGGAGGAAGGGGATGACGGAAAATGCGCTGGGACACAGGCGCTGGGCGATACCGGAGGGGTACATCCCCGGCGAAAGCACCGGGCCGGAGCCGCAGATGACGAGCCACGAGACGGCGTGCCTGCTCAATGCCGGAGATCAGGACGCGCAGGTGCGCATCACGGTCTATTTCGAGGACCGGGAGCCCGCGGGGCCGTACCGCGTGAGCGTTCCGGCGCGCCGCACGGTGCACCTGCGCTTCAACGACCTCGACGACCCGGAGCCGATCCCCCGGGACACCGACTACGCTTCGGTCATCGAGTCGGACGTCCCCATCGTCGTGCAGCACACCCGGCTCGACTCGCGTCAGGCCGAGAACGCGCTGCTGAGCACTATCGCTTTTCCGGCGGGGTAGGGGAGGGGGCGTCTCCGACGACGCCGATGCGGTGACGAAAGACGAGCTCGCCGCCGAACCACCCCGCCGTTCCGATCAGGGCCGCGGTGAGGATGGAGAGGATCACCCCCCAGGGGTAGATCGCGCCGGTCGTGTCGTGCCAGCGCGCCAGAATGTTCCAGAACGCCAGCAGCAGGGCGAAGGCGGCGGATCCGGCGTGGAGCCAGCCGGCGATCTGTTCGCGCACCCGGCGCAGGGTGATGAAGTCGACGAGCCCCACCCCGGCCGCGACGGCGCCGCCCACGAAGCCCAGAACGACGAGCCACCACGAGAGGCGCGCCCAGAACGGATCGCCGGTGAGTCCGAAGGCGAGGTCGGAAAAGGGGAGCAGGAACAACAGCGTGAAGGGGATGGGGACCCCCATGGGGTGAAGCGGGTGCCCGCCGATGGAGGCGGTGCTCGGAACCCCTCCGGAATATTGCGGTGCCATGGTCGTATCCTCCTGTGTTGCATGTGACGCATCGACGTCGCGCAGGCGCTACGCCGCTTCAAAAGGGAGATAGAAGGAGAAGGTGCTCCCCCCGGGGTCGGAAAGGACGCGGATCTCTCCCCCCATCTTCTCGACGAGCCCCTTGCAGATGGCCAGCCCGAGCCCCGCACCGTCAAAGGGGCGGGTGGAGGAGTCGTCGACCTGCGTGAAGGGGCGAAACAGAAGGTCGATCTTCTCCGAGTCGATGCCGATGCCGCTGTCGCGCACCGTAAAACGCACCGATGTGCGCGCCGGAGCGCAGTCGGGGCAGGGGGAGACCTCGACCCGGATCCAGCCGTTCGGGGTGAATTTGACGGCGTTGCCGATCAGGTTGCGCAGGATGCACTCCAGGCGCCGCTCGTCGCCGGTCACCTTTGCGGGCAGGTCCGCCGAGAGGCTCAGGCGCAGATCGAGCCCCTTGCCTCGCGCCTCCTCCTGGAAGGGGGCGAGGGTCTTCCGAATGCATTTCGGCAGATCAAAACGTTCGAGGGTCAGCACGAGAGTGTCGGATTCGAGCTCGGAGAACTGCAGAACCTCCTCGATGAGCATCAGCAGCGAGTCCGCCGACGCGAGGGCCGTTTCGAGATACTTACGCTGATCGGCCTCGAGCTTCCCCGCCAGGGTCAGCTCGACCATCCCCATGAAGACCGTCATGGGGGTGCGGACCTCATGGCTCATGTTGGCGAGAAAACGGCTCTTGGCCTGGCTCGCCGCCTCGGCGTCGTCCTTGGCCCGGCGCAGCGCCAACTCCGCCTCCCTGGCGTCGGTCACGTCGATGAAGTCGGCGACGGCGCCCGAGATCGCCCCGTCGTCGCTGCGCAGGGGGATGACGTTGACCACCATGTGCAACGTCTCTTTTCGGGCGTTTTCGAGGGTGAGGACTTCACCCCGAATCGATTCGCCCCCCTTCAAGACCCGGCTGAAGGGGAGCTTTTCGGCCGGGACGGCGCGGCCGTCCTCTCCCAGCAGGCGCAGCTGCGGAAGGGCGTAGTGGTGTTCGATGAGCTCTTTGCGCGAGAGGCCGAGCATGCGCCGGGCGCTGTTGTTGGTATAGGTGATGCGCCCCTGGGCGTCGACGGTGATGACGCCGCACACGATGGTGTCGAGAACTCTTTGCAATCCGTCGGGATTCTCCAGCAGTTTTCTGAACCCCCTCTCCTCCGCCTGTTTCTGATTCTCCTTCATCGACGCCTCCTCGAATGCAGGCCGGAAAGTTGCTCAATTTTACCCCGCTCTTTAGTGAAAGCCACTTTGCCGCACGAGAATTCTTTCCCCATTGCCAGAAAGAGTGCGGCCGTGTCTCACGATTTCAAGAGGTTGCGCGCGGCGAGCAGAGGGTTAAACTGGAAGAGAAGGGGGTTGCGATGCTCCAGGACAAAGAGCGCATGCTCAGGGCTGTAGAGAGCGATTGGCGCTTCGTCGCGCAGGAAACCGGCCGCGCGGAGCCCGACGCCCGGGTGTTGGCGGCGCTGGCCGAGGTGCCGCGAGAGGAGTTCGTCCCGTCGCATCTGCGCGCGGCGGCCTACGAGAACCGCGCCCTGCCCATCGAGGACGGACAGACGATCTCGCAGCCCTTCATCGTGGCGCTCATGACCGATCTGCTCGTCCCCGAACCGCACGACGTGATCCTCGAGGTCGGCACCGGGTCGGGCTACCAGGCCGCCGTCCTGTCGCGGCTGGTGAAGAAGGTCTACAGCGTTGAGGTCGTCGCGGATCTGGCGCAGCGCGCCGTGCGGCGCTTCGATCGGCTCGGCTACGACAACATCGAGGTGCGCATTGGTGACGGTTACGGAGGATGGCCCGAACACGCCCCCTACGACGGCGTCATCGTCACCGCGGCCGCGCCGCACGTCCCACCCCCCCTCGTCGCGCAGCTCAAGCCCCGCGCGCGGCTGGTGATCCCGGTCGGAACCTCCCCCATGGGGCAGGAGCTATTGCTGATCGAAACCGACGAGCAGGGGCAGAGCGTCACCCGCGACGTTCTGCCGGTCGCCTTCGTCCCCCTGACGGGGGGACACGGCAAAACGACGGAGCACTGAGCGGCTCCGTTGCATCGAGAAGAAAGGAGGAAACATGGAGAGCAGGGATATCAGGCAGGAGCTCGAAAACCGCAAAGGGGCGGAGCACATGTTCATCAAGTGGTGGCGCCGCGAACATGACTTCGTCGAATTCGAGCTTCTCGACCGTTTCGAAAGCCAGTTGGCGAAGGAGGAGGGGATCAAGTGGCTGGAGGGGTTTCAGCTCCTCGACACCGAGCAGATGTGGCAGGAGCTTCACAGCCACTTCCCCGATCGGGTCCGTCGCGAAAAGAGGCGTGAGGGGGAGGTGCTCGTATGGAGCCGGCCGGGCAAGGATGATCAGGTCTGCCGCTTCACCCCCGAGAACCTCATGACGATCTTCGATGTCGAGTCGCGGGGGGTCGTCGTCGATTCGGGCGCCGGCTGAAGCCGAGCCCCGCTGAGGCGGTTCAGCCGCGTCCCCAGGCGCGTTCGGGATAAGGGAGCTCCGCCCCCGGGCGGGACGCATCGGGCGCGGCGGCGCCGCACGGCACCGGGCGCCAGGGCAAAACGAGGGTGAACTCGCTCCCCGCCCCCGCGCGGCTGTCGACCTCGAGGTGCCCCCCCATCCCCACGGCGATGCGGCGGGCCAGGGCCAGACCGAGACCCATGCCGCCGAAGCGGCGCACGTTGGTCTCTTCGAGCTGCGTGAAGCTCTGGAAGATGGACGACTGTTTCTCTTCGGGGATGCCGATGCCGGTGTCCTTCACGCTGAAGCTCAGCGTGTGGGCGTCGGTGTCGGCCCGGGCGGTGACCGAGATGCGCCCCTGGTCGGTGAATTTGACCGCGTTGTCGATGAGCTTCTCCAGCGCCTGTCTGAGGCGCTCGCCATCGCCGACGATGATTTCGGGGAGCCCTTCGGCCAGCGAGACCGAAATGGAGAGCCCTTTGCGCCGTGCCAGAGGGACGCTCTTCTCGATCGCCCTGTAGACGCAGGAGTGCAGCGCAAAGGGTTCCGAGGCGAAGGGGATCTTTCCCTGCTCCATCTGCGCAAAGTCGAGCAGGTCTTCGATGATCTCCAGCAGCTTCTCCGCCGAGCTCATCGCCGTGGTCAGGTACGAGCGCTGCTCCTCGGTCAGCTCGGTGTTCAGGGCGAGCTCGACCATCCCCATGAAGACGGTCATGGGGGTGCGCAGTTCATGACTGAGAGTCGACAGGAAATGATTCTTGGCCCGCGACTCCGCCGCGCGCGATTCTTCTCCCCCGCCACCGTTCGACTCTACAAGCTGCATTTTGTCACCATTTCGGTACGAATTGAAAAGGCTGTTATTTAGAACTATTTTGGGCTCGTTTTCAAGAGAAAAAATCATTTATTTGCAATAGGTTACCCTAACGAAACGGCAAGGGGGCCGGTTTGTTACCCGGGCGAAACGGCGACGGTGCCGATGGTGGAGAGCGATCGCATCGGATTTGAAAGGGAAGTGCTCCTTAATCCCCCGACGCATCGCTGCGCCGCTCGCGGAGAAACTCGCCGAGCATCCGGGCCGTGTGCGAGCCCTGCGGGGCGGCGGCGAGCTCTTCGGGCGTCCCCTCGGCGGTCACCCGTCCTCCTCCCTCTCCCCCCTCGGGGCCGAGGTCGATGAGCCAGTCGGTCTCGGCGAGGACGTCGAGGTTGTGCTCGATAACGAGGACGGTGTTCCCCGCCTCGGTGAGGCGGTGCAAGACGCCGACCAGCTTCTCGACGTCGGCCATGTGCAGCCCGATGGTCGGCTCGTCGAGGATGTAGAGGGTCTGGGCGCTGCGCGCGCGGGCGGCCGGCTCCCTGGCGAGCTCGGTGACGAGCTTGATGCGCTGGGCTTCGCCGCCGGAGAGGGTGGGGCTCGGCTGCCCGAGGGTGAGATAGCCCAGGCCGACCTCGTCGAGGAGCTTCAGAGCGCGGTGGATCTTAGGGTGCGCGGCGAAGAAGTCGACTCCCTCCTCCACGTCCATGGCGAGGACCTCGCCGATATTCTTCCCCTTGTAGGTCACCGCCAGCGTCTCGGGGGTGAAGCGCGCCCCCCGGCACAGGTCGCAGGGGATGCGCACGTCGGGCAGAAAGCTCATCTCGATCTTCTTGATCCCCTGCCCCTCGCACTCGGGGCAGCGCCCCTCCTTGAGGTTGAAGGAGAAGCGCCCCGCCCCGTAGCCGCGCAGGCGCGCCTCGGGGGTGCCGGCGAAGAGGCGGCGGATCTCGTCCCAGAAGCCGACGTAGGTGGCGGGGCACGAGCGCGGCGTCTTGCCGATGGGGGTCTGGTCGACCTCCAGCACGCGGCCCACCCCCTCCCATCCCCGGATCTCGCGGCACCCCTGCAGCGGCGCGCCGTCGATCTCCTTTCGCTTCTTCGCCTTGAGCCCGACGAGGCGCCTCAGGTTCTCGTGCAGAACGTGGCGCACCAGGGTGCTCTTGCCGCTCCCCGAGACGCCGCTGATCCCCACCAGACGCCCCAGTGGAAAGGCGACGTGCAGATCCTTCAGGTTGTGGCGCGTCGCCCCGACGACCTCCAGCCGCGCGGTGTCGGGGGGCGGGGGGCGCCGCGCCGTCAACGGGTGGAGGAGGGGGCGGGCGAGGAGGCGGCCGGTGACCGACTCGGGGGCGGCCTGCAGGTCGGCGACCGTTCCGGCGGCGATGACGCGCCCGCCGCGCACTCCGGCGCCGGGGCCGAGGTCGATGACGTGCTCGGCCCGGCGGATCGTCTCCTCGTCGTGCTCGACGACGACGATGGTGTTCCCCTTGCCTTCGAGCTTGGCGAGGGTGTCGAGGAGCATGCGGTTGTCGCGCGGATGCAGCCCGATGGTCGGCTCGTCGAGGATGTAGCACACGCCGGTGAGGCTCGACCCGAGCTGCGCCGCCAACCGGATGCGCTGCGCCTCGCCCCCCGAGAGGGTCGGCGCGGCGCGGTCGAGGCACAGATACGACAGCCCCACCTCGCGCAGAAAGGCCAGGCGCGAGCGCAGCTCGGCCAGGATGTCGCGGGCGATCTCGGCGGCGCGCCCGTCGATCTTGAGCCCGCGAAAGTAGGTCTCGATCGCCTCCACCGGCAACGCCGTCAGCTCGGCGATGCTGCGCCCGTCGAAGCGCACCGCCAGCGCCTCGGGACGAAGGCGCATCCCCCGGCACTCGGGGCAGCTCTTCTCCTCCCCCTCGTACCAGGCGTTCCACCAGATCTCCTCCCCCGTCTGCTCGGCGTCGAAGCCGGACAAAAGCGCTCCGGTGCCAAAGCAGGTGGGGCACCAGCCGTGCCGCGAGTTGAAGGAGAAGAGGCGCGGGTCGGGCTCGGGGAAGCTCGCGGCGCACCCCGGGCAGGCGCGCCGGGTGGAGAAGATCGCCTCTTTTTTGCGGCGTCGATCGTCCGAAACCGGCCCGGGGGAGGCGACGATGACGACCCCCTTGCCGTAGTCGAGGGCGAGGGCGAGCAGGTGCCGCAGCGCCTCTTCGGCCTCGGGCGCGACCTCAATGCTTCCCACGGGGAGCTCGATGTTGTGCTCGCGGAAGCGGTCGAGGCGCGGCCACTCGTCGGTGGGGGTGGCGATCCCGTCGACGCGAAGGTGCGAGAATCCTTTTCCCGCAGCCCACTTGGCCAGGTCGGTGTAGTACCCCTTGCGCGCGACGACGAGCGGCGCGAGGATCTCGACCTGCCGTCCGCGCCACTCGGTCATCACCCGGGCGAGGATCGCCTCGGCGCTCTGCGGCTCGATGGGGATGTCGCACGCCGGGCAGTGCTGCACCCCGAGCTTGACGTAGAGCAGGCGCAAGAAGTGGTAGATCTCCGTCATCGTCGCCACCGTGCTCTTGCGTCCGCCGCGGCTGGTGCGCTGCTCGATGGCGACGGTGGGGGGGATGCCGAAGACGGCGTCGACCTCCGGGCGGGCGGCGGGCTGCACGAACTGGCGGGCGTAGGCGTTGAGCGACTCGAGGTAGCGCCTCTGCCCCTCGTTGAAGAGGATGTCGAAGGCGACGGTGCTCTTGCCGCTGCCGCTGATGCCGGTGATGACGGTGAACGTCCCCCGGGGGATTTCAAGATCGATGTCGCGCAGGTTGTGCTCGCGGGCGCCGCGGATGGTGATGGCGGACAGCGAGACCGGGTGCTGTAGGGGCACCCCCATGTGGGTGCCCTCGGTTTCCACCCCCCTGATTCGATCAGAAGAATCAGGGCAGGCACAGGGGCCTGCCCCTACGCCGAACGGTTTCACTTCTTCGAATTGCGCCGCATACTCTCGCAGGCTCCGTCCGGTGTGGCTCGTCGGGTGCTCCGCCACCTGGCGCGGCGTCCCGGTGCAGACGATCTCCCCTCCGGCCTCTCCCCCCTCGGGGCCGAGGTCGACGATCCAGTCGGCGCTGCGGATGACGTCGAGGTTGTGCTCGATGACGACGAGGGAGTGCCCCGCATCGAGGAGTCTGCGAAAGGCGCCGAGCAGGCGCGCGATGTCGTCGAAGTGCAGCCCCGTCGTCGGCTCGTCGAGCAAAAAGAGGGATGCGCCGGGCGTGGGGTGCGAGGAGGCGCTGCGGGAGGCGGACTTCGCCCCCACCAGGTGGCCGGCGAGCTTGAGGCGCTGGGCTTCCCCTCCCGAGAGGGTCGGCACCGGCTGGCCGAGCCGCACGTAGTCGAGCCCCACCGCCGCCAGCGGCTCCAGCGTGCGCACCACCTCAGGGGCGTCGGCGAAAAAGGCGCACGCCTCCACCACCGTCATCTCGAGGACCTCGGCGATGGAGCGGCCGTGCCCGCCGCCGGTGGGGACGACCTTCACCTCCAGCACCTCGGGGCGGTAGCGGCGGCCATCGCACTCGGGGCAGCGCAGGTAGACGTCGGAGAGGAACTGCATCTCCACATGCTCGAAGCCGCTGCCGCCGCAGGCCGGGCAGCGCCCCGTCCCCGAGTTGAAGCTGAAGGTGCCCGCGGTGTAGCCGCGCTCCTTGGCCAGCGGCTCGGCGGCGAAGATCTTGCGGAGGGCGTCGAAGGCGCCGACGTAGCTCGCCGGGTTGGAGCGCGCCGTGCGCCCGATGGGGCTCTGGTCGACGAGGACGACCTCGCCGATCCGCTCGGCTCCCCGGATCGCCCGGTGTGCCCCGGCGGCTTCGGCCGGCTTCCCCTTGAGCTTGGTCAGCGCGTTGTACAGAACGTCCTGGATCAGCGTGCTCTTGCCGCTCCCCGAGACGCCGGTGACCGCCACCAGGCGATTCAGGGGTATCGCGACGTCGATCCCCTTCAGGTTGTTGGCGCTCGCGCCGGCGATCTCGATCGCTGCGGCGCCGCCCTCTTCCGCTTCGCCGGGCTGCGGACGCACGCCCATGACGGTCCCGACCTGCTTTCGCCCCGCCAGATAGTCCCCCGTCAGCGACCCCTCGGTCTCGACGATGTCGCGCGCCGGGCCGAAAAAGACGATCTCTCCCCCGCGCTCCCCCGGCCCCGGGCCGATGTCGAGGAGGCGGTCGGCGGCGAGGATCACCTGCGGGTCGTGCTCCACCACCAGAAGGGAGTTCCCCGCGTCGCGCAGGCGGTGCAGCACCGCCACGATGCGCTCCATGTCCCGTGGGTGCAGCCCGATGCTCGGCTCGTCGAGGACGAAGAGGGTGTTGACGAGGCTCGTGCCGAGGGCCGTCGTCAGGTTGATGCGCTGCACCTCCCCCCCCGAGAGGGTGCGCGACTGCCGGTCGAGGGTCAGATACCCGAGCCCAACCTCGGTGAGATACCGAAGCCGCGAGCGGATCTCGGCCAGGAGCAGGTCGGCCGCCTCGTCGAGAGGTGCGGGGAGTTGAAGCGCCTCGAAGAAGGCGGCGCACCGCTCGATGGGGAGCAGCATGATCTGATGGATGTTCAGCGACGGGCACCTTTCGGAGCCGGTCCCCCCCAGGCGCCACAGCAGCGCCTCGGGTTTGAGGCGCGCGCCGTCGCAGGCGGGGCAGACGTCGTAGGAGCGGTAGCGCGACAGCAGGACGCGGATGTGCATCTTGTACGCCTTCGTCTCCAGCCAGTCGAAAAAGCGCCGACAGCCGTACCAGAGCCCGTCGTCCCAGCTCCCCTCCCCCTCGATGACCCAGGCGCGCTCCTCGTCGGAGAGCTCGCGCCACGGCACGTCGAGGCGCACACCGCGCTTTTTGGCGAACTTCACCAGATCGTCCTGGCACTCCCGGTTGGCCTCGGTCTGCCACGGCTTGACCGCCCCTTGCGCCAGCGTCTTCGTCTCGTCGGGGACGACGAGCCCGTAGTCGATGCCGATGACGCGGCCGAATCCGCGGCACGTCTCGCAGGCGCCCAGGGGGGAGTTGAAGGAGAAGAGGTGCGGCGCCGGGTCGTGGAAAGAGAGGTCGCAGTCGGGACAGTGCAGATCGCTGGAGAAGCGGCGGGGCTGCCCGTCGTCGGCCCGGTGGACGTCGACCTTCCCTCGCCCGGTCTTCAGCGCCCCCTCGATGGACTCCACCAGGCGCCGGCGTCCGGCCGAAGAGAGGCGCAGGCGGTCCTGGACGACGTCGAGGTGCCCTTCGCCCTCGGCGTGGATGCGGGTGTACCCCTGCCGCGCCAGAAGCTCCTTGATTTCGTCCCTCGTGAAGTTGTGCGGCACGGCGACGGGGAAGGTGATGAGGACGCGCTGGCCGTCCCACGCCTCGATAAGGCGCGAGGCGATACTCTCGGGAGTGTCGCGGCGCACCTCGGCGCCGCACCCGCTGCAGTGAAGGCTGGCGGCGCGGGCGAAGAGGAGCTTGAGGTGATCGTTGAGCTCGGTCATCGTCCCGACGGTGGAGCGCGAGGTGCGCACCGGGTTCGTCTGGTCGATGGCAATGGCGGGGGGGATCCCCTCGATGCGCTCGACCTGCGGCTTGTCCATGCGGTCGAGAAACTGTCGCGCGTAGGGGGAGAAGGTCTCGACGTAGCGGCGCTGCCCCTCGGCGTAGACGGTGTCGAAGGCCAGCGACGACTTGCCCGACCCCGACACGCCGGTGACGACGACGAGCTCGCCCAGCGGGATGTCGAGATCGAGCCCCTTCAGGTTGTTCTGGCGGGCGCCGCGAATCCGAATGCAGTCTTTTTCGTGTGACACCTGAGTGCTCCCATAGAGGAGTTATTCGGTCATGAACAATCCGATAGATTAAACGATGGGAGCGCTCAGGTCAAACGCAGTCGTCTTCAGGGGGATGGGCGCGGAGGGGGCGGGGAAAAGACGTTCGGGCGGGGTGCTGGGGGCGCCCCGCCCGAACGGGTCGTCAGCGGATGTCGAGGGCCTCTTCTTCCTCTTCCTCCTCGTCCGGCGGGTAGAGGCTGTTGAACAGAGCGGCCAGATGGGCGTTGATCGAGGCGAAGCGGCTGCGGAACGATCGGGAGGACTTGGTCTTGGCCGCCGATTTTCCAGCCTTCCCCTCGTCGGTTTCGATGATCATCGGCGGCACGTCGAGCTCGGCGCGCGAGGCGCTGCGGTGCTGGATGATGGCGCTGTAGAAATTCTTGCTGCACACGCCGTTGATCCAGCTGCGCAGGCTGGACAGGGGGGACGAGGCGGTCTTCTCCTTGCGGGCGACGGGGAGGGCGCGCAGCAGCTCTCCTTCGAAGTCGTCGTGGGCGGCGACCTCGAGAGCGCCCTCTTTGAATCTTTCGGCGAGGGCGCGGATCTGCCGGGCCGTCGCCGAGCCGATGACGAGGCTCGAGGCGGCGACCCGCTGGGGGTGGCTCTTGAGGATGTCGAGCAGGACGATCCCCCCCTGGCCGATGCCGATGAAGACGGCGCGGCCGATCCCCAGAAAGTTGAGCAGCGCGACGGTCTTGTTCGACCAGCCGGCGAGGTCCGCACTGCCGGGGCGCCGGCAGAACCCGTCAAGGTGGGTGACGACGACGCGGTACCCCCCTTCGACCAGCGGCGCGAAGAGCCCGCCGATCTCCCGGTTGGAGGGGCCGTCGTGCAGGACGACGAGGGCGGGGCCGCTGCCGAAACTTTCATAGGCGATCTTGGCGCCGTCGAGGTTCGCTTTCATCCGTTCTTCCTCCTTCCGGGGGTGTCGCCGTGAGACGGCGTCGTTATGCAGAGCCAATATAGCAGATCGCGTGCCGATAGGGGTGATTCTACGTTTTTTCCGTAGTCTCGGCAAGTTGCCATTTCGAAGAAACAATAAAACCTCGTTTTTTGGTGTGTAATTTTTCCCGCACTGTGCCGCCGTCGACGCACTTTTCGACAGGCGTGCCGCGTGACGCATCTGCTCACGGGCGGCGCGTCGCCTGACGGCGCCACCCGGCCCAGGCGACACCGCCGACGATGAGGGCGCCGCCCAGGGCGATGCGCGCGGTGAAGGGTTCGGCCAAAGCGACGACTCCCGTCAGGACCCCCACCAGGGGGATGAGATAGATGAGGGTGTTGGTGGCGTTGACGCCGAGGATCGGAATGGCGTAATTCCACGTCAGATACGCCAGGGCCGAGCAGAAGATCCCGAGAAACGCCACCGCTGCCCAGGCGGCGGCGGAAGGCGGGGCGAAGGGGAGAAAGAGCGCTTCGAGGAGGGCGGCGGGGAGCAGGGTCAGGGCGCCGACGCTCATGATCCGCCACGTCAGGTAGATTCCGGGATAGCGCGGCACGACCCGCTCGGCGACGAGGGTGTAGCCGACCCACGAGGCGACGGCGCCGAGCATCAGCAGATCGCCCAGGGTGCCGGCCGCCTCGCCGGTGTCGTGCCCGAAGATGAGGGCGACCCCGGCCAGGGCGGCGACGAGCCCCGCCAGCACCGGCGCCGACAGAGGGCGGGCGTCCCTCCGGGCGACGATCAGCTCGGTGACCAGGGGGATGACGGCGATGATGAGGGCGGCGTGGGAGGCGGTGGTGAAGAAGAGGCCGACGTTTTCGAAGGCGAAATAGAGGGTCACACCCAGAAAGCCGAGGACGAAGACGGTCCGCTTCTGCCGCGGCGACAGGACGACGTCGCAGCGCGCCGCCATCGGCCAGAGGACGAGGGCGGCCAGGGCGAAGCGCAAAAAGGCCAGCGCCATCGGCGCGATCTCCTGCACCGCCGCGCGGGTGACGGCGAAGGAGGCGCCCCAGACGAAGACGGCGAAGAGGGCGCCGGCCAGGGCGCCGATCTTTTTCGCAGGACTCGATTCGTTCATCCGATCCCTCTCAAGGGGGCGTTGCCGACGGGCGGTCTGACCTTTTTCCGCAACGGAAAGTCTTTTTCCATAATAAATCGTTGATCGCCTCGGGTCGACAAGCTATCATAAATCCGTTTCGCATGTCATGAACCGCCGTCGGCGGGCCTGCAGACCCGAGCGGTCGCCGGTCGGGGGTTTTTCAAGGAGCAGGTGCATGAGCCGCAACGAGATCCTGGAAGAGCTCCTCACGTCGAGCTCGCTGCCGACGCTGTCGACGGTGGCTTCCAGGCTTATTGCCGCCACCAGCCGCTGCGAAACGACGGTCAACGACATCACTCAGCTGATCGCCTGCGACGTCTCTCTCTCGGCCAAGCTCCTGCGGGTCGTCAACTCCGCCTTCTACAGCTTCCCCAGCGAAATCACAACCATTCAGCAGGCCGTCACCATCCTCGGGACGAACGCCGTGCGCAGCCTCGTGCTCTCCTTCTCCTTCCTCAGCGGCAAGCGCGTGCGCAACGACGGCGGCTTCGACTACGAGCACTACTGGGAGAAGTCCCTCTCCTCGGCCGTCTCGGCGAAGATGATCACCGCCCAGATCCGCTCCGATATCGACCCCGAAGAGGCGTTCACGGTGGGGCTCCTGCAGAAGGTCGGCGTCCTCGTCCTGGCGCAGGCGATGCCCGAGAAATACGACGCGGTTCTGCGCGCCTTCGCCGCGGGCAGCGAGGACATCATCGAGCTGGAGGCCGCGCATCTCGGCGTCACCCACCCCGAAGTCGGGGCGGCGGTCGCCCGGCACTGGCAGTTTCCCTCGTCTTTGGCGGTGCCGATCGCCTTCCACCGCCAGCCCGACGCCTACGACGGCAGCGATCCCAAGCTGCGCAAGATGGTGCAGATCGCCTATCTGTCGGGGCTCGTCTCCAACATCATCTACTCCAAGAAGCCCATCGACTACGCCGAGCGTTTCCGCCACGAGGCGCGCCGGCGCCTGGGGCTGCAAAGCGGCGCCATCGACCACATCCTCGAATCGGTCAGCCTCGAAGTGGCCGCCACCGCCGACTATTTCGAGGTGAAGATCGCCACGCCCCCCTCGGTCCCCGAGATCCTTCAGCGGGCCAACGTCGAGCTCAGCCTGCTGAACATGAGCTACGAGCAGATGAACCGCGAGCTCGTCTCGGCCAAGGTCGAGCTGGAGCGCCTGAACGCCGAGCTCAAGCAGAAAAACCGCTATCTCGAGAGCATCGCCAACCTCGACGGGTTGACCGGCGTCTACAACCATCGGTTTTTCCAGGAGACGCTGGAGCGCGAGCTCAAGCGCTCGGTGCGCAAGGAGCGCCCGATGAGTCTGGTGCTCGCCGATCTCGACCGTTTCAAGGCGATCAACGACACCCACGGGCACCGCACGGGCGACTTCATCCTGCGCGAGGTCTGCCGGCTGTGGCAGAAGCAACTGCGCGAGTACGACCTCCTCGCCCGCTACGGCGGAGAAGAGTTCGTCATTCTTCTGCCCGAGACGCGGACGGAGGAGGGGTGTCTCGTCGCCGAGAAGCTGCGCGAGGCGACCGAGCAGTACGAGTTCCGCAACGGCCCCGAGATCTACGCCGTCACCTGCAGCTTCGGGATTTCCACCTTCGAGCCGGGGCAGAACGTGCAGGCGGGCGATCTCATCGAGCAGGCCGACGCCGCGCTGTACGACGCGAAACGGCGCGGCCGCAACCGGGTCGAGATCTACACGCCGAAGAAAAAAGGGTGGCTCGAACGCCTCACCGACGCCGGCTAGTCCCGCAGCGCCACGCCCTCATCTCTCATCTTTCATCCTTCATCCTTCGCGGCTCCCATGACAAGGGTGTCTGGCGCCATGGACGGCGCCAGTCAAGCGGCCATGGACGGCGAAAAGCGTCCCTTGACATGGGAGGCGGGACCCCCTACTGAACAGTTACTTTACACCATCCCCTCTCTCCTCCCGCAGCAAAACGCCCCCTGAGCGACCCGACATGGGGCCATGTAAGATATTGAAATCACTCGATCCGAACCCGACATCGGGTGGCAGTGGGCTCGATGTCGAGTGAAGAGGCACCGCCGAAGGAGTACAGTGGCGTCACATGGGATCAGGCCCATGATCTTCACTACAGGAGGCATTACCATGAAGAAATTCGTCGCTCTCGTCCTGACGGCCGCCCTTTTCGGCGGGGCCGCCATCGGCGCCGTCGCCGCCGTCGCCAACGATGTCTACACCTACCAGGTCCGCAACGGCAACGTGACCTTCGACCACGCCCTGCACGCCCAGAAGATGGACTGTGCACGGTGCCACGCCGGGACCCCCGCCTCCCTCGAAGTCAACCGCGACTTCGCCCACGGGTTCGGCTGCAAAGGGTGCCACGAAGAGATGAAGGCCGGCCCCACCCGCTGCAACGACTGTCACAAGAGATGATCTGAGCGCATCACGGCGAAAAAAAGAAGGGGAGTCCCGATGGGGGCTCCCCTTCTTGCGTACACGGCCATTGCGATCAGCGCCTACACCACCCCCACCTCCGGCTTGGCCTCTCCGGCTTCCCTCTCTTCGATCTTCTTCAGCTCTTCGTGCAGGTACGCGCGGATCTGCTCGCTGCTCTCCAGGCGCAGCGCCCGGCGGGCCATGCGCTGCGCGGCGCGGCTCGAGAGGGTGGCCAGAAACGCCTTGGTGCGGGGGATGAAGGGGGCAGGCATCGAGAACTCCCGGATGCCGAAGCCGATGAGGAGGATCAGGTTGAGGGGGTCCGAGGACATCTCGCCGCACAGGCACAGCCCCTTGTCCTCTTTGCGGCACAGGGCGGCCACCTCGTCGAGCACCTCGATGACGGCCGGGTGCAGCGCGTCGTAGTACTTGGTCACCAGCGGGTTGTTGCGGTCGGCGGCGAGCATGTACTGAATGAGGTCGTTGGTCCCCAGGGCGAAGAAGTCGACTTCGCGGGCGAGGCGCGGGGCGAGGCGCACCGCGGCGGGGACTTCGATCATCACCCCCAGGGGAACCTCGCCCGCGCAGGGGATCCCCTCGCGGTGCAGGTTCTCGCGCGCCTGCGCCACGACCTTCTTGCAGGCGTGCACCTCCTCCATCCCCGAGATCATCGGAAAGAGGAGCTTGACCGGCCCGTGGACCCCCGCCATGAGGATCGCCTCGATCTGGGTGCGAAAGACGTCGAGGTTGTCGAGGGAGACCCGCACCGAGCGCCACCCCATGAAGGGGTTGTCCTCCTGCGGCGGCTTGAAGTAGGGCAGGGCCTTGTCGCCGCCGATGTCGAGGGTGCGGATGGTGACGGGGTGGCCGCCGAACCCCTCGACGATCCGGCGGTAGAGCTGGTACTGGTCGTCGCGGTCGGGGAAGTCGCTGCGGGCCATGTAGGGGAACTCGGTGCGGTAGAGCCCGACCCCCTCGGCGCCGTTGCGCAGGGCCACCCCGACGTCGCTGACGAGCCCGATGTTGGCCCGCAGAACGATCCCCACTCCGTCGGCCGTTTGCGCCGGCACGTTGCGGTACTCTTCGAGACGGCTGAGCTCGCGGCTGCAGTCCTCCCCCAGGCGGCGGTACTCTTCGGCGATGCGCTCAGGGGGGTTGATGTAGAAATAGCCCGAGTTGGCGTCGAGAATCACCCGGGCGTCGGGGGTAAGAGCGTCCGTCGCCCCCGCGACGCCGACCAGCGCCGGGATGCCGAGGCTTTTGGCCATGATGACGGCGTGCGAGTTCCCCTCGCCCGACTCGGTCACGATCCCCAGCAACTGGTCGTGATCGAGCCCCGCCATGTCCGAGGGGAGGATCTCCTTGGCGACGAGGATGCCGGGGGAGCGCAGTTGCAGCCCCTGATCGTCGCGCCCGGCCAGATGCGACAGGATGCGTCGGCCGATATCCTCCATGTCGGCGGCGCGCTCCCGCAGGTACGGGTCCTCCATGCGCTTGAACGCCTCGACGTACCCGCGCACCGTCTTCTTTACCGCGAAGGAGGCGCTGTGGCCGAGGTCGATCTCCTGGCGGATCTTGTTCAGAAAGCTGCGATCCTCCAGGATCATCAGGTGGGTGTGGAAGATCGCGT
>JBJHBH010000069.1:0-18498 GCA_050485365.1 Desulfuromonadales bacterium | reverse complement strand
GGCCGACGTGGTGCAGTTTCTCGGCAGGCTGCAGGAAAAGGGGCGTCTGGTCGACTTCGCCATGGAGGACATCGCCGCCTACAGCGACGAGCAGGTCGGCTCCGTCGCGCGGGTGGTGCACCAGGGGTGCCGCGAGGTGCTGAAATCCACCTTCGACATTCGCCCTGTGCACGGCGGCGCCGAAGGGGAGGAGGTCGCTTTGGCACAGGATTACGACGCGCGCAGCTACCGCGTCGTGGGGAAAGTCCCAGAGCGCCCGCCGTTTCGCGGCACGGTACGCCACCGCGGGTGGAAGACCTCCCGCGTCTCCCTTCCCACCGTCACCGCCGAAGGGGCGGCGCGGGAGATCATCGCCCCGGCCGAGGTTGAGATCGACTAAGGGGCGAATGAAAAACACGCGTCTGCTGCGTTCCCCTCGCCCGGGTTCGCTGCGGCGTACTGATGTACGCCTCACTCTCCCGGACTTCGGGCGCCTTGCATCCGGGCATTTTTGATTCGCCCCTGACGGATACAAAGGAAAAAACCCATGCACAAACGCTACGCCGTCGGCATCGACCTGGGGACGACGAACTCGGCGCTTGCCCTGGTGCCGGCGGACTCGACCGAAATCCCCGAAATCGTGCAGGTCCCGCAGCTCGCCTCCTTCCAGGGCGTCGGGCGCGAGGCGGTCTTCCCTTCGGCTCTCTACCTGCCGCTGGAGGCCGAGGCGCAAGGGGCCTCTGCCCGCCTTCCGTGGGAGGACGATCTCTTTTGCGGCATCGCCGGGCGCTTCGCCCGGGAGCACGGCGCCCTCTCGCCCGACCGCCTGGTGACCTCGGCCAAGTCGTGGCTCGGCCACCCCCACATCGACCCGCGCCGGGCGGTCCTGCCGTGGGGGTCCGAGCTCGAGGAGCGCAAGATCTCCCCCTTCGCGGCGTCGCGGCGTTATCTTCTCCACCTGCGGCGCGCTCTGGAGCACCTCCTTGCCGAACGCGGCGAGCCAGGGGGGATCGAGGGGTGCGAGGCGGTCCTGACGGTGCCGGCCTCCTTCGACGAGGTCGCCCGCGAGCTCACGTTCGAGGCGGCGGCAGAGGCCGGCTGGAAGGAGGTGAGTCTTCTCGAGGAGCAGCAGGCCGCCTTCTACCACTGGCTCGCCTTCGCGGGCGAGAGGTGGCGCGAGTCGGTGCGCCCCGGCGACGTCGTCCTCGTCTGCGATGTGGGCGGCGGGACGGCCGACTTCAGCCTCGTGGCGGTGGGGGAAGAAGGGGGGAACCTGGTCCTTGAGCGCGTCAGCGTCGGGGACCACATCCTTCTGGGGGGGGACAACATGGACCTGGCCCTCGCCTACACCGTGCGCGCCGAGCTCGACGCGCGGGGGCAGAAGCTCGATGCCCGCCAGTTCCTCTTTCTTCTGCATGCCTGCAAGGCCGCCAAAGAGCGTCTCTTCGAGAGCCCCGAGCTCGACGAGATTCCCGTCGCCATCCCGAGCCGCGGCGCCGGCCTCTTCGCCGGGACCGTCTCGGCGCACCTTCGCCGTGAGATGCTGCAAAGGGTCATCCTCGACGGCTTCCTCCCCAGAACGGGCGCCGCCGAGCATCCGGCCCGCGGCCCCGCCGCCGCTCTGCGCGAGATCGGGCTCCCTTACGAGGCCGACCCCGCCCTCAGCCGCCACCTCGCCTTCTTTCTCGCCCGAAGCGCCGAGAACGCCCGCTCCAGCGACGCCCTTCGCGCCCTGGTGGGGGATCGGGAGCGCCAGGCGCAGGGGGTCGCCTTCCTCACCCCCACGGCGGTCCTCTTCAACGGCGGCGTCTTCAAGGCCGAGGCGGTGCGGCGGCGCATCCTGGAGCTGCTGCGCGAGTGGAGCGGCGAGGAGGTGCGCGAGCTCACCGGCGCCCACTTCGACCTGGCGGTGGCCAAGGGGGCGGCGGTCTACGCCCGCAGGCGCCTCACGGGGGAGGGGATCCGCATCCGCGCCGGCACCGCGCGCTCGTACTACATCGGGCTGGAGAGCACCATGCCCGCCGTCCCCGGCTTCACCCCGCCGGTGCGCGGGGTGTGCGTCGCCCCGCAGGGGATGGAGGAGGGGAGCGAGGCGGCTCTGCCCGGGCGCGAATTCGGCCTGGTGACGGGGAGGCCCGTGGAGTTTCGCTTCTTCTCCTCCAGCGTCCGGGCGGGGGATCAGGTCGGCCAGATCGTCGACGACGCCTCGGAGCTGGAGGAGACCGCGCGCCTCGATCTCACCCTGCCGCCCCTGGAAGAAGGGGAGGGCGCCCTCGTCCCGGTGCGCCTGCACACCCTCGTCACCGAAGTCGGCACCCTCGAGCTCTGGATGCAGCACGAGCCGAGCGGCCGGCGCTGGAAGGTGGAGCTCGGTGTCAGAGAGAAGGATCGAGAAACGTAAAAAAACCACTCTCGCCCGTTCGCTTTGCTCACTAGAGGCGCAGAGGCCGCAGAGAAAACCAAGCCGATTTCTCTGCGGCCTCTGTGAACTCGAGCGACTGCAAGGGGCGGGCGTGAGATGGTTTTTATTTCACAAAACGGTAGGCCGGCATAAGCGAATGTGTACGCGGCCAATTAAAAGCCAAAACCCGGACAATGTAAAAGCAAAAGCAAATTGGTTTAAAAACAGACCTTCATCACATCTAAAATTCCCCCTGAAGGCTACTTCAATTACTCTTTCCAGAACCCTTACATCCTCCTGAAAAGCCCCCCTGGGAGCTCTTCCACGTTGAAGATTTCCTTGTCCCAGATCTTGTTCCCGGCGCGTTTTGGATTGGCCTGAAAGAAGGCGTTTCGCTCCTCGAAGTGTCGGCTGATGGCCGCCTCCATCTCTTCCTTTGATTGATAATCGCTGTTGTGAATGACGGCCTTGCGGCATCCTCCAAACACAGCCTCAATCACGTTCAGAAACTGTGCATTCGACGGCAGGGGGTAGACCTCAAAGCGGGGGCTCTTTGCTTCCAGGGCTTCCTGGTTTGCTCTATCGATCCAATCTTTTACCATGAAAGAGCTATGTGAGCCGAGAGCGTCCCATGTCACACAGATGCGGGGAGCATCCGAGTATTTCTCCTTGAGCACCTCCAGGAGCGCGACAAGGGAAGCTGAGCCCTTGCTGCGGATAAATGACCATACCACCTGATTGCTGGTGGCTTCCAGGGCGGCAATGAGGTTCACTGCACCTTTTGCCTCTTGTACCTCCGGAATCGTCCTGGTTATCTCTCTGGGGCCGAGAGCTTTGCCGCCATACTTCTTGACCCGCCAGGGGCCTGCCTCGTCGATGAAGAAAAAGGCCTCTCCCGCCTTCATCCCTTGTAGAGCATCCAGGAGCTGGAGCACCTTATCTCTGTATTCCGGATCGGGGCTCGTGAGAACCTTTCGTGCCCTTCTCCAGGAATAGCCAGCCTCTTTAATGATTCTCTTTAAGGCATGTCCCGACAAGGACTCCCCATAAACCTGCCTGTATGCATCACGAATTGTCGGATACGTCCAGGAAGTCCGATTTATGCCGTAAAGCGCTGGGGTTCCATGCAAGATGTCAATAAGGCGGGTTTTCCTTTGCTGCCAGACCCGCTCTCGCCCGGCAGGGTCTAGCTTGGTCTCGATAAAATCAATACCGCGTTCCTTAAAAAAACGCAGGTGCCTGTAAATGGAAGTGTACGAGCGACCGGAGGCCTTGGAAATCTCCTTCATACTCCTGCCCTCGCTGGCCATCAGTAGAACCGCTGCTTTGGCACTATGATTTTTGTGTCGGCTTGCCCTGTAAGCTTCCAGGATCTCCCGCTCCTCTTTCGTCAATTCTCGACCGAGGATAAGGCCGTTGGCGGGTTTGAGCAATCGCAATTCGCTCTTGAGGTAGGCGGCGGCAGTGAGTCCAGCCGGATTGGCAAGTTCAGGGTGGCTCTCGATTATTTCCAGGAGCTGAGAAAGGCATTTAAGGGGTTGACTGGGGTCGATCCAGATGTGTGCAGGAATTTTCCGCTTTCTTTTGATCGCTGAAGTTTTTCCCTTATTGCCGTAAGAGGGCAGAAGTGCCTCGATTCCGTGGGTTCTATACTTATGCCGCCAGCGGTAAAAGGAGGTGACAGAGAATCTTTTCTCATAGCAAAAACGGACAACTGCAGCTCTTCTTCGGTATTTGCCTGCAAGCCTAGCCTTCTCCTGTGGCTCGAATAGTTCTTCGAACTCTTTAAGAAAGAGAAATCTAACTTCGGCTCGGACCCTCTGATACTCCGGAGCGCTTCTTATTCGCTCCAGCTCAACGCAAAATCGCAAACGCAAATCCATAGCCCAACCCCTGGAATGCAAAGAGGAAGCACTGAGGCTTCCTCTTAAATACTCCATTTGGGGGAATCATGCACTATTGAATTTTGATTTCAGGGCATCACCATGCTCCGACCGGTGTCTACGTCGAAATCAACATTGGGATTGTGGCTTTGCATCATCTGCACTCTGGGGCGGCCTGAATCATCGAACCGTATATTGATGGTTCCGCCCACGTCCACTTCACCGCGTCGAGCCAACTCGTCTTTGATCAGCCTGGACTGGTAGTTTTCCGGGCCTCCGCCTAAAACCGCATGTTGAGTCAAAAGCTCCCTCAATCTGGATGTCGAGGAAGAGGCAGCCTCCTGTTCGGCCAGATATCGACCCACAGCCACCGAGCCTTCCATCGAGGCAAGCGTCAGGGCGCCAGGAAGCATAGAAGCGCCTCCGGCTCGAAGCGCCATGCCTGTTCTTCCCCAGCTTCCGCCTGGGGCTCCTGGCCGTCCACGGCCCGGCGGGGACGGAAGTTGCGACATGGGGCCGTTTACAACATAGACGGGTACTGCTCCCATGGCACCCCCCAAAGCTCCAGCCGCACCGCCGATCCCACTCTTTTTCCGAAAGAGATCGTAGATGGGCTTCCCAAGGCGAATGGCCTTGTTTGCCACAATGAGCCCTCCAAGCCCCAGCCCAAGATTACGCAGGCGCCGCAACCATTGATCCACAGTCTCCATATCGAGGTCGTTCAGGGCTTTCGCCAATTTCTCGATTGGCTCAGAGAGCTCGTTGACGGCGAATTTTCTCCATGCATTTGCCAGCGAGGTCAAGGCCGCATCCAGGGTTTCTGTATTGATGGCGGCATCTTCCATGACGGCCGAACCGTCCGCCACAATTCCGGCCAGCCGCTGGATCTTCTGGCGGTTGCCCTCCATCAGTGCGCCTTGAAACACCTTGATTGCGGACTCGTTGAATTTGGTTCCGAGCTTACTGATGTCACCCCCCGCCGCCTGTATGATTTCTTCGATCAAGAGCGGCAAAGAGCGCATTTCCTTTCCGTCGAAAACCTTTACGCCTACTCCGGAGAGGAATTTTTGCATGTTCGGATCGCGGAGCTGCGCCAAGAGGGCCGATGTCGCCGTGACCATCTCCTCCGGGCTTCCCACGGCATCTATCGTTGCCTGCGCCACAGCCCCCATATCTTTAAAGGCCTGCTCGCCCGCCTGACCCGAGGCAATATAGGGGGCAAAGAGCCTGTTGCCCACCCTTGCCGTATCACGGAAAGCTACGGAACCTTCCTTCGCCTGCTGGATCAGGGCATCCATCACCGAAAGAACAGCTCGGGGGTCGCGCACTCCCCCTTTGTACAAGTTCGTCATGACGGAGCCGATATCCTCACCGGCAGCACCGGCGGCCCGGATGGTCACCGCCAAGGCTTCCATATTCTCGATTGCGAAATCGAGATCACCCGTTTTGGTGACGATCTCCTCGATACCTGCAAGAATCAAGGCAGGGTCCAATCGAACGCGATCGCTACGCGCCACCTCGAACAGCTTAGCCTGGAGATTCTCGATCTCTTCGGCGCTGGCGCGACTGTCAACTCTGAGCTGGCTGAGGCGCTTTTGCAACTCGGCGACATAGCGAACAGATCCCGCTCCTACTGCGCCAGTCAGAAGAGCGGTGTACTTATTCCCAAGGCGGTCAATCCCGTTGCTGACTGAATGCATGGAGCGCCCCAGCACCTGCATGCTTCGGGAGCCGCGCGTACTCATCCCCTGAAGTGCTCCGCTGAACTGTTTGGCCCGGCTCTGGAGATTGCCGCTCAAATCCAAGATGATGGAGGTCTTCAAATCGCCCATCTACTCTTTTCCTTTCCAGAGAAAATTCAGGGTGTATGTAAATCGATGTAGGGGCAGATTCAGGATTTCGGTACGGGGCCATCCCGTCCGGCATGCGATCAGAATGGCTCCTGGCTCAATCACCTTGTCCCGAACCTGCTTAATCTCGCCCCCGCTGCGCCACCCCCCTGAGGGCGGCATCCATCTTGTTGACGGTCGCCTGGAGGAGCCACAGATCGACAGCGCTCAGTCTCTTGATCTCTGCAAGCGACAGCGGCCCTTTATGGTCGCCGATTCGGACTATCTGACGGCGCAAGGTATTGATGCCGACCAGAGCTGGGCTGGTGACGAACTGGGCGCCTTCGTCGGGGACATTCACAAGCTTTTCACTTTCAGCCGTGGCTTCGATCAGGTCGGAAGCGGTCACGTCGCGAATCTCGGCTTCAGTGTGGGTGGTCTCGCCAATCTTGAGACCGTCGCGCAGGGTGATAGTTGCGTTTGCCATTGTAGTTCTCCTTTGTTTGAGAGGAAGTGGCGAGAGGGGGCGGCCGTGGCCGGGGACTCTCGCCGGGGTTCCCAGGCGAACCATACCGAAAGGAGAGAGGCTGCCGGACCTGATCGGCGGCCTCCAGAGCTCATGTCCCCCTATGGTCCGCCTATCTCGGGGGGCAAGCTCTTCCGTGCTCTGGCGAAAGGGGGCGACCATGGGCCGGGGACTCTCGCCGAATCCCTGGCGGACCATATGCACTCAACCCTCTTGCGGGAAGGAGAAGGAGAAGCCCCGCAAGAGCACACCATTTCCGGCCTATGGTCCGCCTTTTCTCGGCCGGAGGCGTGACAACTCAGATCTGGATTCCCGCAGCGCGGATTTCAGCTCTCTGCATCTCAGCAGCCGCCTCAATCCCTCCCGGGCCGGGATCGAACCCGAAGATAGACTTGTAGGAGTCCGAAATCGGCGGGCTACAGGCTCCCAGCGCGAAGCCCGGAATATGGAAATGGCTCCATCCGTGATAAAGGATGAGATCATCGCCGCCGGGGAGATTCTTCAGCAGCCCTCCGATGCCGAGGATTTGACGGTGTTTGTCGATGAGCTCTCTGGCAGACTGGACGTAGCTCTCGTAGATCAGCTCTGCGCGGCCCTTGAGGTACGCGGCGACCGCCTCAGGTAAAACAGTCTCTTTGATGTTTGCGATCTCCTTATCCACGTCGACAAGCCTTCGCCTCAGCCCTGCGATGAGCTGCCTTCCGTTGGCGGAGATCTCTCCAGCCTTGTCTTTCGCCAAGCTGATCTCCTTCTTTTTCTTCTCAATCTCCTTGTCGAGCGCCTCGAGATCTTCCTCAACCCCCTGACCTGTAGCGATATCCGCCAACAGATCCTCCCGCCTTTGGATCAGATCTTTCATATCGGGGACTGATCCTTCCGCTTGCAGAATGGCCTTCTCGGTTTTCTCGATTTCGCCCCGAAGAAGCCCCGCCTTTCCCTCCAGATCGAGAAGGGATTTCTGGATTTCCAATACCTCCACCTCCGTGCAGGCGCAATCAAGGCCTGACAGTTCGCCCTGAAGGGCGTCGAGCTCAGCTCTAAGCCGCTTGTCCTCGTCGCTTGCGGCGGCATACTCCCGTGCGGCTTTCTCGTGCGTCTCCTTGTAGGCAAGAAGATCGGCCTGGGGACGCCCTTCCGGCACTTTTGCCTCATTGCCGCCATGCTGATTGATCAGACTCTCCAGCCTCAACCGAGCCTCCGCAATCTCTGACCCGAGGCGCTGAAGCGGGATCTTGGACAGTGCGGCATAGATGGCCTTGATCCGTGATTGGATCTCATCGCGTCTGCTTACTCTTTCTGTGATCTTCTTAAAGACCTGTTCTTGCATGTTGATCCTCCGATAATAGTCAGCTTTAAATCCCGGACTCTTTTTGTTTTGCGTCGTAATAGTCGAGAGGTTCTATTTTCAGCAACCTGCACACTTTTACCTCCTCTGTCGACAAGGGAGCCTGTGCATCCATTTTTGCTTTCTCCTCCATCATGATTCGGGAGGCTTCGGCAGGAGATATCCCAAAAAGCTTCATGACTTTCGCCTGGGCTTCCTCGAAACTGAGACCGTTCTCACTACAAAGTGCCGATTTCAGCTCCTTCTGTTTTGTTTGCTGAAATTCTTCGGGAAGAACCCCCAACTGTCGGCAGATCGCCAATTCCTGCTCGGACAACAGCGGCTGCATTGGTACCTCGCTTTCTTGATTTGAGTTTGTGGAACAGTTCAAGTGGGCGCCCCTGGACAGGGGCAAATAGAGCGCTCCGATTTCGGTTTTCAGACTACTCATCGCGCCTGCCGATCTTTCCTGCCTGCGCTTTGTTCGCTCGATCGGCGGCGAGTATTCCGTAGACATGCCTAGGGACGATGTTGTACTTGATGGCCAGTTCATGATGATTGGTGCCGTTGAACTCATCGATAAGCGCCTGATTGCGGGCAGAGACGCTGAAGGAGCTACCCCTTGAGATGTAAATTTGCTCCCCTCCCCAATGGGAGCGAATCATCTCGGCCACCTCCAGGCCAAAATCGAGGGCCGCTCTCTCCTCCTCGCCCCGATCAATCATCATCTCTGTGACCTTGACCGCCACTTCCGCCAATACCTCCGGATACTTCTTGCTGGTCCTTTTCCGCACTTTTTACCCTCCGTCTTCGGATTTGCGTTAATTCGGGTTCCCCACCCAAACAGAAACCGTTTTAAAACCCTTTTTAAAATCGCCTGTATTGAGATCTAATCCCAAACCCTTGCCACGGTATAGCCTTGGAGGGAGAAAGGGTTTCAGAGGCGATTTTTTCGAATCGGGCCGTCAACTCGTCCTCCTCGAGAATCAACGGCTCCGCTCTTCGGCGTCGAATCGGGTAGGGCTTCAGTTGCGTGACCCTCCAGCCACAGAGGAGGCATCTGATCGTCTCAAGGGTTCCATCGATACCGCGACCCTCGGTAAATGCATGCAGATTGGGGAGACTGGCTTGGCAGTGGTGGCAGTATGGCATCTAGGCGAACTCCCTTTCTGCCCGCTGTCGCTTCATGGCTTGTAGGGCGCAGATAACCTTGGAGGCATCCCCATCGCGCAAAAAACGCAAGTCGGAGACTTTGGCCTGCCGGGCAACGAAGCGCCGCAGAGCGGCTTTGCGCCCCTCTTCAGGCGCGGTGCTGACCTCATCCCAGAGCCTTTCAATCAGCGCGACCTGGGCAACGCTGGCGAAACCGATCCGCGTAGCCCTGGTCGGCCTGAGCTGCCGCCTCCACTTGCCGATTGCCAGGGCCTTCTTTTCAAGATCTTCGATCAGCTCTGCCGCGCCCGAGAAAGAAAGGGCTTTGCTGGTCGTCACCCCGTAAAGGGCGAGCACGGAGCGGTAAGCCTGCTCATCCATGCCGAGTGCGTTCTTCAGGACATGTATGAGCTTGATTTGGGCCGGGGTTATGATGGCAGATCGACGGGGGGACGGCATGACAGGCCTCCTTTTCTGTCTTGCGTGCGTTTCAGACTCGGCAGTGTTTACCCATAAGGACAGTTGCCACCGCTACGGCGGCAGCTCGGCGAGCGGATTTCCTGCGAATGCGCCGTGTGGCGTGAGCTGCACGCCACTCCCCCAAAAAGCGTCTAATGGTTTTCATTTGAGCCTCTCCTCTTTTGCTGATTTTCGCGATGGCGGGCCATGCAAAGAAAATCTTCAACCTTGCCGAAATCGTCCAGCGTCTCGTTGGCTTGCCGGGTTGCAATCTCGACCAGGCTGTGCATGTCATCCGTAGCTTCGGTGGGCTTGCCTGGTGTTCCCAGCTCTTCAAGCAAGTACCTGTCCATCACGCGGATCAACGCCCGAAGGTTTTCGAGCTTGCGGCGGGCGACATAAAAAACCCCTTCGGCTTCGCTGGCGGAGATTTCTGAATTCAGATCCATCACCCTCTCCTTGGGGAACTGTTGGCTTTTATGTATCGATGCAAATGAGACTTCGAAGGCGTTCCTCTTTCGCCGAACCGGCTGACAAGGTGCTCCCGCAAAACCTTGAGGGATGTGTATTCCTCAACCGTTTTCAGGTAATCCCAAACCGGCTGATATCGGTCGATGATTATTCTCTTGGCCGGAACGGGCATCCTGATCCGCGCGATATCGCCCGGAAGTTCATCGGGCTTCAGATCAGCGACGACATGGGCCAAGGCGGCAGAAAGGGCTTTGACCGCTTCGGCGCGTGGAAGCCCGGAAAGTAGGTCAATGATGGCGGGGGTCAGTTGCCTTACAGTCATCCCTCACCCCCCAAATCGCGCCAGGCGGCGCGTAGATGGTCAACGCTCATCGGCTCCCCCTTGCCCGCAGCGAAGACCGAACCGAGGCGGAGAGTTTTGACGACTCCCCGCATAGCCCCCGGCTTCTGCGCGATCTCTCCCAACAGGCGACGCTCGGCACTTCCCCGGACATTAAAGGCATCGGCCAAGGCTTCAATATCCCCGGCAACCGGCCGGGTCAGGCGCAAACGCTTGCCCAGACGGCTGAAGAGCTGCGCAAAGGTCGCCTCTCTGCTTCCGCCGGTCAGTCGGGCAAAGACCGCCTCATTACCGCAAAGGACCAAGCCAACGCCGGTTGCATCATGAATGGCGCGCAAAGCTTCCAGACACCGCATATTGAGGTGTTGCGCTTCGTCAATTACCAGCAACCCGCCAGTATTGCGCAGCCGCTGCACCAACTCCCGTTGCAAGCGGGCGGCGCGGCCAGGTATCCCCCGCAAGCCGATGGTTTCGGCGATTTCCTCCAAGGTGGCCGATACCCCCCCATGTGCCGGGCTCATGGTGACAACCCAGCAGTTCGGATTTCGCTCGGCGTAGGTTCGGAGCGCTACGGTCTTGCCTAGGCCAGCCCCGCCATAAATGCACCCCAAATCCCCGGTGGCCTGTGCAAACCCCAGCACGGCAAAGACTTTGCGGCCAGTGGGGGTGTCTATCCAAGCGGGGGCTTTAGGCATTCCCCCGGCGGTCAAAACGTTACGGGCGCGCGATTCCAACCAGCGGGACAACTTCTCTTCAACGGCGCTGTTAGACCCCTTGTAGGTGTCTTTCAGCCAGTGCGAAAGAGCGCCCTGAGACACGCCGGAAGCATCAGAGATTTGTCTCTGGTTTAGTTCCCTGGCATTCAGCAGGGCGAGCACTTGCCCCCGCAGACCGGCGGCGGCGTCTTCCCCTGCAAAATCCGGGGGTGGTACTGTTGCCAACGGTTTCTCCATCTGCTATGCTCCTTTTGCTTGGGTTATGCCCCTTCGGGGCTCCGGGGCCGGGTCTGACCACCCGGCCTTTTTCTTTTCTTGGCTCAACACCCTTTCAAATCTGCGCTTTCTTGTGTGCTTCCATCAACAGGAAGGCAGTCTCTTCAAAGTTGTAATCCTCTGCCAAGTCATCATCAGCGCACTTCTCCCCCCTGCCGAAGAGCCCTTGCACTATTTTTGTCGACGGCGGTGGCGCGGGGACTTCCTCTTTGGGCAAGAATTCGGCGGCTTGCCGGGCGTTGATCCTCAGTTCGGATTTCTCGATAGCCCGCAGGTTCTTGCGGATGCGGGCTTTTTCCTTGGCTACATCACGGGCGGCATTGCGATCATTAAACCCGGCGGCCAGGCGGCATTGCGCTTCGCCGATCCTGCGGCCGTCAAGGGTGTAGACAAGGACGTTGCCATGCATGTGGGCGGGGTCAAAACGAGCGACCAGCTTTTGCCCCCGGTGCCGCGACAATGCCTCGCACCAATAGACATTGCCCATGATGCGGATAGAGCCATCTTGTTTGTTTGCCGTGACCGTTTCAGGGGATAGCAGCCACAGGGCGCGCTGTTCGCGAGTGGCTTTTCGAATCGTGCTCTTGCTGTAAGATGCGGCAAAGACCTCATCAAAACTGCTGCCATTGCAGACCTTGGAGCGTCTACCTTGTCGGGCGTTATAGGCGGCGATCTCGGCGGCAAGCACCGCTTCGAACTCGGCAACGGGGATAGGGTTTGCCATCGTTCCCCGGCCGTTGAAGGACGGATGTTTGTCTACGTAATCGCCTATGCCGCCGATACCGAATGCTCTTTCCACTGGCTTGCTTTGACCTGCCCCAGGCGTTGCCCAGTGAACGGCGGCCCCAAGCTGGGGTATAAGCCCCATGGGCTCATCGCCGGACACCTTGAAGCGATAGCGGTTCTTGACCCCGCCGGTTACGTCCTTATTGGCGGCGGCGCGCGTATTGTCGAACCAGAAATGCTCCGGAATTCCATAGGTATCGATCAGGTCGCCAATGGATAGCCGTATCATGTCCTTGTTCTCCGATACGTCCAGACGCCAGGCCAACAGCTTGCCCGAATAGATGTCCTGCCAGGGCCAGACGGTAGGGCGGCAAACTTCCCCCGATTCAAAGAGAACGTATTTAAAGAAGGTGTAGCCGTCGCCGTTCACCGCCTCCAGTGCGTGAAAAACCGAATGGTCACGTACTTGCGCCGGGTGGGTCTTTTTGTAGGCGTCTTCTCCGTCGCGCAGCAGGACAATCAAAGCATGGGGGATTTCCCGTTCAATTCGCCTCTTGAGGGTCTTCAGACTCGGAATCCTCCAGCCGTTTGCCTTGGCCGCCCGCCTCAACCGCTCATAGCAGGATTGGAAGGTGGGGCGGTCGCGACGCAAATAGTCGGCCTTGAAATAGTCCCAGGCTTCCGGCCTGATTTCGGAAAGGGGCTTGTTCCCCCCCCTGTTATCGACCAGTACGGCCAGGCGGTCGCTTCGGTCAACGCTGCCTGACTTGTTAAGCCAACCATAGACGGTCTGCCAATTCACCCCGGCTTGGCGGGCTACCTCTTGGCACGCCTCGACCTTCTTCAAGCCCGTAGCCATCAGGAATTCAACGGACTGGACAGCCTCCAGGCGGCGTGCGGCACCCTTGCGGTTCTCTTCTGTTTTGGTGGCGGCATAGTCCCACAGGCACTCACGGTCTTCCTGATCCAGGGGCAGTTCGGCAGATTCACAAGGGGCGTCAAGGGGCGGGGGCAGTGGCAAGGAGTCGGCCAGGACGTGCCGGCCGGAAAGGAGCAAGTAGGCCATGACCTTGCCGCGCTCTCGTCTGCTCAGCGGAATTTCGGTCACGTTGTATTTGCGCCCGCCCCCTTGGGTGACTTCGCCTGTATGCTGCCATGCGTTTTTCTTGGCGCGCTTTTGGACAGTTCTCGATTCGAGGCCAAGACCAGCGGCGATTTCTGCCAGGGTGGCGGAAAGGATCATTGTTCCCCCCGGCGGGGTTTCGCTGGTCTGGCCTTTCATCGCTTTACCCCAAATCGGCGCAAGCAGTTTTTGCTAGTGATCTTCGATCTGCCAGTCACCTGGTGTCCGTTGCCGGTGGTATGGCATACGGGGGCAATGAATGGGTCAGGGGGGTGTGCATTATTGAAGTGCACCGTCATCTTTCCAGCTCCCTCAAAAACACTTCACGGCGTTTGCGCTCGACCGCAAGTTTTGCTTCTTCTTCCCGAAGCTTCTGCACTTCAGCCCTTAGGGCATCGGGTGCCGGCATGGTGTAGACCCCGGCGGCTTCGGCCAGGATGCGAACAGGCTCGACTGTGCCGCAGGAGCGGCAAAGGGCATGGAGCAGTTCGGCGGGGATTCGATGGGGGTGGCTTGCGGCGGTCCAACTGTTAAGCATATGAACCGTGACTGTTTGTCCTGTCATGTGCGCCATTTCGTCGGCTATAGTTTCCCGACTCTTGGAGGCGCGTTTTATGGCCTCTCGAACGGAGCCCACCAATCGAGATGCGACACAGAGATGACCCGGCCGCTCTTCGGCCCGCTGTTCCTTTTCTTGCTTGAGCAGGTCCAGCAAGCTGAGTTGGCCTGAATCGATGGCAATTTTCCCCTTGGCCTTTGTCATTGCTTGCGTCTCCTTGTCGGGGTAGAATCCTCAGCACTTTGATAGCGTTCCGGCCATATGCAGGATGGATGCAAGCCCAGCTTGGCGGCAATGGCGGCCTCACAGCGGGCGGACTTGCCGGCAAACTTGGCTGCTTGCATGACGGCGCTACGATTAACGCCGAGCTCCCTTGCCAACGCGGCATAGGAGGAGCCGATAATCCGAAGGCTGGCCATGATCCACACCCGACGCAGGTCGGGATTTTTTGGGGGGCGGCTAGTTAACATGGGACATATAAAAACACGATCGTATGTATTGGTCAAGGATTAAACATACGTTCGTAGTTTTTTCAGAGTTGCCAATCTTCGCCCGCTGTCCATGTCTGCACAATTTATCTTTATATATCAGCAAGATGGAAAAGCGCGAACTCGATAAATGAATTCCTGTGCGAATGTCGCACTTCTCAAACCAAACCGCGAACACAGGATCATGTTTATGGCTATCTGCGAGAGAATAAGAGCTATTCGTGGCGAAGAGCTCCAGGGCGTCTTTGCTGCCAAGCTCGGAATTCACAAAAATACTGTTGGGAAATGGGAGCGGGGAATAAGCGTCCCGGACGCTGAGCATCTAGCAAAAATTTTGGACGTATTTACGGAGATATCCCCTGCCTGGTTGCTTACCGGTGAAGGGGACATGTATAGAAATGCCGAAAAGGAGGATGATTGGACTAGCAGGAAGGGGAACAGGGATTTCTTAATGGAAGCATCAACAATAGATTTTTACTTAAGCTCAAAACATTACGAAGGTATCCCTAGCATTGCACGCGCAAAGATATATTCTATTTTCCATGATCATGTAAAGCATCACCATGGCTGGACACCCTTTGTTATTTCTCAAATAATCAGCGACGTATATAAAGCATCATTTACCTTATATGACTTTGATATTACTACCAAAATTAAAGAGTTAGTTGATATGCGGTTCCCTGGTGCGGAGAATACCGCTAGCAAGAATATGGTCTATTGGGATATTTTTGACGAAATTTGTGATATGTTCTGTTATTCAAGAGTTATCGCACCTTTAAAAATTAAAAAAGATATCCTCAAATGGCTTGACCAACAGCTAGAGCAGGGCACTGCGTGCGATTAAGGATTTAGCTTGGTTCCTCTCTCTAGGTTCATGCCCACATTGTTCCGCTGGCCGGGCTCATTTTTTGCTACTTGGCACGACTTTTTGAACGGTCTCTTGAACGCGCCTGAAACATTGGTCGACTTTTTGCCTTTCGAATGTCCGGCAACGGCGATGAGCCGGGGTAATTTGCCTTTTCATTGTCCCCCCCAACTTTTGTAAGCGCCTCGGCCTCGATAGATAAAAGCCCGAAATATTAAAACTAATCCCACGCAATCCCGCCCAATCGGACGCAATCCCGGCTATTGCCTATATTTTGCCTTCTCTTTGTCCCCTCACAAGCGAATGCGTTGCCGGCAGCTCCAGACGCCGGGAACGGCCTTCAGCCTTATCCCGGCCTACGGCTTTTAAAGAGGAAACTCCCTTCCGTTATGAAAACCGAAAAACGCTACGCTATCGGCATCGACCTCGGGACGACGAACTGCGTCCTCTCCTATATCGACCCCTCGGCCGTCGGGCGCGGCCCGCAGGTCCTCTCCGTCACACAGTGGGAGGAGGCGGGGAGCCTCCAAGGCTCCGAGACTCTCCCCTCCTTCGCCTATCTGGCGCCCGAGGCCGAGCGGCAGTCTGCCTTTTCGGGGGGGGATGCTCCGGCCGCCCCCCGGGGCGGATGGTTCCCCGGCATGGTCGGGCGCGCCCGCATGGCGACCCACCCGGGGCGCGTCATCCACTCGGCCAAGTCGTGGCTCTCCCACGGCGCCGTTGACCGCACCGCCCCGATCCTCCCCTGGCAGTCCGAGGAAGTCCCCCCGGCCGAGCGCCTCTCCCCCGTGCAGGCGAGCGCCGCCTACCTCGCCTGGCTGCGCAGCTGCTGGGACGCCGAGAAGGGGGGCGCCGATCCGAAATCGCTCTTCGACGCCCAGGACGTCGTCGTCACCGTCCCCGCCTCCTTCGACGAGGCGGCCCAGCGCCTCACCCTGGAGGCCGCCGCTCTGGCGGGATTTCCCGAGGTGCGCCTCATCGAGGAGCCCCAGGCCGCCTTCTACGACTGGCTCGGAAGGGGGAAAAACGCGAGCCGCCTCCTCGATGTGCTGGAGAGCGCCGAGGGGAGGAGAGCCCGCATCGTCGTGTGCGACATCGGCGGGGGGACGACCGACTTCAGCCTCTTCGAGGCCCGCGCCGACAGAAGCGCCCCGGGAGGCCTGTCGCTGCGGCGGGTGGCGGTGAGCGATCACCTCCTGCTCGGGGGGGACAACATCGACCTCACCCTCGCCTACCTGCTGGAGGAGCGCCTGACCGGCGGCAAGGGGCGCCTCTCGGGGCGCCAGCTCGGCCAGCTCCTCGCCCAGGCCCGCGATCTGAAGGAGCGCATCCTGCGCGAAGAGACGCCCCCCGAAACCGAGTTCCCCGTCGTCCTGGCCGGCGTCGGGGCGGGGCTTTTCGCCTCCACCAAAAGCGTGCGCATCCGCGCCGAGGAGGTGCATCGCATCGTTCTGGAAGGGTTCTTCCCCGAATGCGGCGCCGACGAGCGCCCCCGCACCCAGGAGGGGGCGCTTCGCGAGTGGGGGCTCCCTTACGCCGCCGACACGGCGGTCACCCGCCATCTCGCCGCCTTTCTCGAAGGGCGCCGCGTCGACGCCGTTCTGTTCAACGGCGGCACCGTCATCCCCGAGTTCCTGCGCGCCCGGCTGCATCGCCTCATCGCACGATGGCAGGGAGGAGAAGAGCCCATCGTCCTTGCCAACGACGCGCCCGCCCTCTCGGTCGCCCGGGGCGCTGCCCGATACGGCTGGCTGTTGTCGCATCCCGAAAAAGGAGGGCGCATCGCAGGGGGGCACGCCCACGCCCTCTATCTGGAGGTGGTGCGCGGCAAGGAGAAGGGGGAGCGCTCCCTCGTCTGCGTCCTCCCCCGGGGGATGGAGGCCGGCGAGACGGCGCGCATCGACAACGCCGAGTTCGACCTGCGGGTGAACCAGCCGGTGCGCTTCCAGTGCCATTTCTCGCGCCGCCGCGAGGGGGATGCGCCCGGCGCCGTCGTCCCCTGGAACGGGCGCGACTTTCACCCCCTGCCCCCGTTGCAGACGGCGATCCACCTGCCGCCCGACCGCCCGCGCCCGGCCAACGACCGGCTGCGGGTCTGCCTCGAGTCGTCGCTGAACGAGCTCGGGATCTTCCAGCTGTGGTGCGTCGAGGAGGGCGGTCCCGGGCGCTGGCGTCTCGACTTCAACCTGCGTCGCGGGGTCGGAGAGGAGGAGCCGGTCCAGGCCGCGGAAGCCCCCCTCGTCCCCGAGGCGCAGCTGCGGCAGGCGAGCGAGGTGCTGCGCGCCGTCTACGGCAAGAAGAAAGACCCCAACCTCCCGGACGTCACGCCGGGGCGGCTGCCGAAGCGACTCGAAGATGTCCTCGGCGGCCCCCGCGACGGGTGGGATTCGGCGACCCTGCGCGCCCTGTGGCCCGAGCTGGCCCAGGGGATGGGGCGCCGCGCCCGCTCCGCCGAGCACGAGGCGAACTGGCTCTTTCTGGGGGGGTGGTTTCTGCGCCCCGGGTACGGCTTCGAGCTCGACGAGGCGCGCATCGAGGAGCTCTGGCGCCTCTTCGCCCAGGGGATGGCCCATCCGAAGGAGAAGAGGGTGCAGGCCCAGTGGCACATCCTGTGGCGCCGGGTCGCCGGGGGGCTCAACGCCGCCCGCCAGGAGAAGGTGTTGGAGAAGATCCTGCCGGTCCTTCAGGGGGGCGAGCACACCTCCGAGATGATCTATCTCGCCGGCGCCCTGGAGCGCCTCCACCAGGGGCGAAAGCTCGAGCTGGTCAAACTCTTCAGCGCCGGCCTACGCCGCCCGCGCCTGAAGACGCGCGAGCCGTACGCCTGGGCCCTGGGACGCCTTCTCACCCGCACCCCCCTGTACGCCGGTCCAGACGCCGTCCTCCCCCCCTCGGAGGTCGAAGCCCTCTTCGGCCGGGTGCGCGACCTCGACTGGCGCACCCCCGATTACTCCCCCCTCAATCCCCTCTTCGCCCAGGCGGCCCGGCGCACCGACGGCCGCGGCGTCGACGTTTCCGAAGAGGCGCGCCGCCAGATCCTCGCCAAGATGAAGGAATCCGCAGCCCACCCCGAGCAGATGAGGGTCGTGCGCGAGACGGTCCCCGTCGAGTACGCCGACCGCGTGCGCCAGTTCGGCGATTCACTGCCGGCTGGGTTGATATTGATGGGGTAAGCAGGGAGGCGGGGAGACCTAAGATCAAGATCCGGGGGTTTCGCCCCCCGACGACGACCTACTTTCTTTGCTTGCCCAAAGAAAGTAGGCAAAGAAAGGGCTCCCAGCTGACTTGCCCTTCGGGTTCCCTCCGCAAAGCAGACGTTTGTCGGGCGGAAAAAAACTCGCTTCGCTCAGACAGTTTTTCCGCCTTTATCGCCAAACGTCC
>JBJHBH010000068.1:0-18535 GCA_050485365.1 Desulfuromonadales bacterium | reverse complement strand
GAACCATGGTGGTGGAGGCCATCCCCGCGGTGGCGACGATGAGGGTGACGACCACGCCGACGATGATGACCCCGGCCGCATGGGGGAGCCCCAGCAGCGGCGTGACCAGCGTCCCCGCGCCGACCATCTGGGGGATCAGGTAGAAGACCGAGATGACGAGGGTGCTGATGGCGGCCATCAGCTGGATGCTCTTGGAGTTGAACTTGGAGTCGAGGGCGTCGGTGAAGGTGTACTTGCCCAGACGCTTCATCGGCTCGGCCACCAGGAAGAGGGCGACCATCCAGCCGGCCAGGTAGCCGACGGCGTACATCCAGCCGTCGTAGCCGGCGGTGGCGATCATGCCGCAGATGCCGAGGAAGGAGGCGGCCGACAGGTAGTCGCCGGCGAAGGCGATGCCGTTGGTGAACCAGTGAACGTTCCCCCCGGCGGCGTAATAGCCCGCCGACGAGGTGGTGCGGCGCCCCAGGTAGAACGATCCGCCGAGAACGGCCGCGACGAAGATGCAGAACAGCGCGATGGCCAGGGGTGATTGCGCGTAGATCATGGTGTCCCCCTTACTTGTTCAGCCGCTTCTCGGCGGCAGTGCAGAAGTGATTGTAGACGAGCGCCAGAACGAAGGCGAAGACGATCAGGCCGATGCCGAAGAGGGTCGCTACGTTCAGCCCGCCGAAAGTGAGCCCCATCCAGGTCGGCTTGATGGCGTTGATCGCGACGTACATGATGTACGCCAGGGTGTAAACGAAGAACATGCTGAGGCCGATACGGGTCTTGTACCCCGAAGCGTTGTCCTTGCCGAGTTTTACTGCTGGTCCGTGTCCCATGGTCCCTACTCCTTTTTGGCTTGGGCTCGTTCATCGAATGCGACGCTCTTCGCGCGCGTAAAAAAAGTGCAAAATATCCCCTTCCGGCGATTGCACTCGTTGCTCATCCCTGCCCTCGTCACCTCCCCACCCCGGCGCTTTCGGGGGAATTGTTTGTTTCAGGGCGTCAATTGTTGTCACATTGACAGTATGTAAATGAGTATTAGATTGGTAATTATTTCCTTATCGTGGTTGCAGAATTTCGCCACATAATATGTTGTTCTACGATGCTGTCAATATAAAATTTTCACCGAAAGCCGCGTTTCGCTGGATGAAATTGGCCGCTTCTAAGAACATTCCCTTGCATTTCCGAGAGGATAAAAAGAAGTCGAGCGGAAGGTAAAATTTTGTTTTATCCGATGAAGTAAAAGATGTGCTATTTGGAATTTAATCCGCGCCGTTTCGCTTTCCGCTGGCCTGTGATTTCACAGCTGTGCTAGCGTGCCCTTTATGGAACTCAAGGAGATGCTCGAGGGAGTGCTTCGCGGACGCTCGGCGGCTTTTCTCGCCAACGATCCCCTCAGTTTTCCGCGCCGCTACGCCGACCCCGCCGACCGGGAGGCGGCCGCCGTCCTCGCCGCCGTTCTCGCCTATGGCCGCGTCGCCTCGATCCGCGCAAGCCTGGAGGACCTCTTCGGGCGCATGCCGCAGGGGCCGGCCCACTTCATCCGTGGCTTCGAGCCGCGCGATGTGCGACGCCTCGCGGGCTTTCGGCACCGCTTCAACACCGGCGACGACATCGCGGCGCTGTGCTGGGCGCTGCGCGGGGGGATCGAGGAGGCGGGGAGCCTCGAGGCTCTTTTTCTCGCGGGCGACGAACGCGAAAGCGCCGACATCGGCGCGGCGCTTCATCGTTTTTCGAGCCGCTTGCTGCAGACCGATCTTGCGCCGCTGTTCGGACGGCGCACCCCCGGGGGCTTCTCCTACCTGCTGCCGAGCCCTTCAGGGGGGAGCGCGTGCAAGCGCCTGTGCATGTTTTTGCGCTGGGTGTGCCGGCCGGATGACGGCGTCGACCTCGGTTTGTGGAAAGGGGTGAGCCCGTCACGGCTCGTCCTGCCTCTCGACACCCACACCGCCCGCATCACGGTTCTGCTGGGGCTGGCCACAAAACGCACCCCGGGGTGGAAGATGGCGCTCGAGGCGACCGAGAGCCTCAGACGGCTCGATCCGGCCGATCCGATCCGCTTCGATTTCGCGCTGTCGCATCTGGGGATCAGCGAAGGATGTACGGGGAAAAAGGGGCGATGGTGCCTGGAGTGCGCGGTGAAGGGGCTGTGCAGGGTGAGCTGACGGGAACCTGGGCGATTTTGGCGATTTCAGGGAGTGTGTGTCATGCAGTACAAGGTCGTGGAGACGAGCACCGTCACCGACGAGAGCCTGGAGCAGATTCTGAACGAGTGGAGCACCCAAGGGTGGCGCTTGGAAGGGATACAGTTCGCCATGCGCGAGGCGAGTCGCCGCCCCGCCATGGCCTTCGTCATCTTCATCCGGGAGGAGTGACGACTTTCTCTCAGTCTTTCCAGTTCTCCACATCCCGGTAGGAAATGGTCTTGCGCGGGTCCGAGGAGGGCGATGCGCCGCATGAGCGGCAGACGGGCTCTCCTCGAACTTCCTCCTCCATCGGATCTTCGTAACTCAATTCGAGCGGCTTCCCGGTGCATCCGCAATACCAGATACGGTAAACATCCATCCTCTCTCCTCCTGTCGTGAATTTTCTCTTCATCCAGTATGACAGGGAAAAGGGGCGAGGCAATGGGCGATGGGCGATGGACGGAGATTTGAACTTTCCTATCGCCTATTGCCTCGTGCCCATCGCCTGCCTTCAATATTCCAGCCCCGTCTTCTTGCGGACCTTGCGCATCACCTTGCGTGCCGCGTAGCGCGCCTTCTCCGCCCCGTGGGCGAGGGTGCGGCGAAGCCCCTCAGGGTCGGCGAGGATTTCCTTGCGCCGCTCGGCGAAGGGGGCGAAGGTGTCGCGGATCGCCACGAAAAGCTCCTCCTTCACCTCGCCATACCCCATTCCCCCCGCCAGATAGCGCGCACGAAGCGCCTGGGTGCGCTCCTTGTCGAGGAAGAGGCGGTAGATCTGGAAGACGTTGCACTTGTCCGGGTCCTTGGGGTCCTCCACCGGCGTCGGGTCGGTGACGATGCGCATCACCTGTTTGCGAAGCGCCTTCTCTTCGGTGAACAGGTCGATGGTGTTGCCGTAGCTCTTGCTCATCTTCTGCCCGTCAAGGCCGGGGACGGTGGCGACCTCGTCGTCGATCTCGGGCTCTGGGACGGTGAAGACCTCGCCGTACTCGTTGTTGAACTTCATGGCGATGTCGCGCGCCACCTCCAGGTGCTGCTTCTGGTCCTTGCCGACGGGCACCTTGTCGCTGCCGAAGATGAGGATGTCGGCGGTCATCAGCACCGGGTAGGCGAAGAGGCCGTGGTTGGCGGCGATCCCCCGGGCGGTCTTGTCCTTGTAGCTGTGGCAGCGCTCCAGCAGCCCCATGGGGGTGAAGTTGGAGAGGATCCACGACAGCTCCTGCACCTCGGGCAGATCCGACTGCACCCAGAAGGTGCTCTTCTCTGGGTCCATCCCCAGCGCCAGGAAGTTGGCCGCCGCCTCCAGCGTCCCGCGCGCCAGCGCCTTGCCGTCGCTCAGCGAAGTCATCGCGTGATAATTGGCGATGAAGCAGAACAGATCCTCGTTCTGCTGGTAGTCGATCATCTTCTTCATCATGCCGAAGTAGTTCCCCAGGTGCAGGGAGCCCGAGGGCTGGATGCCGGAGAGGACGCGCATGGATCGATGCTCCTTTAGTGATTGTAACTGTTCGGCATGGGGTCCCACCTCCCATGCAAGGGTCGCTTTTCGCCGTCCATGGCCGCTTGACTGGCGCCGTCCCTGGTGCCAGACACCCTTGTCATGTGAGCTGTGACCCCACACAAGGGCAAGGAATACGTTAGATTTTCGTCGGAAAACGGAAAAAGCCGCGGTCACAATGGGCCGCGGCTTCTCTTCGTTCGTCTGCCGCGGACCGTGGAGGCCGCAGCGCAATCGGGCAATCAGGGGCGCGCGGACCTCGTCTTCAGGGCCCAGCGCCACCACAGGCGGTGTGTTTCGGTTCTGTAGAGATATGCGCTCATGGGGGAGTAAACTAGCAGTTTCCGGGTGTTGGCGTCAATGGGGAAATGCTGCCCCGGGAGGCCAAGGCTGCGCAGCTCACCCCCGATTCCCGCCCCCCATCATCGCGGCGAACTGCAGAAGCTGCTGCAACTCGACGCCGCTCTCCTTGAGAAGTCCGGTGAAGACGGGAAAGAGCTGCATGAGAAAAGTGGGGTCCTGCATCCCTTCGCGGGCCAGATCGGGGAGGGTGTCGAGGATAAAGGCCTTCTTCTCCTCGGCGGAGAGGGCCAGAACGGCGGATTTGAGCTCTTCGATGGTCATGTTCGGTAAATCCCTTCTTGATGGTTTTTTAGGTCAAACGGAATCTAACGGATCGGCGCGGCGGATGTCAACCGTCCCCGAAGGCCACCGTGTACACCTCGTCGTAGTCGCGCACGAAGTGGACGGCGAGCCCTTCCTTGAGGTAGTCGGGGAGCTCTTCGAAGTCCTTGCGGTTCCCTTCGGGGAAGATGAGGGTTTTGAGCCCGGCGCGGCGGGCGGCGATGGTCTTCTCCTTCACCCCGCCGATGGGGAGAACCCGGCCGGTCAGGGTGAGCTCGCCGGTCATCCCCATCTTCTGTAGCACCGGCTTCTCGGTGAGCATCGACAGCAGCGCCGTGGCCATGGTGATCCCTGCCGAGGGGCCGTCCTTGGGGGTGGCGCCGGCCGGGACGTGCAGGTGGACGAAGCGGGTGTCGAAGTAGTCGGCCGGGGCGCCGTAGCGCTCCAGGTGCGCCATGACGTACGAGTAGGCGATGTCCGAGCTCTCGATCATGACGCCGCCGAGCTGGCCGGTCTGCTTGAACCCCTTGCTCTTGCTCGGCATGGCCGTCGCCTCGATCTGCAGCGTCGCCCCCCCCATGCTCGTCCAGGCGAGCCCCGTGACGACGCCGGGGACCCCCTCGAAGATCTCCTCCTCTTGGAATTGGGGCTTTCCGAGGTACTTCTCCAGATCCTTCTTCCCCAGGGCGATCTTCTCGGTGCGCCCCGTGGCGAACTCCATCGCCGCCTTGCGCATGATCTTCTTGATGCGGTTCTCCAGCCCCCGCACGCCGGCCTCGCGGGCGTAGCCGTCGATGAGGGTGCGAAGCGCGTCGCGGCGGATGGTGACCTGCCCCTTTTTCAGGCCGTGGGCCTCGAGGGCCTTGGGGATGAGATAACGCCGGGCGATCTCGACCTTCTCGTCGAGGATGTACCCCGAGAGGCGGATGACCTCCATGCGGTCGAGAAGCGGCGCGGGGATGGTGTCGAGCTGGTTCGCCGTCGCCACGAACAGAACGTGGGAGAGGTCGAAGGGGACGTCGAGGTAGTGGTCGCGGAAGGTGGCGTTCTGCTCCGGATCCAGCACCTCCAGCAGGGCCGAGGCGGGGTCGCCGTGGAAGCTGGCGCCGATCTTGTCGATCTCGTCGAGCATCAGCACCGGGTTGGCCGTGCCGGCCCCCTTCATCGCCTGGATGAACTTGCCCGGCATCGCCCCGATGTAGGTGCGCCGATGCCCCTTGATCTCCGCCTCGTCGCGCATCCCGCCGAGCGAAAAGCGGTAGAAACGCCGCCCGATCGCCTCGGCGATGCTGTGGCCGATGGAGGTCTTTCCGACGCCGGGCGGGCCGACGAGGCAGAGGATGGAGCCGGAGATGTCCCCCTTCATCTTCCCCACGGCGATGAATTCCAGGATGCGCTCCTTGACGTCCTCCAGGCCGTAGTGGTCGCGGTCGAGGACGCGCCGGGCGCGCTCGATGTTGAAGGTGTCCCGGCTGTTCTTGCCCCACGGCAGGATCGTCAGCCAGTCGAGGTAGTTGCGGGTGACGGTGTATTCGGGGGAGTTGGGCTCGATCATGCGGAACTTCTCGAGCTCTTCCTCCACCGTGCGCTGCGCCTCGTCGTTGAGCTTGAGAGGTTTGAGACGTTTTTCGAAACGCTCGATCTCGGCCGTCTTCCCCTCCTTTTCGAGCCCCAGCTCCTTCTTGATCGCCTTGAGTTGCTCCTTCAGGAAGAACTCGCGCTGCTGGGCGCTGATCTTCTCCTCGATCTGTTTGCTGATGCGCGTCTGCAGGCGCGAGACCTCCAGCTCCTTTTTGAGCAGGACGAGGACGCGGTCGATGCGCTTTCGCACCTCGAAGGTCTGCAGGATCTGCTGCAGCTCCTGCCCGTCGGCGCTCGTCAGGTTGGCGGCGAAGTCGGCCAGGCGCCCCGGGTCGTCCATGCTCGAGCGGGTGAGAAAGAGCTTGATCTCCTCGGAATAGAGGGGGTTGATCTGCACCAGCTCCTTCAACGCCGAGATGATCGCCATCGAGTACGCCTTGAGCTCGGGGTTGACCGAGAGCTCGGGCTCGTAGCGGTAGCGCACATCGGCGTAGAGCCCGCGGTCGGTGTTCATCAGCGTCTCGATGCTGAATCGCTCCAGAGCGTTGATGAGGAAATTGGCGTTCTCCTCATCCATCTGCGCCACCTTGAGGATCTTGCCGACGACGCCGACGCGGTGCAGGTTCTCGGGGCCGTCGTCCGCCTCCAGGTCGCGCACCATGACGAGGCCGAGGGCCTGCGACGGCGTCTCCATGGCGCGGCGCACCGCCGCGACGCGCTCGCGGCCGTTGACCGCCATGGGGATGAGGATCCCCGGGAAGGCGGGGCGCGGTCGCAGGGGGAGGACCGGAAGGGAGGGGGGGAGGATCTCGGAGGCGACGACGAGCCCCTCCTCGCCCTGGGCGGGGGACGCCTCGGCGGATGAAGTCTCCTCTTCCTGCCCGTTATCGTCAAAGGTTTCGCTCATATAGACCATCTCCTTGAAAGGACCTGGAGGAAAAACTAATCATCGCCTCCCCGCTTGTCAACAACGGGCTCGATTTCCTAGCAGGAAAATCGAGGGCAACAATTCACCAATGGTGGAGAAAGGCCTCGCGTCCCCCACTGGCGAGGGACGCCGTAAACCCATCCCTGGGGGCTTGACTGGCGCCACTCGGGCGCCAGACACCCTTTGTGAGCAGTTACCAGTTACCATCAGGAATACGTCAGAATCGGGTGCGAAGGGCGAGGTGGAAGACGACGTCGGGGGCGGAGTAGACGATGAGGTCCTCCACGAGGGCCAGATCGAGGGTGGTGCGCTCGGAGAGGGCCACGGTGCCGCCGAGGACGATCTGAACGGAGGCCCCCAGCGGGACGAGGTCGCTGCGGTAAAAGGGGGTGTGGCCGTCGAGCTGGGCCTTGAGGGCGAGGCGCTGCCAGGGGCGCCACGCGGCGCCGACGGAGCCGAAGCCGACGACGGTGCGGCGGCGCTCGGCGAGGATGTCCCCTTTGGCCGAGAGGAGGACGCCGCCCGAGGCGAAAAGCGACCAGGGGTCGCCCAGGCGGGTGCCGTCGAGGGCGAGGGAGAAGGCGGGAGCGCCGCTGCCGGTCAGGCGGTCGCTGTCGCCGGTGGGGAGCTTGAGCCCGGCGCGCAGCGCCACGAAGTCGGACTCCTCACGCTCAAAGAGCCGCAGCCCCGCGGTGAGGCGGATATCGCCCAGCCCTGCGGCGCTGCGATCGAGCAGGCGCTGTACCTCGTCCTGATGACGGTAGGCGAAATTGATCTGGTTGCGCGGGACCCTGCCGCGCCCTCCGCCGGGGAGCCCCGTTGCGTCGTGCCACCCGTCGATGAAGTTGTCGAGAAAGCCGCCGCTGTGGCGCATGTAGGGGATCTCGACGCCGACCTCGAGGCCGGAGCGAAAGCCACGGCGCAGATGGAGGTCGAGGCGGTGCGTCTCGCCGTCGAGGAGGATCGCCTCGTCCCCCTCGCGCCGGTTGGCGAAGTGGCTGGCCAGGTTGCCGTTGAGGAGGACGAGCGTCTCGCCCGGCGCCGCGATGCGCCCCCCCTTGGCGCTGGGAAGGCCGTGAATCTGCACCAGAGGGTTGAGGTTGCGCGTGGCGAACGGTTCGGGCTCAAAAGCCAGGGCCGCAGCGGGGCAGAAGGGCAGGGCGGAAAAAGCGAACAGCACACAGCAAAAGATCGCAGCAGCAAAGCGCATAACAGTGGATTCCATGGCGAAGCGTCTTCGCCGGTTCAATTCACCTTGCGAGGGGTCGCGGCTCACATGACAAGGGTGTCCGGCGCCATGGACGGCGCCGGTCAAGCGGCCATGGACGGCGAAAAGCGTCCCTTGACATGGGAGTTGTGACCCCTGCTGAACAGTTACCTTCCGGCTCGTCGGATTACATGGCGAGGACCGGGGCGCCGAGGGTGCCGGTCAGCCGCAGACGCAGGCTGCCGTCCCCCGCCGGCTGGGCGAAGAGGGTGAGCAGATCGCGCAGATTCGGATCGAAGTCGGCGCCGGGGCGAAGGGTCAGGGTCAGGTTGATGCGGCTGCGCTCGGTCGGGTTCGCCAGCACGATCGAGCCGCTGCCGGAAGCTTCGAGGGCGCCCCCTTCGGCCGTGAGGGTCTCGATGCGCAGCGCGTTCCCCCGGCCGGTGACACCGAGGGTGATCGTCCCCAGCGAGGCGCTCTGCTGCGAGGCGCCCAGTCCCTCCAAGCCTGTCAGCGCCACGCGCTGCAGCACCAGATTGAGGCGGGTCTCGGTGTCGGGGCGGACCTGCGCCCTGCCGCTGTACGAGCCCTCCTCCAGCGTCCCGGAGATGCGAAGGGCCGAGCCGGGCATCAGCGATTCGTCAAAGGCGATGCGGCTCGCGCGGGCCTGCAGGGCGCCGCTCTTCAGGGCGCTCCCCTGCACGACCCCTCCCTGAAAGCGGGAGGAGAAGTGCACGCCGGGATCGGACCCCGTGAGGGTGCGCCACGCCGGGGTGAGGGCGAGGGAGGCGACATCGAGGCGGTCGCGCGCCGGGATCCCGGTGACCACGAGCCGCTCGGCCTGCACCCCCGCGGGGAAGAGGAGCGAGAGGGTGCCGATGCGCAGATCGGCCCCCGTTTGCACGGCGAACTCCTGCTCGATGCGCTCCTGCAGCGCCTTTGCGGGGAAGAAGAGATAGAAGGCGAGGGCGAAGGAGACGAGCAGGAGCGCCACCGAAACCAGCAGGAACTTCACCACGCGCAGGTTCAGGCGGGAAGCCCCCTGGCGGGTCCCCCTTTTGCGAAAGGACGGGATATATCTCATGAGCTTCTTCCGAGATAGGAGATGGCCATCGTCGCGTCGAGCAGGGTGCGGTCGTCGAAGCGGGTGCGTACCCGCAGATTCTTCACCTGAAGGTATCCCTCGGCGGTATCGACGGCGTAGAGGAAGCGCACCAGCTGATCGAGCTGCAGCCTGTCGAGGCGGATCTCCACCGACTCCTCGCGGTAGCCGTCCTGCGTGACGGTGGGCTGCGGGCGCATGTAGATGAGGTTTTCCTTGGTGGCGACCTGCGCCGTCGTCCCCTCGACGAAGGTGAAGAGGGAGAAGTTGCGGCTGCGCGCCAGGCGGTTCTCCGCTTCGGTGACCTGGCGCTGCAGGGCGCGGTACTCCTGCTGCAGGAGCTGCACCTCGCGGATCTGCTGCTGACGCAGGGCGATGCGGCTGTCGAGGCGGTCCATCGACTCCTGATAGGGGACGATGACGCCGAAGATCAGGGCGGTCAGCGACAGGACGACGGCGCCGATGATGAGGGCGAGGCGGTCCCGCGAGCTGAGTTGCGACCAGTAACGCATAATACTTATCCTCTGCGCTGGAAGGTGAGGTTGAGGCGGAAGTCGACCCGGTTGCCGTCGATGCTCGCCTTGGCGTCGGCGATCTGCGCCTCGGCGAATAGAGGCGACTCCTGCAGGGCGCGGGCAATCTGGTTGATGGCGTCGAAGGAGGTCGTGACCCCCTCCATGCGCACCAGGTCGGCGCTGAAGGCGAGATCGCGCACGTCGACGGTGACGTCGCGGGGCATGCGCTGCGAGATCTCGTTGAGCACCGAGACGGCCGAGCCCTGCGGCCCGCTGCCGATCTGGCGGGCCTGGTTTCTCAGCTCGTTGATGCGGCTGCGCATCTGGAGCGGGATGTCGACCATCGGCTGCGTCCCCGGGAAGGTTTCGCGAAAGGCGGCGACCATTTCCTGATCGAGGGCCTGGAGCCGGTTCGATTTGTGGGCGTAGTTGAGCCCGGCGGTGCCGGCCAGCGTCGCGATCGTCAGAAAGAGGACGACCGAAGCGGCGATGAGCTCCTTTTTGAGCCCGGCCCACTCGCTCTTCAGGGCGTACTTGCCCCGGCGGAAGTTGAATTCGCGCTCCTTCGGGGGGGCCGCCGCCCGCAGGGCGAGGGCGACGGCGGGGAGGTATTCGGGGTCGATGTCGCGCCCCTCGGACGAAAAGCGCAGCCGGGTGATCTGCCGTCCGCTCTGGCGAAGCTTCTCTTCCAGCGTCGGCGTGGCGCCGGGGCCGATGAGGGCCATCGGCAGGTTCTGCGTGCCGGCCTCGCGTTGCAGGGCGGTCGCCTCGCGCACAAGAAGACGGGCCGTCTCGTCCTCGTCCCCCTGGCCGGGGATGAGCCGGTAGTCGCTCATCCGCCCGTCCTTCATCAGGGCGAGGGTCGTCTCCTCGGCCCCGACGCTGACGAGGAGGGCGTCCGGGAGTTGCTCGCGAACGCCGCGGGCGTAGGCGAAGGGGGCGACGTCGACGATGTGAACGGGGATGTCGGCGCCGTCGAAGGTCGCCAGAAGCTTCTCGAGATATTCGGTGCGCAGCGCCGCGGCGCAGGTGCGGCAGCCGCCCTCCTTGTCGGGGACGGGGGCCTGGAAGTCGACGCTGAGCTCATCGATGGTGACGGGGAGCTGAGAGGAGAGCTCGAAGGGGAGGGCCGACTCGATCTTGCGCGCGTCGGTGAAGGGGAACTTCAGCCGGCGCACGAAGACTTCGACGGCGGGGACCGCCAGCGCCACGCGGTCGCCGAAGAGGCGCGGGTCGCCGATGATCTCGCGCAGACCCGCCGTCATCTCCTCCGGCGTGCTGCACGGATGCTTCGCGACGACGAAGCTCTTTTCGCGATCGCTCTCCATGATGGCGACGCGGACGCTCGAACCGTCGAAATCGATGCCGATAAAGCGCTTTTCCATATCGTTTAATCCACTCTGAGGTAAAAGACGTGCTCGCCGGTGGCGTTCACCACGGCGGTTGCGGTGCGGGCGCCGATTTCGCCGTAGCCCGCCCGGGAGGTGATGCGGAAGAAATCGCTTCGCACCCGCACCCCGGCAGTGACGAGCCCCGAGTAGGCCGGGGACTCGGCGGTCAAAAGGTCGCGCAGATCGTCGATGGCGGTGAAGGGCTGATCCTGGCGAGCCTGCACGATCCGCTCGGCCACGCTCTGGTCGACGTCGTCATGCAGGGCCATCAGCACCTCGGCCGGCGCCGTGTTGACGTTGACGGCGCTCCCCTGGCGCGGATGCACCGCGACGAAGGGCTCGAGCAGCCGCAGGGTTTCGGGGGTGAAGTCGCGCACCAGAAGGATCTCGTCCAGCGTGTCGAAAAGGGCGTTCTTGGCCGGGTAGGGCGGATCGAGACTCATGTAGTATGCGCTTTCGGCCCCCTCCACCGCTCCGTCGGGACCTCGGTAGACCTCGTCGTCGGCGTCGATCCAGTCGATGAGCGCCGCCACCATGTCGGCGGGGCGCCCCGCAAAGGCTTCCGGGCGACTCTGTTCCAGATCCTCGAAGAGCCGGGTGAAGATCTGCCGCATGGCGACGTTGGGGTTGATGCCGTCGGGGGCGACGAGATCGTTGAGGTTGAGCCGGCCGCTCAGATCCTCGATCTCGATGGACACGATGCCGTTCTCGCCGACGGGGTACGCCGGCACCCCCGTCCCCCAGAACTCCGAGGGGTGATCGTACGCGTTGGCGTCGAGCCGAAGGATCATGCGCCCCGCCTGAATGCCACCCTTGGAAAGATACCACGACCGGGTGCTGTCGCGATAGGTCTCGGTCAGGCGCATGTCGACGTGGGTGGAAAAGGCGAACTCCATGAGCAGGGCCGACAGCAGGGCCACCACCACCAGGACCAGCAGCAGGGCCATCCCCCTTTGGTTGCGCGCCGGGGTCGTCACGGCAACCCCGCCGACGGAAGGCCGCCGGTGGCCAGGGGGATTTCGAAGGCGGAGCGGAAGGGGACGTCGGTCCCCTCCAGGGCCATGGTGAGGGTGATTTCGACCAACTGCGGCAGGCCGCCCTCTCGCCCCGAGTGCCACTCCTCGTGCCACTGCCCCCCGCGGTAGAAACGCACCGCCATCTCGCCGATGCCGGTGGCGAGGCGATAGCCCTCGCGCTCGGCATCGGGGGGCTCGAACATCGAATATTCGTCGCGGATCAGAACGCGAGTGTCGTCGCCGACGGGGGCGTCGCGGTCGACGCGCAGCTCGTAGCGCACCACCGAGATCCCGCCGCGGCGCCCGCCGTAGGGGGTTCCGGCCGTCGTCGTCAGCTCCAGATAAGGAAAGTCGTCGAGGGTCTTGCCGCCGATCAGGCGCACCCCTCGCTTGCCCTGCTGATAGTAGGCGCCCCGGAGCTCACGTCCCATGCGGTCGAACAGGACCCGGGCCTGATGATATCCCTCCCCCTCGGCCTCCAGCCGCTGCTTGGCGCCGGCGGCGGAGGTGAAGACGCCGTAGACCGAGGTGAGGAGGATGGCGATGATCGTCACCGCCACCATCACCTCGACGAGGGTGAAGCCGTTTTCGTGGTTGGTGCGCACGGAAATAAACTGTTCTCCGTTAAAAGACGAAGGAGGTCAGATCGACCATCTCGTTTCGTCCCTCATCCCCCCAGACGACAGTGACGGTGATCAGACGCAGAAAGTCGAGGGGCGTCTCTTCGTAGTTCACCCGCCAGCGGAAGGTGTCGAAGGGGGGCTCGAAGACCCCTTCTTCGTTCTCGGCGGGGGAATTCCCTTCGGCGGCGGCGACCTCGATCTCGCTCATGCGCTGCTGCGCCAGGAGTGTCGCCTGCGTGGTCTTCTGCAGCCGGGCGTTCACCTCGATGCTGCGAACGCTCATCCCCATCAGCGTCACCAGCGCAATGGCGACCACCGCCATGGCGATCATGACTTCGAGGAGGGTGAAGCCCTTTTGGAGGCGCGAGGCCCGAGGCGCGAGGCACGAGGAAGGGCCATTGCTTTTTCCTGGAGCCCAGCGCCCAGCGCCTGGCGCCTGCTTTTCAGAATTCCCGATATCCATCGAAGATCTCGGAGGTGCCGGTGAAGGGTTTGACGCGCACGGTGAGGACGTTCTCCCCCTGGCGCAGGTGGATGATCGTCTCCTCCAGCCACCCGGTGGGGTGAATGACGCTTGTCGCCGTGCCCGAGCTGTACAGGCCCCGCCCCGTCACCGTGACGTTCTGGAATCGCACATCGCCGCGCAGCGCCTGCTCTCCCCACCTGCCGGGGGCGGGGACGAGCTCGCCGTTTTCTCTGAGGACTCGGGCCCCGAAAGTCCCTTCGTCCACGTTGAAGGTGAGGTGATACTCGTGGCCGTTGAGCGCCGACTCGTTGAACAGATACTTGACCGTTCCGGCGATGCGCCGCGCGTTGCTCTCCAGGTGGTTGCCGCCGAAGCCGAGAAGCTGCGGCACGGCGAAGGCCGAGAAGAGCCCGATCAGCAAAACGACCAGGGCGAGCTCGATGAGAGTGAAGCCCGCTTCGGCTCGCCGAGAGGACATCCGGCGAGCCGAAGGATCAGTCAAGTTCCCAGCTGTTGATATCCGCATCCCTGCCTTCGCCCCCCGGCTGGCCGTCGGCGCCGTAGGAGATGATGTCGACTTCGTCGTGGATCCCCGGTGAGAGGAAGACGTACTCGTTCCCCCAGGGGTCGAGGGGGATGCGCGAGATATAGCCGCCGTCGCGATACCGGTTGGGGATGCGGCCGACCTGCGGCTTGCTGACCAGGGCCTGCAGCCCCTGCTCGGTCGTCGGATAGAAGCCGTTGTCGAGCCGGTAGAGGGCCAGCGCCTCCTGCAGGCTCTTGATCTGCACGGCGGCCTGGGTGCGGCGGGCCTCCTCGGGACGGTCGAGGAGGCGCGGAACGACGATCCCGGCCAGAATCCCGAGGATCACGACCACGACCATGATCTCGATGAGGGTGAAGCCTTTCTGGCCGCGCAAAAGGTTTGTTTTCTGGTTGGTCATTGCAACTCCTTTGTAGATAGGTTCCAGGTTTCGGGTATCAGGCTTCAGGTTAAGACCTGGGACCTGAAACCTGACTCCTGATGCCTGATTTTCTGGTTTTGGGTATCAGGCTTCCGGTCAACCCGATACCTGAAACCCGATACCTGATTTTTCATCCCATCCCCTGGCTCGCCTGGAAGATCGGCAGCAGGATCGACAGGACGATGAATCCGACGACCCCTCCCATGATGAGGATCATGATCGGCTCGAGCAGGGACAAAAGGCCGTTCAGGGTCAGATCGACCTGGTGCTCGTAGGTGTCGGCGACGCGAAAGAGCATGTCTTCAAGGTCGCCGCTGCGCTCGCCGACCGCCGCCATCTGCGCCACCATGGGGGGGAAGACCCCCGAGCGCTTGATCGGCGCGGCGAGCCCTTCGCCCTCGCGCACGGCGACGGAGGTGTCTTCGAGGACCTTGCGAAGGACCTTGTTCTGCATCAGGTTGGTGACGATGTCGAGGGCCTTGAGCAGCGGAACGCCGCTGCGAAGGAGGGTCGCCAAGGTGCGGCTGAAGCGGGCCGTGGCGACGAGCAGGTTCAGCCGTCCGAACAGGGGGACCTTGAGCGCGAGGCGGTCGAGCTTGTAGCGACCCTCCTCGGTGCGCCGCCAGCGCTGCACGCCCAGCGCGCCCAGCGCCAGCAGCAGCAAAAAGACCCACCACCAGGCCGAGAGGAAGTCGCTGGTGCCGATCAGCACCCGCGTCGGGGTCGGCAGCGCCTGCCCCAGATCCTCGAGCATGCGGACCACCTGCGGCACGACGAAGGCGAAGAGAAAAAAGAGGACGCCGACGCCGATGAGGCACATCAGCACCGGATACGCCATGGCCGACTGGATGCGGCTCTTGAGCTTGGCCTGCTCTTCGAGAAAGTCGGCGAGGCGCTGCAGGACCTGATCGAGGGTGCCGGTGTTCTCCCCCACCTGCACCATGTTGACGAAGAGGACGGGGAAGATGCGCGGATGGGCGCCGAGCGCCTCGTGCAGCGACTGCCCCTGGACGACCTCTTCGCGCACGGCGCTGAAGGCGCGCGCCAGGCGTACGTTCTCGAGCTGCCCGCCGATGGTGCCGAGGGCCTCGTCGAGGGGGAGCCCCGCGCTCAGCAGCGTGGCGAGCTGGCGCGTGGCGGTGGCGAGCTCGGTGACGGGGATGCGCCGGGTCAGCTCCAGTTTGATGGTGGCCTTGGCGCCGGAGGCGGAGGCGGCCGCCTCCTCGTTCAGGGTCGTGGGGAAGATCCCGTCGGCCTTGAGCTTGAGCAGAACGGCGCGTCGTCCGGCGCCCTCGACCGCTCCGGAGACCTTCTTGCCGGCGGCGTTGTACCCGGTGTACTCGAAAAGAGGCAACGCTAGATCTCCTCCTGGGTGACGCGCAGCACTTCCTCGATGGAGGTCTCGCCCGCCAGCGCCATGGCGAGCCCGGCGTCGCGCAGGGTGCGCATCCCCTTCTTCATCGCGGCGCTCTTGATGGAGGCGGCGTCCTTGTTCTGCAGCAGCAGATCGCGCACCTGCTCATCGACGGTGAGGAGCTCGTAGATCCCCTGACGGCCCCGGTAGCCGATCCCCATGCACTCGGAGCACCCTGCGCCGCGATAAAAGACGGCGTCCGAGGCCACGGCCGTGCCGAGCCCCATCTCGCGCAGCATCTCGGGGGTGGGGCGGTACGCCTCGCGGCAGCTCGGGCAGACCCGGCGCACCAGGCGCTGCGCGAGGATGCCGACGATGGAGGAGGCGGCCAGAAACGGCTCGATCCCCATCTCGACCAGGCGGGTGAGCGCCCCCGCGGCGTCATTGGTGTGCAGGGTCGAGAAGACCATATGGCCGGTGAGGGCCGACTGCACGGCGATCTCGGCCGTCTCGCCGTCGCGGATCTCGCCGACCATGATGATGTCGGGATCCTGGCGCAGAATCGAGCGCAGCCCCGCGGCGAAGGTCAGGTTGATCTTCGGATTGACCTGGATCTGCCCGACCCCGGCGAGCTGGTATTCGATGGGGTCCTCGACGGTGATGATGTTCTTCTCGCGGCTGTTCAGGCGCGTGAGCGCCGCGTAGAGGGTCGTCGTCTTGCCCGAGCCGGTGGGGCCGGTGACGAGGAAGATGCCGTGGCTCTTGGTGATCATGCCGTTCACCATGCGCAGCATCTCCGGGTCCATCCCGACCTCCTCCAGAGTGAGGACGTTGGAGGCCTTGTCGAGCAGACGCATGACGACGCGCTCGCCGAAGGCGGTGGGCAGAGTCGAGACGCGCACGTCGACGTCCTTGCCGGCGATGCGTACCCGGAAGCGGCCGTCCTGCGGCAGGCGCTTCTCGGCGATGTTCAGGTTGGACATGATCTTCAGGCGGCTGGTGATGCTCGCCTGCGCCCGGTGCGGCGGCGACAGCACGTCGTAGAGGATGCCGTCGACGCGGTAGCGGATGACGAGCTCGGTCTCGAAGGGTTCGATGTGGATGTCGCTCGCGCGCTGCTTGTACGCCTGGGTGATGAGGCTGTTGACGAAGCGGATGATCGGCGCCTCGTCCGAGGTGTCGAGCAGGTCGGCCGGCTCCAGGTTCCCGGCGAGTTGCCCGTCGCCCCCCTCGATGTCCTCGACGAAGTCCTTCGTCTCGCCGGCCTTGCGTTCGTAGCTGCGGTTGATGGCGCGCAGGATCTCGTCGGGCGTCGCCACTGCGACGTCGAGGCGGGTGCGGGTCAGCGCCGCCAGATCGTTCAGGGGGCGGGTGTCGAGGGGATCGGCCACCGCCACCCGCAGCCTTCCGTCGCTGCGCGCGACGGGGAAGACGCGGTATTCCTTGGCGAAGCCGATGGGGATCAGCTCCAGCAGGTCGGCGCCGGCCGCCTCGTCGGGGATCGTCTTGAGATAGTCGAGCCCCTGCTGCGCAGCCAGGGCGGCGGCGAGGTGGTCGGGTGTGATCGCCTTCATCCCCAGAAGGATCTCTCCCAGGAGCTTCCCCGAGACTTCCTGATTCTTGAGCGCCTCGGCGATGCGCTCCTGCGCGACGCCGAAATCGGCCTGGAGGATCTCCCCCAGCACTCTCCAACGGGTCATACGGTTCCTATTGAATCTCCGGCAGGCGATACTCGATCGGCTCCGGCTCTTCGTCGATGTGGATGGCCGGCTGGTAGAGCCCGGCCTTGAACAGCTCCATGTTTTCGCGGCTCTGGCGGGTGACGTCGCTCAGATCGGACGGGTCGCGGATGATGGTCGGGGTGATGAAGACGAGCAGGTTCGTCTTGCGATCGGTGGTCGAGGTGTTCCGGAAGAGCCAGCGCAGCCCCGGGATGTCGCCGAGCAGCGGAACCTTGCGCACGCTCTCGGTCACGTTGCTGTCGATGAGGCCGCCCAGAACGACGGTGCGGCCGTCCTCGGCGAGGACGGTGTTGCGGATCAGGCGCTTGGTCAGCGTCGGGCCGACCTGATCGACGTTGCCGACGGCGGTGGGGGCGATGTCGGTGATCTCCTGCATCACGTTGAGGCGCACCATGTTCCCCTCGGTGATCTGGGGGGTGAAGCGCAGCGTCAGCGCGACGTCGCGCCGCTCGACGGCCACGCTCTGGGCGAGCCCGACCCCGGCGGCGTCGGTGAGGCGCTGGGTGATGATCGGCACGTTCTGCCCGACGATGATCTCGGCCTCCTCGTTGTCGCTCGTCAGCAGCCGAGGCGCCGACAGGATGTTGACGTCGGAGGTCCCCTGGGACAGGTCGATGAGGGCCGACAGGGCCGGCACGGTGACCTGGCTTCCGTCGGGGGCGGTCACCGTGATGAGCTTGGAGAGGCCGCCGAGGCGGATGCCGTCGATGGCCTGCGCGAGGAGCCCGGCGCTCGGCCCCAGCACCGACATGGAGTCGGGCGGCCCCGAGCCGGTGCCGCCGAAGATGACGCCGTCGCCGCCAGTGGCGATCGCCCCCTGCAACGTGGCCCCCAGCTGTTTGGTCGCCGTCATGGAGAGTTCGAGGATGAGCGCTTCGACGAAGACCTGGCGGCGGCGCACGTCGAGCTGGCGGATGATCCCCTGCAGCGTCTCGTAATCCTCGGGGGTGCTGTTGATGATCAGGGCGTTGGTCGGCTTGTCGGCGGTGATCGCCACCGTCTCCAGCGCCGGCGCCCGCTCGCCCGGGGGCTCGGCCGCCGCCGGGGCGGCGCGGCGCGGCGCGGGGGCCGCCTGGGTCCGGATCCCGGTGATGATCTGGTTCAGGGTGACGGCGAGGGTCTCGGGGGCACCGCGGCCGTCGAGGCCGCGCTTGTGCGGAACGTCTACGGTGGCACCGAGTCGGCTGGTGCCGGCCTTCTGGCGGCCTATCTTGTTGCCGAGGCGGATCGCCTCGCCGCAGAGTTGATGACGGACCAGGGCGTCGCCGTGACTTGCCGAGTAGCCCTCGTTGAAGACGAGGTAGATGACCGCGAGTACCCCGTCCAGTCGCTCGGGCAGGACGTCTTCGGGC